>NZ_JBKQXS010000009.1:0-37436 GCF_048545075.1 Gardnerella phocaeensis | reverse complement strand
CTAATATGTCTAAACATTTGTTACCATATAAATTCTAATTTTTGATAATACGAATTTACAGAAATAAAAATGCAAAAATACAGATTTGCAAAATCGCAACTCGCTCAAAAAACAAATCTGCTGAGAAAAGTACACAACTTCACCCAGCAGATTACAACTAACTCAACAGAGCTAAAATCTATTGAGAAAAACATTACTCACTCAACCGAGCGCAGCAAAATCTCCTCAAGCGCGTGCTTTACAGAAACCGGCAACGTACAACGCCACTGCGCCCACTTCATTACAGAAGGCTGATCAGTTGCGTAAGCATTAAGCATATCAACGCTGTTGCGATACTTTTCTGCTTCCGATTCGTTTTCGTATTCAAGAGTTGAGATTGCAGCAATAGCACTTGCACTTCCGCCAGCCTCGCTCACTGCATCAAAAGCCATTTCCTTACCGCGGTACGGCACTTGCGCTTGAAGCAGGAATCTGTAAGCGTCACCAACTTTAGGGTCGGCAGCGATTTGCAATCCACCATCAACAATTACGCGAACTTCCGAACGAGCTGGCACGTCTTTCACAGAAACTGACAAGCTCAAAGTCGACTCTTCGCCTTCGTAAGAAACCGCAAAATCGCTTGCGTTAAGCTCTTTTCCCTCCACAAGCACGCGCACGTTCGCAAAATCTGTGCAAGCAACTCCTCTAAATACAACATTCCAGTTGCGTTTTTCCGGCACAGCTTCTACGGCAGCATCGGATCCTGCAACACCGGAAATAATAAATTGCGAAGAGCCATTGCCGTCTCGCCACACAAAATTCATACGCGTGTTCGCAGTGTTTCCAGCTGATGCTGCAGCAAAGTCGTCGTTATCTTCTCGCATCACAAATTCGCCGTCAGCTCCAGGGAATGCAAGAACGCGCAAACTACGAGGATTTTCAATACTATTAACAGATTCAGCAGCATCAGCATTACGCTCGCAATCTGCAACTTCCGGCAAAACTTGCAAAGGTACAATCGCTCCAGCGCGCGCAAAAGCCGGCACGCGGTCAAGTGAGCGCCACGCTTCAAATCTGCGACCATTCCAGCCGCGAGACACATACCTGCGCCCGTCAAACAAATCGTACCAATCACCTTCCGGCAACCAAACTCCAGCGCATCCGCGCAAAGTAGCCGCGTCGTTAGGCGAAACAATCGGCGCTACTATAAGCTCGCTTCCAAAACGGTACTCGTTAGGAATCTCGTAAGCCATCCCAACTTCCGGCGACTGCCAGTACATTGGCTCAATAATCGGTCTGCCTTCAAAAGCCGCGCGATAATTCATCGTATAAACGTATGGCAAAAGTTCCGCGCGCAAACGAAGCATTTTCACCATTGCTTCGCGAGTTTCCTTAGGGAAATTCCACGGCTCTTTTCCAGCAAACGGCGAGCAAGTAGAGTGCAAACGATTAATAGGACTAAACGCGCCGAAAGCGTACCATCGCGCTTCCAACTCGTTGTTGCGAACGCCAAGCATGTGTCCGCCAATATCGTGACTCCACCATCCGTAGCCAATATTTGAAGCTGTAGCAGTAAAGTAAGTTTGGAACGCAAGCGAATCCCAAGTAGTAACGGTATCTCCCGAGAATCCAACTGGGTAGCGATGTGAACCAGGACCAGCGTAACGAGAGAAAGTAAGCGGCCAGCGGCCGTCGCGCGCAGCGTCCTCGTAGTGCATGTGGTTCAGCATCCAAAGAGGATCCAAGCCAGGCTCGCGCGTAACTCCACCCTGCTGCCAGTCAATCCACCAGAATCGCACGCCTTCATCTTCCATGCGATGATGCATATTGAAGTAAGCTTCAACAAATTGCGGATTCGTTAAATCAAATTCCACAGCTTTACCACTTGCAGGATCAATTCCCATATCTCGCGCAACTTGCGGATAATCTTTTTCAAACGCACGCACGCCGTCGCGCGGATGCAAGTTCAAAGTTGGAGCCAATCCAGCCGCGTTAAGTTTACGCAAAAAAGCACGATGATCCGGGAAAAGTTCCTCATTCCACGTGTAACCAGTCCAGCCAGAACCATATTTTGCATCAACATCCGTAACATGCCAATCCATGTCAATAACAGCTGCACTGAAAGGTATGCCTTCGCACTTGAAGCGATTATGCAATTGCAAATATTCGTCTTGGCGATAGTGATAGTAACGGCTCCACCAATTGCTTAGCGCAAAACGCGGCAGCAGCGGCTGAGCGCCTGTAAGCTTATAAAAGTCTTGAATTGCTTGAATGTAGTGGTGTCCGTAACCGAAGAAGTATAAGTCTTTATATCTGCCGTCTTGTTCGCTAACTTTTTGCGCACGCGACTTAACCCAAGCCCCATACGGGTTTGGTTTGCCATTTATTTCCTCAGCCGGTGCAATTTCGCAAGTTGCAGAATCGTCTAAAATAGACCATCCATCGCGCGAAAGTATGCCTTTACCAAGTTTTACCGAACCGTCCGCTTGATCCAAAGTTCTAAAAGTTCCAAGAAGATTTCCCGGGCAATCGTCGCCATAATGCCACGTATTAAATTGCGTGCACGGCACTCCGCGAACAACAATACTTAAGCCTTCTTTGCTAAAAGCTTCGCAATTATAAGTAAGGTGAAGCTTTTCGGTTTCTACTTCCAGCCATCCATTTTCGTTTTTGCGCGCACTAAATTTCGGCTGAGCGTCCGCGTTTTTGTGAGCAAAATTGCGGCAGATTACAGTTTGTGTAGGATTGTCAACAAACTTTCCGTCGTCGCTCCACTCAAGGCGCAACAACGAATCCGCAATAACCGTAATTCGCCACTTTTCGCCTTTAATTACCTGACTATCCTGCGCCTTTGCGTTTAAGTCGGATGCGTAATTATAAAAAATTCCCAACTTGGAAGAGTCCATACTATTGCACACCTCTGCTGTTACCTGCAACTTTGCTTATTAACAATTTTATGTATTATTTTATGTATTATTTTGTTTGCTTACAACTTATAACTTTAATGAATGTATACTGCAAACGCTGACGCAATGATCAACATCAGCGGATACCACGCATACATAACACAACGGAACGTCGTCGAGTTTTTAGGACCATCACCATAAGCACTACGATAATGCAACACAGCTACACCAATACCAGGTGCAAGCATCGACATAGCACCGAACATTCCTGCAGTCATCTCCATAGTAATTTCGCGCTTTTTTAATAATTCAAAAAGAAGTACGAAAATAAGTAAAGTTACACCGCCGAAGAAAATTCCATGCTGCACAAAAACTTTTCCTATCAAATTCCAAAGAAGACCCGCAATGATAAGCACAGTAATAGCAAAACCTTTACTAAATCCGCTTAAACGCTCCCTAATTGTATCTATACCCGAAAGTACGAATAGTGCGATAACCATTGCGAATACAGGATTTTGCGAACGCATGTCGAACAAACATTTTGAATTCACCAAATCGTATGGAACTTCGCAAACCACTGCTAAAATCAACAATCTTAACATGTAAAGATTCAAATTATGCGTGTTATGGTATCCGCGTACTAGTATCCACGCATACCATGGCACTGCAGTCCAACTTATAAATTCGCAAACTAATATGACTGTCAATGCAAACATATTATTGGTTACTGTTCCGCCAAACATTCGCGCAATTACTGTGTTGCTAAATGTGCCTAGCATAAGCATAAAAGCGCCGAGCATTTTAAGTTTATTAAGCGTGATTCCAGTTTTTATGTTACGGTCAGCACGAATTGGTTTGCCGTTTGCGTCAAGCATTTCCTTATTCGCACTACCGCTATCGCGCATTATTGCTTTACCACTATTAATACTCATTACACGTCCTTGTTTATTTGCGCATACCTAGTTTATATAAACTTTATCCGCAGTTGCGTATCTACTTGACTTGTACGCTACAATTTACATTCCAAACACTTTACATTCCAAATACTGCAAAACTTTGAGCGCCGAGTGTTAAGCAATCACCATTAACTGATATTTCTCCAATTTTCAGTAATGGGTTGTAAGCAGATTCTTGCGTAAGATTCGCTAATGCTTCTAATGAAATTGTTTCGCTATTTACACCTGGGTTCATAATAACAATGCTTCGTTCTACAGCTGATTCTCCTGCGTCACCTTTTGCGCAACGCTCGTAAGCAAAGCCGCGACCGTCAACCGGAGCATACAAAACTCTCCAAGACGCGTCAGCTTGCAAAGATTTGCGATTATGACGAAGCGCAATAAGCGAACGCACCCATGAAAGGAAGGAATCTTCGCAATTAATTTGCGCAGAAACAGTTGGTATTTCGCCACTTTCTACTGCTTGTTTGCGAGAGTTTGCGCAAGTTCTTCCATCTGCTCGAGCTTCAACAGGCAAGTATAATTTAGATTTTGCAGCCGTTGAGAAGCCAAAATTCTTTGCATCATCCCATTGCATTGGCGTACGCGTGCCAGTACGGGCGTAACCGCCTTCTTTTGTTGGAATATCGCGATATTTCATGCCAATTTCGTCGCCGTAATATACGAATGGCACGCCTGGCATAGTGAGTATCATGCCGAAAGCAACGCGACGCTCACGATCGTCAAGACGCGGAGCAAGACGCGGCGTATCGTGATTGCAAGTGATGAAACTAAAGTAGCCTTGCGAGCAGGTTGACTCATATTGTGGGCAATAATCGTCTAAAAATGGGCAAATACTGCCGCCGCCGCGCGCATTAAAGTAGCTGTGATCATGCTCAGGATTGCTATCTAAAGCGTTATCAACATCACGAGCTAAACGTGCGTATCCATTAGGATTTCCATCCCAGCGCCAATTCAAATAGAAGTCCATGTCAAATCCGGCAGCAAGAGCCTGACGCGGCCTACCCCATTCAGAAACAAAAGCAGCCTGCGGATACTCTTCTTTTACAGCACCCAGCATTTCCTGCCATGCGCGAATCGTATTGTCTTTGCCAATAGTTCCTTCGCCATTGTTCTCATCGTTTTTTACAAGCGAATCAGCCATATCAACTCGGAATCCATCTGCACCGAGTGAAAGCCAAAATCGCATAATATCAACCATTGCAGCGCGAGTTTCGGCAGCCTCTTTAGAATCAGGCGAAGATTGCCAAGCTCGATCTCTATGCGCAAAACCATAGTTTAATGCCGGCTGGCATTTGAAGAAGTTTAGAATATACGTTGCGTCACGCTCAGTTTCACCGCCAATAAACGGCATAGAATAGCCGCTAAACGCACTGTCTGTCCAAATGTATCGCTTGCTAAACTCGTTTTCTTCCGCTTTCGAGCTTTTCTTAAACCACTCGTGTTCTTCACTCGTGTGACCCGGCACTAAGTCAAGCAATATACGGATTCCTCGATTATGAGCTTCATTAAAAAGTTGCTTTAAATCTTCGTTTGTTCCATAACGCGCAGCTACTTTTTTGTAGTCGCGCACGTCATAGCCCGCATCTTTAAAAGGCGAATCATAACAAGGATTAAGCCAGATTGCATTGCAACCAAGCGATTTGACATAGTCTAATTTTTTTATAATTCCTTGAATATCGCCTATGCCGTCACCGTTGGAATCACAAAAACTTTGCGGATAGATTTCGTAAAAAACCGCGTCTTTAAGCCATTGTGCGTGATTATATAATCCCATTATTTCACCCTTCTCGCGTTGTTCTACTTAGTTTACACGTATCCACTTGAAAAATTTATAAAGCAAAATATGCAAACTAGCCCGCCACTCATTTGCAAACGACGTGATATCCGTGTATACTACACAGTGCTTACGAACGGATTTGTGAGACTTGTGACGCTGCTCTACGCAGCAATCGCGATGTTGCGCCACAACGGAATCCGTTACTACGCCACCAAATGATATGCCAGTTTTTGGCATGATATAGGAGGTCAAGGATGACGAATATTAAGAAGATGCTGGGTGCAGGTCTTGCAGTTGCTACTTTGTTTGGATTTGCAGCTTGCGGTTCAAGCACTAACAATAGTTCTGATGGCAAGGCAGCTCCAGTAAAGCTTACTGTATGGTCTGCTTCTGAAGATCAGAAAGCCGGCGGCTGGATTGACACCATGGAGAAGGAATTCAAGAAGGATCACCCAGAAGTTAGCTTCAAGAATTCTGTAGTTGCTCCTCCAGATGCTGCAACAACTGTAAAGCAGGATCCTAAAGCAGCTGCTGATGTTTATCTCTTCCCTAACGATCAGATTGGTGAGTTAGTAAAAGCTGGTGCTATTGGCGAATTAGGCGATGACGCTGTGAAGCAGGTCAAGGAGCAGAATGAGGACGCTTTGGTTAAGTCCGTCACTGCTCAGGATGGCAAGATGTACGGCGTTCCTTATACCAGCAACACTTGGTTCATGTACTACAACAAGTCCAAGTTCTCTGCTGATGACGTTAAGTCCCTCGACAAGATGCTTGAGAAGGGCAAGGTTGCATTCGATATTGGCGGCGGCTGGTACCTCGCCGGTTTCTAACTCGATGGCAACCTGAAGTTCTTCGGTGATAATGGTCGCGATGCAAAGGCTGGTATTAAGCTCGGCGATAAGGCAGCTGCTGTTACCAAGTACATTGCAAAGTTCATTCAGAATAAGAACTTTGTCATGGATGGCAATGGTGCAGGCTTAGCTGGCATCAAGGATGGCACTGTCGATGCTTACTTCTCCGGTTCTTGGGATGAAGCAGACGTAAAGAAGGCTTTAGGCGATAATTACGCTGCCGCAGCTCTTCCTAAGTTCAAGACTGAAGCTGGCGAATTGCAAATGAAGTCCTTCGTTGGTTCTAAGGCCGTTGGCTATAACCCGAATTCCAAGGCTCCAGAAATGGCTGCTAAGTTTGCTGCCTTCCTTGGATCTAAGGAATCCCAGAAGAAAGCTTATGAGCTTCAGAGCGTAATTCCTTCCGACAAGACTCTTGCAGATACCGTTAAAGATGATGCAGGTGCTACTGCTCAGATGGAAACCATTGCTAAGACTTCTGTCGTGCAGCCAAATATTCCTGAAATGAGTGCATACTGGGATCCGTCTAAGAACTTCGGCTCCGCTCTTGCAAACAAGGAAATTAATGAAAGCAATGCTGCAGCAAAGACTGCAGACTTCCAGAAGAGCTTCGATGAAGCTCTTAAGAAGTAAGCTTCCTTACAGTATAGATTATCTGAAAAACGTAAGTAGTGCTACACAACTTACGTAAAAATAAAACGCCCCGCTCCCCACACTATTGTGAATAGGGGCGGGGCGTTTTATTTCTCCTCAAAACGCACTCATTGTTTATAGGAAAGGCATGTCATGATTGGCACAGCATCCATGAAACGATTAAAGCGTCGGAATACACCGAATTCTGAGCGCTTTGCACCGTCACCATACTCATTGCAGAAAGCAGCAAAAGGTGCTGACATTTACTCTTGGTTCTCTATTATCATTTTCGGCTTCGGTAATTTAGCACGCCGACAGTTCACTAAAGGCGTTATTTTCTTAGTAACTGAAATAGCTGTAATCTACTTCTTAGCTACTACTGGCGTCGAATATTTACCAAAGATCACGACTTTAGGCACTCTTAAAGCAACAAAGATTAAAATCAGAGGTTTTTGGCATTATACAGAGGGTGACAGCTCTGTGGAGATTCTTCTTTACTGCGTTATGTCTCTTGCTGCTATTTGCTTACTAATTTTCTTAGCTACTCTGTCTTTACGTAGTGCTTATAAAGCGCAAGATACTGTCGCAAAAGGTAAGAAGCCTGCTAATTTCTACGAAGATTTAAAGTCTTTACTTGATCAGAATGCTCATGTTGGTTTTATGACCATACCAACCATTGGAATTGTTCTCTTTACAATTTTGCCATTAATCTTCATGATCTCTATGGCATTCACAAATTACGATAGCAAGCATGTTCCACTGTTTAGCTGGGTAGGATTACAGAATTTCTTCGATATTGGCAATTCGAATAGCTTAATTAATGCTAAAGTTTTCATAGACGTGTTAGTTTGGACTTTAGTGTGGGCTTTCTTTGCAACATTCTTGAACTTCTTCTTCGGAATGTTCATGGCTATGATTATCAATAGACGCACCACCCGCTTCAAGGGCTTATGGCGCACTTGCTTCTCCCTAACTGTTGCAGTTCCACAGTTTGTTTCATTACTCGTTATGCATAGTATGCTTCAACGTGAAGGCGCTATTAATCGTTTACTCTTAGCTTCGGGATGGATTCATTCTCCATTACCATTCTTCCAAGATGCAACCTGGGCGCGAGTAACGGTGATTCTCATCAATCTTTGGGTTGGTATCCCGTATACTATCATGCAGATTACAGGCATTTTGCAAAACGTTCCTGCAGAACTTTACGAAGCAGCAGAGCTCGATGGTGCAAGTTGGTGGCAGCGTTTCATGAACGTCACAATGCCATATATCTTCTTCGTAATGACACCTTACTTAATTACAACTTTCACAGGCAACGTAAACAACTTCAACGTTATTTACCTCTTGTCAGGAGGCGATCCGTCATCACTCACATCTTCAGCAGGTAAGACTGATTTGCTCATTACATGGCTCTACAAGCTGACTGTAGACAAGAGCGACTACAGCATGGGCGCTGTGATTGGCATTATGACATTCATTGTTCTTGCTGTCGTAGCACTGATTACGTATCGCAACTCTGGATCTTACAAGAATGAGGAGGGATTCCGGTGAGTAATAAAGATAAAGTTACGAAATCTGCGCCTGAACAAAAAGATCAGTCAGTGCATAGCACGCGTAGCGTTCCAATGTGGCGCGATCAACGAGTTCGTCGTCGCGTCGGAGATTTTGCAGCGCACTTGTTCCTGATTCTCATGTCTATTGTTTGGCTCACGCCAATCGCTTGGATATTCTTAGAAAGTTTCAACAAGAACACTGCTCCATATCAGACTACGTTCTTCCCTACCGAGTACTCGTTTAATAACTATATTCAGTTATTCACTCAGCGCGAAACATTTGATTTCCCACGCATGTTCTTAAACACTTTGATTGTGTCTATCTTCGTGTGCATTATCTCACTGTTCTTCGTACTCGTAGTGGCATTCTGTATGTCTCGTCTGCGCTTCCGCGGACGTAAGACATTCATGAATATTGCTTTGATTTTGGGTATGTTCCCATCCATCATGGCTGTTATCGCTATTTACTTCATTTTGAAAGCATTTGGCTTAACAAACGGTAGCGTAATACTCATCTCCTTAATTATCGTGTACTCTGCCGGTAGCGGTATGGGCTTCTACGTTATGAAGGGCTATATGGATACTATTCCAAAGTCTTTGGATGAGGCTGCATACTTGGACGGCTGCACAACTTGGCAAGTATTCTATAAGATTATTCTTCCAATCTGCAAGCCTATGATTGTGTTCCAGGCTATTACTAGCTTCTTGGGACCATGGGTTGACTTCGTTTTGGTTAAGACTATTGCTCGAACTGCAGATAACTACACTGTTGCTGTGGGCTTGTGGCAAATGCTTCAGAAAGAGTATATTAATCACTGGTTCGCACGATTCTCCGCAGGTGCTGTGTGCGTCTCCATACCAATCTCAATCCTGTTTATCGTTATGCAACGATTCTACGAAGAGTCCATGTCTGGCTCCGTTAAGGGCTGATAATTTACAGGATATAAATCTACTGAAGGCTGAGACGCTTTCGAGCGTTTCAGCCTTCTTTTTCATCTAAACAATGCGAATATACAACTTAAAATAAAAATAACTTAACACACTCGCCGTTTGACTTAATACGATAATGGCTATCACATAAACCCTACCGTGTTTAGCCAAATAGTGCCGCAAAACATAAAAAAACTTGATAACAGAACAATAAGTAAATAATAAAATTTAAAAAACTGTATAATTACTAATACGATTAGATAATTTAGAAAATTTAGACGATTCGCAAAATAGCGAAAGAAGAAGGATACCATATATGACGACTCCATCTTCGGCAACATGGCCTGTATACGAAGGACCTCTTGGATTTACTCTAAACGCCAAATCTACAACATTTACTGTGTGGGCACCAACTGCGCAGAATGTAACGCTAAGACTTTTTGAAACTGGAAATAACAGTGAGCCAACTCAAACACATGAGTTGAAACCACTACATGATGGAGCTTGGCGAATTAATTTCCGCAAGCGTTTAGACGGCATATACTACGATTATCTCGTTACTTTCCAAGATGGCACAGTAAATCGTACAAGCGACCCTTGGGGCGTAGCAAGCGGCGTAAATGGAGAGCGCAGCCTTGTAATAGACGATGAGCGAGTATCTCCTGCCAATTGGCATAAAGATAAGTCTCCTAAATTTGTGCGCCACGCAATGGTTGTTTGGGAAACGCATGTTGCCGATTTCAGCAGCAATCCTAATGGCGGTTTTAAGCCAGAACATAGAGGACAGTATCTCGCTTTTACTGATGAACATACATCTTTGCAAAATCCAGATTCTTCTGAATGCAACTTCCCTACTGGCTTGGATTATTTAAAGCAGCTTGGCGTTACTCACGTACAGCTCGAACCTATTTACGATTTTGCAACAGTTGACGAATCTGCAATTGACAATGCTAGAAAAAATGGCGCTTCTGCAGAAGAGCTAGATTCTTTGTATAACTGGGGTTATGATCCTCACGCTTACAACGTTCCTGAAGGCGCTTATTCTAGCAATCCTTACGATGGCACTGCGCGAATTCGCGAATGCAAGGCAATGATTGCGGCATTACACGCTAATGGCCAACGTGTAATTATGGATGTCGTTTATAACCACATGTACAAGTCCGCAGAAAATGCTTTCGAATGCATGGCTCCTGGATATTTCTGCAGACGAGACTCTGACGGATCTTTTGCTAACGGTTCTGGCTGTGGAAATGAAATGGCTTCTGAACATCCTATGTTCCGCAGGTTTATTATTGAATCTTTGTTGCATTGGGCACGTTGCTATCACATTGATGGCTTCCGTTTTGATCTTATGGGCTTGACTGATACTGAAACCTTAAATCAGGCACGAGCTGCATTAGATGAGCTTCCTGGCGGTAAAGATATTGTTATGTATGGAGAACCGTGGGGTGCTTCGGATCCTGCTGTTGATGAGAAAGTTCCAATGGGAGATAAAGACGGCAGAGGCACTCTTAACGAGCGCATAGGCTGGTTTAGTGACGAGTCTCGCGATTCTCTCAAAGGCAACGTCATGAACCATTTCGACCGCGGATATGTAAATGGCAATGAGTTCTGGTGCTCGGATGCGGCTCGTCAAACTCTTAATGCATGGCGTGATACCACTTCTGCAGGCAAAGAAGTTGGACAGATTGTTCAATATACTTCTGCTCACGACGATTTGACTTTGTGGGATAAGCTTTGCATTTCTATGCACGAGAATGCTGGCGATTTTGAGTTTGACGCTCAAGATGCAAAACAAGTTGCGGATATTTTGAACGCTAATATGTTTGCAGCTGGAATTGTTTTATGCGCTGCAGGCACGCCGTTTATGCTAAGCGGAGAAGAGTTTGGGCGAACTAAGCACGGTTGCGATAATTCTTATAATCGCGGTGTACTAATGAACCAGCTTGACTGGGCGCGCGCTGAACGTTTCAGTCCGCTTGTTCAATGGTATCGTGCACTTATAAAGCTTCGCGCTGAATATAGCTCATTGTATGACGGCAAACGCAAACAACTTGAAACGTCTAACCATACTGTTTTGGCTACGCGCATTGGCAATAATTTAATTGTTTGCGCAAATCCTATGTATCATGAAGATGCAACTATTCAACTACCTGCTATTCATAGTGCAAAGGCTCAAGAGTGGCATTGCATACTTAATTCAAGTGATTATTTTGCTAAGTGGACTGGAGAACAGCCTGACACCGAAGTAAATATTACAACAGAAAAAAGCGCTGCTACCCTACACTTGCCTACCAGAACTTTTGTTGTGCTTAGCAACAAGTAATTGCGTTTTAGTAAGTAAAAAGAAATAACAAACTATCAGACGATTGCAACTAAACGTGAGTAATAACAACACTTGCGTTTAGTTGCAATTACTTATAAAAACTAGCAAATATGTCGCAACGCTAATTTGCAAACGATATCAGGTATTTATATAATTGACAGGCAGGGTGTATTTCAATCCAGAGATGTATTGATTTACACGCTATCGCCATAGTTGCACATTTGGCACGCTTACGACGATGTTAGAAATGTGCCAAATCACAAAGTAGAAGGAGAACCATGACAACAACAGCTACTGGCAAAGCTGATGCTGATAAGCCTATGGAAGAAAGCGCGGAACGTCTTGCACGTCCACTTATTAAGCTTGCTAAGGCGTGTGGCGTTGCCACTTTTTATATTGATCAGCAAGGAAGCTACACAGAAATTACAGATGAAGCATTAGTTGGAGTACTTGATGCATTAGGCATGCCTGCCGATACTCAAGACAATATTGCAATTTCATACGAGAAGGTTCAGCGCAAACGCTCTAGCGAATTATTGCCACCAACTGTCGTTTCGTTTAATGGCGCAAAAACTTGCGTACCAATTCACGCAGGAGACGCCCAAAAAGAGCAAATTCATATTTCTCTTACACTCGAAGATGGAACAGATTATGAAGGCTCGTTAGGCGATATTCAATCCGAAGACAATGGAGATTTGTTCATTGAGCTTCCGGATGATTTGCCAATGGGCTATCACACTTTGCATGCTAAAGTAATCAGCGCGAATGGCGAGACGGCTCAACACGCTGATGTCACATTGATTGCCGCACCTGCGCGTATTCCATTGCCTGAAAGCGTTAAGCAAAAGCACCGTTGGGGATTCATGACGCAAATGTATTCTGTGCGTTCAAAAGATTCTTGGGGAATTGGCGATTATGGCGATTTGCGTCGCCTACTTAAGGATGCTGGAGAAATCGGCAAGGCTGATTTTATGCTGATTAATCCAATTCATGCGTGCGCTCCAGTAACACCTCTTGAGCCTTCACCGTACTTGCCTGAGTCTCGTAGGTTCTTGAATGTTACTTATATTCGTCCGCAAGATATTCCGGAATATGCTGAATTAAGCGGAGAGGATCTCGCTAAAGTAGAGCAATTGCATGAGTCTATTGCTCCTCAAAACAATAACCCAAATCCTATGGATATTAACGCTGCTTGGGATGCCAAACTTCCTGCGTTGCGTATTATTTTCAAGCAGCCTCGTTCCGCCGAGCGCGAGCGCGAATTTAGTGAGTTTAAGCATCGTTCTGGTGAAGATCTTGATGCTTTTGCCACCTGGTGTGTTGCGTTTGAGGTTTGGGGTGCTCCTTGGGGCGAGAATTTGTGGTTTGATACTACCGGTAAAGGCACTCCGCAAATTGAACGACTTAAGCGCGAACATGCTGACTTGTTTGAGTTCCAGCGTTGGCTTCAGTGGATTGCTGATGAGCAAGTTGCTGCAGCTCACGCTGAAGCTAAAGCTGCTGGTATGGCAATTGGTCTTATGCAAGACATGGCAGTTGGCGTACACGGTTACGGTGCTGACGTTTGGTGGAGTCCGGAACGATTTGCTAATGGTGTAAGCGTTGGCGCTCCTCCTGATTTCTACAACCAGCAAGGTCAGGATTGGGGTCAACCTCCATTCGATCCAAATTACTTGGATGAAACTGGCTATATTGCTTACCGAGACATGGTTCATAACGTGTTCTTGCACGCAGGAGCCGCTCGTATTGATCACGTTCTTGGTCTCTTCCGCTTGTGGTGGATTCCACAAGGGCAGGGTGCTAGAAACGGCGCCTATGTGTACTACAACGTAGACGCAATGCTCGCAGTTCTCACTATTGAAGCAACTCGCGCAGGCGGTGTTGTTATTGGCGAAGATTTGGGCACTGTGCCGAAGTATGTTTCTAAGGTTCTTGCATCTCATGGCGTGCTTGGCACTGTTGTTGAGTGGTTCACTCACGACGACGAAGCTGAAGCCGCTACTAAGAAGGCTGGAAAGAAGCAAATTATTTTCGCTAATCCGTCTACATATCGAGAGTATGCTCTTGCTTCCGTTACTACGCACGATATGCCACCTACAGCTGGTTATCTTGCCTTTGAGCATGTAAAGCTTCGCGAGCAGCTTCACCTGCTTACAGACTCCGTAGAAACGTTCCAGGAGGCTGCTCAAGCTGAACGCGATGCAATGATGAAGATGCTTCTTGAGAACGGCTGGATTAGCAAAGACGCTGCTGAGGATGTCGAAGGTCACGTACAAGAGATTGTGGAAGCTATGCATGCAATTATGCTCACTTCCCCATCTTTGCTTTTGCAAGTGGCTTTGGTTGATGCTGTCGGCGAGAAGCGTTCACAGAATCAGCCTGGAACTAGCACAGAGTATCCAAACTGGCGTATTCCACTTGCTGACACTGATGGTCGTGTAGTTCACACCGATGAAGTATTTAAGTCGCCAAGAGTGCTATCTATGACGGCAGTTATGCACGGCGAAAATACACGGAAGCATATATAATTTAATAGTTGGTTTACTGATGAACTGACTCTATTCCCCCTCGTAAGGAATATGATTTGCATAGCTGCATGTCAAAATATTCCTTGCAATGATGTCCTATGTGAGGCGAGCATTGTCACAGATGCTCGCCTCATTAATTATTTGCAGAAATTACTTCTTAATATATTTTGCAAAAACACGCTCCAACAAAGGCGTGTGAAGCATAATAAGCGATCCCCAACCAATAAATACCAACAAAGGTAAACCCTGCGGCAAATATACGATTGATGCAAATATTAACACAATAAACACTACATCTAGCAGTGCCATTAAAAGAGTTTCTTTCCAATAAGAAATACCAAAAATAAGAGAATTAACCACTGTTTTATCGATTGAATTTTTAAAACGCGCTTGTAATGCAAACACCCATTCGGCAACAATAATCCACAATATGCTCAGAATAAATTTAATAATTAAAAGTGGAGTAGACCACACGCAAAGCCATAGCCAAATAATAGCAAGCAAAACTGGTCCCATTACAGCCCAAATAATAGTAGATTCCAAAAAGTTGCTAGCAAACGCGCGAAAATAAGCTGTAGTAATATGTCCTTCACCTTGCTCTGTACGTCTTGCAGCATCATGACCAGCACAAAGAGAAGCACCGATAGTAATTAAAGGAATGCTTGTTAAAATCATCAATATTGTAAGCCACACGGCATCAGCAAATGTTTCCATGCTTTGCGCAAACTTTGAATCTGGGCTTCCAAACGAGAAAATCATTCTACACTATCTCCTGGTTTTATGACGCAATTCCTATGCTTTACTATCTACAGATACTCTAATAACGAACTCTACCACCTAATTACAAACTAGCGTAACTATTAAAAATAATGACGGTGTGCACAAACGTAATAGTATGCGCACACCGCCGCTTTTACTGCCACTTGAATTTTGGAGGAGAATTAATTTATCCCTTTACTGCACCAGACATAACACCTTTAATAATGTACTTCTGGCAAATGAGATAGAAGATTATGATTGGAACAATTGCCATAACCAAGCAACCCATCATTGCGCCCATCTCAACAGATCCATAGCCGCCCTTCAAATACTGAACAGCTATAGAAATGGTCTTATACTTGTTGAGATCGAGCGTCAAGAATGGAAGCAGGAAGTCATTCCAAATCCACATTGCTTGCAAGATTGAAACCGAAATAATAGCAGGTCGCATAATCGGCACAATAATCTGGAAGAATATACGTGGCACAGAAGCACCATCAATCATTGCAGACTCTTCGAGTTCTTGTGGGATACCCTTAATCACACCAGTGAAAATAAACACTGCAAGTCCTGCGCCAAAGCCTAAGTAAATAATCCACAATCCCCATGGAGTATTCAACTTTAAAGTGTTCGTAATGTAAGCAAGGGTGTACATAACCATCTGGAATGGCACAATCATGTTGAACAGGAACAACACGTAGAGCAGTTTCGCAAACCAATTGTTAACTCTAACAATCCACCATGCACACATTGACGTGCACAGAAGAATGAGGATCACAGAACCAACAGTTACAACAATAGTCCAGAGGAAACTCATTGGAAAATCAGTACGATTTGAACCTAATACGTAGTTAGACATTCCAACAAACGATTTTGAACTAAAAGTAAAAGGATTGCTTGCAATATCAACCTTAGACTTGAAAGAATTCAGTACCACTAAAACTATAGGGAAAATCCATAACAAGCTTATAAGAGTGAACAGCACAGTCCATAACGCAGGATGCTTTGTTTTCTCGTTCATGCCGCTACCTCCTTCGACCTAGTGAGCATATTCTGAACCATAGCAATAACAGCCACAACAATGAAGAACATGACTGCCTGAGCCTGACCAACGCCTTCACATCTTGGAGTAGTGAAAGTTCTATAAATGTTAAGAGCTAACATCTCTGTCTTCCTTGAAGGACCACCGTTAGTTAATGCGAAGTTCTGATCGAAAAGCTTGAAGCCGTTGGTAACTGTTAAGAATGTGCAAACAGTAATAGAAGGCATCATCAATGGAATAGTAATCTTGAATAAAGTCTGCCTTGGGTTTGCACCATCGACAGCAGCAGCTTCCATAACATCTCCAGGAAGAGCTTGCATTCCTGCGATATAAATAATCATCATATAGCCAATTTGCTGCCAGCAAACAACAATCACAAGACCCCAGAAACCGAATACTTCAGAGAACGTAATCGAACGATTGAAGTACCCAAGTATGCCATTTAACAAAAGCTGCCAAATATAGCTTAAAACAATGCCGCCAATAAGATTTGGCATGAAGAACACGGCTCTGAATATCGTCGTGCCCTTGAACTTCTTAGTAAGCATGTACGCAATTGCAAAAGCAATAACATTAATAATTATTGTTGTAATAACTGCAAAAAGCGTTGTGAACAAAAATGAATAAACAAGATGCGGATCTTTTAAAGCTCTATAGTAGTTACGAAAACCCACAAACTTGCCATCAGTTACAGTAGTGAATTTCCTAAAGCTCAAATACACACCCATAACAAATGGCACCAAGAAGCCAACAATAAACGCAGCAAACGTTGGCAGTGCAAATAACCACCACCACTTACGTATTGCTTTTCCGCTCATACTAATCATGACTCGTCACTTTCTCCTCCTTGAGTGGCGACATCCACGTAGACATCGCTGTCCCGAACCAATAATTTCATTCTACTACATGAATTATCTATGTCAAACGTTGTCATTTTGACATGTCGCTTCAAACAAATATCAAAATTTAGTTTTAAAAAAATTGCTTATTATCGTTGGCATTCCAGTAAAATTTGTTAAAATAGAAGTGTTTGCAAACGTTTGTTTGTTTCGAACTATAAAAGTTCGTACTAAGCAACTAAACACAAAGCTGTGCTACACGTTTGCTATACGCGAATAAAGGAGTTCACATGTCGGCAAATATTCAAGATGTAGCGAATAAAGCTCATGTGTCAGTTTCTACTGTGTCACGTTCATTTACACGACCAAACTTAGTATCTGCATCCACTCGCAATAAAGTATTGGCAATTGCCGAAAAAATGAATTTTTCTATTTCGAAATCTGCAGCAGCACTGAAATCAGGCAAAACCTTGCGCATCGCTTTACTTATTAGCGATCAAATTCGCCTATGGTTTTCTGCATCTATAATTCAAGGATTGAATCAAGTATTCCACACAGCTGGGTACGATTTGTCCATTTTCCAGATTTCCAGTAGCAAAGAGCGTAGCGAATTTTTCACAATGCTCCCAACTAGACGTAATGCTGACGCTGTTATCGTGTGCTCCTTTGACGTAAATACAGACGAAATTGCACAACTTAAATCAACAGGAGTGCCAATTGTTGGCATAAACTGCTTATACCCTCAAAAATGCGACTTTGACGCGACTATCAATATTGACGACGACCAAGGTGCAAGACTTATGGCACGCCACTTAATCGGTTTAGGGCATCGCAATATTGCATATGTGCGCACAACTCGCGACGTTTCACTGCATTTCAGCGTATTGCAACGTTACCATTCTTTTATTGACGAATGTAAAAATAGCGGAATAACACCTACAGAAATTGTTGCACCTGCCAATTCTGACCGCATAAGCGCTATAGTTTCTATGCTTCTTGGAAGTTCAACTATGCCAACAGCAATTGCATGCCAAGAAGATGGGATTGCAATACCACTTATGTTTCAGCTTGCTCGCAGTGGCTATTCTACTCCAAAAGATGTGTCAATTATTGGTTTTGACGATAGTTTTTACGCGCACGAAACTGGCTTAACTACTATTAGGCAGGACCCAGTCGATATTGCTTCTACTGCAGCAGACATAACGCTTTCGCTTATAAGTGCAGAGAAAGTTGAAGATCCACATCGCATTGTTCCAGCGCAACTTATCGTGCGCTCAAGTACAGCCGCATTATTAAATGACTAAGCCTTTTATAATTTTCTATAAGGTATCAAAATAACAAAGATATCTAAGATATCTAAATAACAAAATCCGCTAGGACTTAGCACTATCATGTGCCAGTATCCTAGCGGATTTGCTTACGTCACCTTTGCTTGCTTACGTCAGCAGGTGTAACGTCTATTTATTTATTAATGGATCAGTCGTCATCTTCGTGAGCCTGAGAATATTCCTTAGCCCAGCCGTCGACGAATGCGCTCTTAACCTTATCCCACTTGCCGGTGCCCTGAGCGTACTCAAGCAAAGCGGAGCCGAGGTCGTTCTTCCAGTTATCAGATGGCATTACGGTGAAGTTCCAGCTTACTGGAGTCTTACCGGACTTAGCATCTTCAACAGCTGCTTGAGTCAATGGGTTGTCGGACTTGATATCTGCGAAGCTCTTGAATGGAGTGGTGAAGCCCATCTTCTTGGACAAAGCATCCTTACCAGTATCGGAAGTAAGCAACCACTTCAAGAAGTCCTTAGTTGCCTTCTTGTTAGCGTCAGATGCCTTCTCGTTGATGCACCAATAGTTCTCAGAACCAGTTGCCAAACCTTGCTTCTCTTCGCCCTTAGCACCAATGTAAATTGGGAGCATGCCAAGGTCTTCAGCCTTCATACCAGCCTTGGAGAGGTCACCCCAAGCCCAAGTACCATTCTGATAGAACACAGCCTTGCCCTGCGAGAACTCAGCATTTGCATCTTCACCAGTCTTAGAACCAATCTTCGTTGCTGGTGTAGTGGAATCATTAATGTAAAGATCGAAAATCTTCTTGTAACCGTCAAGGAACGTACCCTTTACCTTTGCAGGCTGCTTGGTAACATGATCTTCCTTGAACTCATAGTACAAAGGAAGATTTGCAAGGTGGGTCTTGAAACGCCAATCAGAGCTGGAATCGAAACCTGCAGAAGTGAATGCGCCATCGACACCAAGATCTGACTTGTGCTTTTGAATATCATCTGCAACAGCCTTCAACTTATCGAAGGAGTTGATTTCTTCAGCAGACTTTACCTTAGCATCCTTAAGACCGGTGTACTTCTTGAGCAAAGCCTTGTTATAAATCAAGCCGTATGTTTCCATTGCATATGGAATACCAACAACCTTATCTCCATCCTTCAAAGCAATATCCTTGTTCTGAAGCTGGTTATAAAGCTCAGTATCCTTCAAATCAGCAGTGTAATCCTTCCAGCTTGCGTAACCAACTGGGCCGTTAATCTGGAAGAGTGTAGGAGCTTCGTCACCCTTGCTAATTTCGCTCTTCAAAGACTGCTCATAAGTTCCGGAAGCAGCAGTTTGAACCTTAACTTCAACACCAGTTTTCTTGGTGTATGCCTTAGCTACTTCTTTCCACTGATCTGCAGCTTCTGGCTTAAAGTTCAAGAAATAAACCTTACCTTTAGCAGAGCTGTCGCTTGAGGAGGATCCGCAAGCAGCAAGCGCGCCAAAAGCCATTGCTGAGCAAGCTACCAGTGCAATTGTTGATTTAATTGTACGATTCATCATCGAACCTTTCTCCTATGCCGACAATCCCATCATTGGACTGCCACACCTCTAGGTGTCCTTATCGACAATACTTATTATGCCTCAACTGTTGCAATATTGCAAACGATAGCATAAGTAAATTAACGCGTGTCGTCATAAAAAATATCACACACCAATATATCTAATAAAATTAGCACGTATTTTTGGCAATAATTAAAGGGATTACGCAACAATTTAGCAAACGATTGCGCAATCCCTTAAGGATTATAGTTTAAAACAAATTATTTAATTAGCAGCTAACTCTTACTGTGAGCAATCTTATATTCCTTAGCCCAGCCTTCAACGAACGCTTTCTTAAGAGTATCCCATGCTTGATTAGCGCCCATAGAAGTCATACCATCTTTTGTTGCCTGAGCGTATGTAAGCAGATCAGAGCCAACATCGTCTTTCCAACCGTTAGATGGCATGGTAACAAACACCCACTTAACAGGCTTCTTGCCTTCTTTATTTGCATATTCAACAGCAGCTTGATTAAGTGGATTATCTACTTTAATTTTAGAAAAGCCTTCGAACGGCGTAACAAATCCCATCTTCTCAGCTAAAGCCCTCTTACCATAGTCTGAAGTAAGCAGCCACTTCAGGAAGTCCTCAGTAGCCTTCTTGTTAGCGGGAGAAGCCTTCTCATTGATGCACCAATAGTTCTCAGAACCAGCAGCCAAACCATGATTTTTCTCATCAGGAACACCAATATAAATTGGTAGCATGCCAACGTCGTCAGGTTTTATACCATCCTTCGAAAGATCACCCCAAGCCCAAGTACCATTCTGATAGAACACAGCCTTGCCAAGAGCAAATTCATAAACAGCGTCCTCGCCAGTTTTAGTGCTTAACTGACTTACAGGAGTTGTGGAATCAGAAATATAAAGGTCAAAAATCTTCCTGAAATTATCAACATACTTGCCAGTTATTGATTGTGGCTGACCTTCAACACCACCATCCTTGAATTGATAATACAAAGGCATATTTGCAAGGTGTGTCTTAAAACGCCAGTCTGAACTTAAATCAAATCCTGCGGATGCAAAAGCACCGTCAATCCCAAGCTCATCCTTGCGTTTTTGCAAATCGTCTGCAACTTCCTTCAACTTATCAAAAGAGGTTATTTGATCTTCAAAAGATTTGCCGTCTTCTTCCGGACTCAACTTTGAATTATGAAGATCCGCATATCTAGCAAGCAAAGCTTTGTTGTAAATCAATCCATAATTTTCAGTAACATATGGCACGCCAACAACCTTATTGCCATCCTTAACAGCGTAATCCTTGTATTTGTCACTAAGATTCCTATAAAGAATGGAATTAGTTAGATCAGCAGTGTAATCCTTCCAGTTAGCGTAGCCAACAGGACCGTTAATCTGGAATAACGTAGGCATTGCATCTGGATTATTTTTATATTTCTCTACTTCAGTTTTAAGTCTAGCTTCGTACTGACCACCAGTTGGCGTAGTTATGCTTACCGTAACACCAGTCTCTCTTTTGTACTCTTCAATAACCTTTTCCCATTCGGCAGTAGCCTCAGGCTTGAAGTTGAAGAAAATAACCTTCCCACCAGCAGACCTATCGGTATTTGCGCCAAAAGACTTAGAAAAACCAAAAGCAGTAAACGCGCAAGCCGCCAAAACAGCGCAAACCACTAGCGCAATAATCGACTTAACTGAACGACTCATCATCGAACCTTTCCACATACTGCTAATCTCTTCCAAACTAACTAATTACCACTATTGAATACTGTTTAAACCACAGTAGTGAGCCAATATTACAGCAAACGCAAGACTCAAATATATAAATGTATCTGCAATAAAAATTGTGAAAATCACAATAAAATATCCGAAATTCTAATCCGTATTTCAGCAATTCCAATGCACAATTACATTGTCACCTTTGTAAACACCCAACACAGAATAATGCGCAGTATCGAGACGCAACAATCGCGCAAAATCTGGGCTTACTCCAAGCCAGCGCGCAGTTAATATACGTAATACGTGCGCATGCGCAACAACAAGCACATCCTTACCTAATTTCAATTTAGGCATTGCAATGTCAATAATCTTCTGAGTACGATCCGAAACCTCTTGCAAGCTTTCTCCAGAAGTCCTGTGCACATCCACTGCTTCTCCACTAGGAAGCACTTCTTTAGCGTCACTAACCATGTGAGAAGGGAGAACTTTAGGACCATGCTTCCACACATCCCACGCCTCAACGCCACTTAATGCCGCAATATCGCCTCTAGTGCGACCTTCAGCAGCACCATAATCCCACTCCAGCGCACTATCGCAAATTTCGTACGAAGCAAATCCAGCAAACTGAGCTGTTTGCTGCGCGCGACGAAGCGGACTTACAAGCACACAATCCTCATCAAAACCTTTTGTGAACGCACTCTGCAATCTAGCACCAGCCTCTTTTGCCTGCTCAACACCGACTTCAGTAAGAGGCAAATCCGTGCGCCCAGTATGCTGACCGGACACACTCCAAGCAGTTTGGCCGTGACGAAGTAACACCAAGCAACCCTGCTTCAAGCATTCTTTTTCGGATAATTCTTGAGTAGCGTTATTCTGCATAGCTTTCACATTCCTCTACAGCGCCACGTAACCCTTCCGTCGCGCCGGACGCCAAGCGGCACGAGTTTGTTTCACGTATATTTCTCAAAATGCATCTACACTGCTGCAAATCAAGATTACTGTTCTATGTTACCGCCAAAATTGGTATTTCGTTACCACTAACATAGAAAATATGACGCAATTATCATCGGCTAATACTAAAACTCAACGAAGCCATCGTGCGGCTCAAGCTACAGTGCAACGACTTAATGCAGCAAATCGTAAGATTGATGCACTTCGCGAGCGCCGATTAAAAAACCCAAATACTTTAGGAGATTCTTTACTAAAATCTGCACTTCCTTCTTTTGCAACGTTTATTGCAGGGCAAATTGCGCATGTAATATGGAAAAAACATGTTGATACTAGAAAAATAAATTTAAGCTCCAATAATCGTTCTAACAATCTTTCTAAAGAAAAAATTGCGCAAAAGCAGAGTGTTAAGCAAGAAGAGCCGCTGATAATGTCTCTTGGATTTGCAGTATTTTCTGCGATTCTTACTACGATTGTTGGTCGCTTAGCAAGCCGCGGAACCTTGTCTTATATTGCACGAAGGCAAAGAAAACGGCAGTTTCGAAAAAATAAATTCTGATTTTGAACGAATTAACTAAAAATGAGAAATAAGCGAAAAATAGTCGAAATAATGAGAAGATAATAAGGAAATAGTAAGGGATAAAAGCACGTGCAAAATTTACGTCATAACGAAACTATTGATACTTTACTGAACCGCCGCTCAATTCGCGCTTTTAGCAGCGAATCAATTGACGAAGATACAGTTGCCACTCTTGAAACCGTGGCTCAGCGCGCTGCTTGCAGCCAGTTTTTGAATGATTGGTCAGCGATCAAGATTACTGACGCTTCAATTAAGCAAAAGCTTTCCGAAATTGGCAATCAAACCTATATTGCTACTGCTCCATTACTGTACGTTTTTATTATTGATCAGCACAGAAACGCTGCAATTGCGCGAAAAAATGGCATAGATGTAGATACCAGTAGCGATGAGTTTATACTTAAAACCCGTTACCGCTTTACTCAAGCTCAAAATGACGTTATTTTGGCGCTTCATGCCATGGAAACTGCCGCGGAATCTTTGGGACTTGGTTGCGTAATTCTCGGTTCAATTTTGAACAGTAGAACTCAGCTTATTGATATTTTGAATTTGCCTGAATACACATACCCTGTGCTTGGTTTGGCAATTGGTAAGCCTGCGCAAAATCCGGAATTAAAGCCGCGAATGAGCGCTAACATGCAGATTTTTGAAAATACTTACCCTGCTGACGACGTTGAATTATTAGAAAATCTTGCTGATTTTGACGCGCGCGTGCATCAATATTACGATTTGCGAAACGCTAGCCGACCAGTTGACGCTTTTAGCGCGCAAATTGTTGCGTTGGCAACAGATAGTAGCGCGAAAAAGCATGAGGCAGAAGATGTTGAGCAGGTTGCAAGACAAGGTTTTAATGTTGCGTAATTAGCGCAGCATTAGTTTAGCGCCGTCTTGGTTTGTACCCACGTTTTCTAGACCTCGGCTTCGTGCTTGCGGATGGCGAGCGCATATCGGAATACATGCGATCCACCGGATTTTTATGCGTCAAATGCCAGCATCCGCAATATTCACAAGCGTATACCCACAATTGCGCACCGCGCTCTCTTAAACTCTGCTCCGCCGCCATAAGAGCCTGCCCTTTATTCTTGTACATGATTTTTTGGGTAGATTCGCAGCGCCTCGGAGTAAAGAAATACATAGCTTTTATGGTAGCAAACCGCTTAACACAGCTTCTACGAGTTATGCGAAGTAGCGTAAATCGTGTATAACTTCCTAAACTTAAGCCACCAAACATATTCACAAAAGTTCAATATAAATTCAAAATAATTTGTACCATTTGCAAAAATTCAAAATAAATTCAATTTTTACTTTGCAAAATGCAAATTTGCGCGTAAAATCATCACTAAAAATATAAATAGTTCAATTTAATACTTATATTTTGAACTTTGCTATAAACTTGTTCAATTTATAAACGCTGATTTTACGAGAAAGACAGATTATGGCACAGAATTTTGCTGACGAGCTTAAGAAAGCTATGAAACGCAACGGGTACAAGCAGATTGACGTAATCGAGCTTGCAGCAAAAAACGGCCATAAACTTGGCAAAAGCCAGTTAAGTCAGTATTTAAGCGGCAAAACTGAGCCGCGCAAAGACGTGCGTAACATGCTTGCTGAAATTCTTGGAATCAGCGGCGACGGAATCAAAGGCGGTCATTCTTGCGCAAAAGTCGCGCAAAACTGCCAGTCTGAAGAAGAATCACAATTAAATCAGCCACAGCTTACGGAAGCTGAACTTTCCCAAACACTCAAACATAGAAACTTCAACAAATCCACCAAACTAGAACATGTGCTTTATGACGTTCGCGGCCCAGTTGTTGAAGAAGCAAACCGCATGGAAGCAAACGGAACGCATATTCTAAAGCTCAATATTGGAAATCCTGCGCCTTTTGGTTTCCGCGCTCCAGACGAAGTGATTTACGACATGCAGCAGCAGCTTATTGACTGCGAAGGCTACTCGGATAGTCGCGGACTTTTCTCTGCACGCAAAGCGATTATGCAATACGATCAGCTTAAGGGCATTCCAGGCGTGCAAATGGAAGATATTTACACTGGAAACGGCGTTTCCGAGCTGATTAACCTTTCTATGCAGGCACTGCTTGATTGCGGCGACGAGATTCTTATCCCAAGCCCGGACTATCCTCTGTGGACTGCGTGCGCTAGCCTGGCAGGAGGCACTCCTGTGCACTACATGTGTGACGAAAAGTCACATTGGTACCCAGATATTGCCGATATTCGCTCTAAAATCACGCCTCGCACTAAAGCAATCGTGATTATTAACCCAAATAATCCTACAGGCGTGCTGTATAGTCGCGAAGTTTTGGAAGAGATTGTTAAGATTGCGCGCGAGTTTAATTTGATTATTTTTGCGGACGAGATTTACGACCGTCTTGTTATGGACGGCAAGAAGCATATTTCGATTGCTTCTCTTGCTCCAGACGTGTTCTGCGTAACTTTCAGCGGACTTTCTAAATCGCATATGATTGCCGGCTTCCGCATTGGTTGGATGAGTCTTTCTGGAGATAAATCCAAGGCTCGCGACTACATTATGGGTCTTAATATGCTGTCTAATATGCGCTTGTGCTCGAATGTTCCTGCGCAGTCGATTATTCAAACTGCTTTGGGCGGATACCAAAGCGTTGAAAAGTATTTGGAGCCAGGCGGACGCGTGTATGAGCAGCGCGAGTATTGCTATAACGCGCTTCAGGAGATGGATGGCGTAAGCGTTGAGCGACCGGATGCCGCTTTCTACATGTTTGTAAAGCTCGATCCAAGTCGATACAACATTCACGATGACGAACAGTTTGCGCTTGATTTGCTACGCGATCAGAAATTGCTGATTGTGCACGGCAAAGGCTTTAATTGGCAGACTCCAGGCTACTTCCGCGTAGTCTACTTGCCGCGCTTGCAAACGCTTCGCGACGCAATGAGCAAACTCTCCAGCTTCCTCTCTTACTATCGCCAGTAGCTGCAACTTCTACACTTTTTGCTGATTGTGCATAGTCTCAACCATATTGCATTAAGTTACTAAGCTTTAAGCGAACTTATTCGCTGCGGAGTAACTCCCGTAAGCTCTCAGCGACTACCTTTATAAGATTCCATTTGTAAAGGTTTTCCTAGACAAGATATTCCTTATACAAATTCAAGTATTATTATTACTTAAATAATGCTTTTATAAAGGAGCAGTATGGCAGCAAAGCATATTACTGTTGGCATTGTTGATGATGATTGTTTTTGTCTACACGGCCTAAAAACATATATTGAACAGGTTGTTCCGTCCTGCAGTATTTGCTGGTTATCCGCGTACGCCGATCAAGCAATTCAGTTTTGTCAAAATCAATGCCCAGACGTGCTGCTAATTGACATGTATATGTCTGGGGTTTCGGGAATTAAAATATTATACGAATTGCGAAGAAGATACTCACTCCCAATAATAATTGCTATAACTTCATTCCCTATCAACGATTATGCATTAAAAGCATCGACAGCAGGCGCGCAAGGCATTGTTGGGAAGAACCACCCAGAAACTATTTGCGCCATGCTTAGCAGTATTGCCCATGGCACATTCAAGCCGCAAATAATAGGTGATCTTCATTTTGACGACACGATGACAGCATTTCAACGTTTGCAAAATAAGCCAAAAAAGGGACGCCTTGCTTTAACGGATCATGAGACTGAAATTGTAAAGTTGTGCAGTAAAGGCATGACTAATGCGCAAATCGCTAAACGTTTATTTGTTGAAACTTGTACTGTGGAAACTATCCTTCGTCGCGTGTTCAAAAAGTTGAATGTGACGAATCGTTCACAACTTATTACCACATGGCTGCATGATGAATATTTAGGAAATGATACACAATGATTATTTTCTTAATGCGGCGTTTGCGAGAAAAGCTTATTGACAATAAAACATTTTTACTATTGGGATGTTTGTCGAGCGCAATGGATGCATATATTTACTCAAATAGCGACAATAGCACAATACAACTTGTCATAGTTTACATGATTCTTGCTGCTATGAATCTGTTCCTTTGCTTGCTCCCGCATTTTATGAGCATGTGCTATATTTTTGTGCACCTCAGCATTCTTGTTATTCCTAGTCTGAATCTTCCACCAGTAACTTTCGGGCTCATCATATCATTTGTTTTTATTTCATATTTATATCCGATTCAATTTACACTACCTTTATTCTTAGTACTAGATGCATTACACTACATTGCATACCGATACCTATCAACTTTGTCTTTCAAGTATCTTATTGCTTACCTTTTAATAAATATATTTTGCGTTTGCACTGGTATTATTTTACGCATTTCTCACCAAAAAATGGTTCTTTATGAAAAAGACAAGCAAACAATTAATAATCTTAATTTGGCTGTGCGAATGCACGATAAATTAACTAATAAGATTGCAGATATTGCACTACAAAGTAAAATAGCATTACTTGACAAGTCTATTTCTAAAAAGCAACGAGAAGCTATTGAGGAAATAAATGATTTGGCAGATCAGGCTTTTGAAGAAGGTCATAATATTATCGACATTCTGCGTGGAAATACTGCTAAGCATGATGCTAGAAGCGAGTTCATTCAGCGCATTGAAAATACGCTACAAATGAACGACTCAATCAATAAATCATGTGGATTAAAAGGAAGATCCATATGCAATATATCTAGTAACGATATTCCTGAAGACATTAGCGATGAAATCATCTGTGAAGTTATTGAATTAATCGAAGAGCTATATTTGAACATGCGAAAATATGCTTCTTTAGTTTATTACATCAGAATTTCGATACGCGAAAAACAAATTGTTATAAAACAGTTTAATGTTCGATTTTTGGGCGAGAAAAGTAAAAATGCGATTCGCGCAGTATCTCAAAAAGGGCTTCTGCTTCATCGCGATACCCTAAAGCATTTAGGCGGTTCACTTTATTTTCGAGCCTTTGGTAAGTATTGGGAATGTAATGCAGTTATCCCTTTCAGAAATGAACATAACTGTATAGATAGTATGCTTTACTGATTCAGTTTAAAAGATTAATGAATCTTGAGTAGTTTTAATTAGTAATTATTTGTAAAGGTTTTCATATACAAGATATTGTTTACCTTTTAGCGCGCCATTAATTTATAAATCGTCAAGGTTTTATATACGCAATTATTTTCTTGTATTAGAAGGAGAAGAATATGAGTAATTTAGAAGATACAAAAGCACAAATTCCGTCCGTATTTTGGACAATAGCCAATGGCGTATTTCTTGCTAGCGGAATTGCGCTGATTGTAATGCGTAATGATTATCTATGGGGAGTGCCTCAAATTATCGCTGGATTATTTGGTCTTGCAACCATGTTCCTCATTAAAAAACCGTGGTGCGCGCAACTATATTTTATCGCATCTTCACTAGCTGTAATAGCAAATGGGCTTATGGAAATATTCGGCATAATCCACGGATCTGGATACGGTTATGTTCCGCTGATTATTGGTATAATTGTGCTCCTATTTATAGGTCTTGACAAGGATGAAAGTTCAAAAGCTCTTGGCATTGCCAAAAAATAAGTAAAAGCATTAGACTGCGAATTTTAACATAAAAACATATCACAGTTTTCAAAGGCCAAGCTGTAGCCACGCATCCTACGGCTTGGCTTTTGATTATTTATCTGTTAATGATTTATTTTGCATAGAGTTTATACGTTACTGAACAATTCATTTGCTTATAGCCTCAACCATATTGCATTAAGTTACTAAGCTTTAAGCGAACTTATTCGCTGCGGAGTAACCCCCGTAAGCTCTGCAACATCACGAACCGTCAATCCCTGATTCCTTAGTATGCGAACTGTTTCACGCATAAGCATAGACGCTTCTTCTTGAGTTTTTATAGCTGCAGATTTTGCATCTAACATGCGCTGAAGCATAAGCTCATCTTGCTCACTAAGTTTCGGAGTTACTTTCACGCCATTGACTTTAACATTTAAAGTTGCAGCAGCATCTTTTACCATTGCTGCAACCTGATCAAGCCTACGTACTTGAGTAAATAATCCTGGTATTTCCGGCACTTCTATAGCCCACCAGCCATCGCATCTGCGAGCTATAGCTGTCACCATTTGCAAACAAGTCGTTGCATTATCATGCTCAGTAGCACTCATTACTCTTATCATGCTTGCAGA
Source organism: Gardnerella phocaeensis (assembly GCF_048545075.1). Classification (NCBI taxonomy): domain Bacteria; kingdom Bacillati; phylum Actinomycetota; class Actinomycetes; order Bifidobacteriales; family Bifidobacteriaceae; genus Gardnerella; species Gardnerella phocaeensis. The sequence continues at coordinate 8,149 of NZ_JBKQXS010000009.1, read as the reverse complement.
TTCCTTTCAAAATATCTGATAATGCTTCTAGCAGTAAGTTCATTGATTTCATTATGCCTCGGAACAGTAGTAGCAAATTCACCAATGCAAACTTTGCTATGATTACCGCCCTCAGCCCAAGTTATTTGTTTATTAGTACTTCTTGCAAGCTGATTGAGTCTTTTCTCCAACTCTTTTCGCTTCACACATATAAGTATATGCCTATTTATCAATTCAGTAAATAGGCATTGCATATAAAATCAACACAACAAAGCTATACAAATGCAATTACATCACAGGACAATTAGTTTGCACATCCTGTTGGAATCCTGATGGATCTCCCAGTTTTGCTTTGCGCATGTGCTCTTTGAAAAAGTTTCGCGTTGCATCATCACAACGGTCTGGACCCATAAACGGCATACTAGGCACTTTTTCAAGCTCATGCAAAGCTTTACTCGCCGCTTGCTCATCACTAGCATACGTGTCTAGCCATTGCCGTTCCCAAGCACACTGATAATAATTAGATGCTTGCGTATCGCCATATCCACTCTGGAACTGACTGTCTTTTTCTTCTCCAACCAAGTTTGCAGGAGCTTTATATTTTTCAGGCCAACTAAGCTTTGCCACAGATTCCTGATATTCCTTCTCTATATGAGCAAAATCAACAGTCTCTCTAGGCGAACTATTTTGCGAGCGCGAGCCATCCATACCACTCGCATTATTGTTGCCTACTCCTCCACAAGCATTGAACATAAGAATCGCACTAAGCACACCAATAATAAGAGTTGCTTTACCAATAGTATGATTATTCATTATTCCTTCTTTCTTATTTTTTGAAAATTAACGCAATGCTAATGCTGGCTGTAAACGCGATGCTTTTATTGCCGGCACCACACTTCCAGCAAGTGCTGTGATAAAAGCCGCAATAACAGCTCCAATAGCGGCTTCATATGGGTAAACTGGCGGACTAACTGGGTTTGATGCATCCCAAAAACTTGATGCTATAGACACAAGACCAAAAGAAACAGCGACAGCAGCAATCGAAACTATCAGCGCTAAAATAATCGCACTGCCTAACACGAGTGAAGCAATCGACCATCTAGTAGCACCCAAAGCTCTGCGTATAAGCAGTTCATGTGTGCGTTGCTCCAACGATGCTAAACCAATATTGATTAAACCTAACGCGGAAACAAAAAGCAATAATGCTGCTACGATAGCAAAACTTAATTGCAATACTGTTATCACATTCTCGTAATCATCACTATTATCATGTCTTCTAATTTCGTTTACTTGCCCACCACAACAGTCATAAAGAGCGTCTGAAACATAAGATTTAATTGATTTTTGAGAACGATTTTCTTTATTTAACCAGTAGATTGAGCCTTGAGTTTCTTTTTCAGAATATTCCCAAAGAGTTGGAGCGTAACGTAACAAGCCTAGAATATTCACGTATGCTTTTGCTGAGTCTACGCCATCGTTCACAACTCCAACAATCCTTATAAGACTCATTTGTGTTGTTTTGCGAGAAGTAATAAATGCTACTTCACCAATCTTGTATCTTTTGCTAGCAGATTGGTTTACTACCATTTCTAATGCGTTGCTTTTAGCGCTATTACTAAACCATCTTCCACTTACAATAGGTAAGTTATAAACTTTATTGTATCCTGACGTAGTGTAAACAGCGTCAACATATTGAAGATTGCTAGTTTTATATTCTTCGCTTATTTTTACGCTCTTCAAAGCTGGCATAGAAGCGCTAAACAGTAGTCCAGTGTTTGGTTGTAGCATAACGTTAGCGTTACGATTTGCGGATTCAATGCGATTTAAGAATTTGTTAAATACTGAATATTTGTCAAAATTTTGTGCTGAAAAAGTAATCTCGTATGTTGGTCTACGACCGTTTAGCTGTTCGTTAGTTGCAATAAGATAGTCCTTACCAACCGTGCCAATAAGCACTGACGCAATAACAGCAATGATGCCGATAAACATTGAAAAACCTGTAAGGAAGGATCTCATAGGAGACAAGCGCAAATCTTTAAGCAGCATGATCATAAAGAACACCGCCTTCCATAGTAAAAATGTGAGAGCAAGAACGAGCCACTTTCATATCATGAGTGACTAATAGTAATGTTGTTCCAGATTCTTGAACACGATCATGCAACACTTGAAGCACTTTTTCTCCCGTACTACTATCGAGCGCACCAGTTGGCTCATCGCAAATAAGTAATTCGGGATTAGTAACGAGCGCACGCGCTATCGCGACTCTCTGCTGTTCACCGCCTGATAGCTTTCCAGGGTATTCGTTTAGTTTATCTTGCAATCCAACAGCACATAATGCTTCTTCTATCGTTTTTCTTCTTGTCTGCTTGCTTTGTTGTAGTCCTGCGTATAAAAGCGGCAATTCAACATTTTCTCTAATGCTTAAATGCTTAATAAGTGAATAGTTTTGGAAAACAAAACCAATATTTCGAGCGCGCATATGCGATACTGTAGCATCACTACACTTTTGGATTGACTTGCCAGAATAATAGTATTTGCCAGTAAAATTTTTATTCAAAAATCCAATAATAGAAATAAGACTTGTTTTGCCAGATCCAGACCTGCCAACTACCGCATATGTTTCACCTTGGTTAAGTAGCATAGAAGCAGAATTAACAGTGGTAAGCCATTCTCCATTGCCTAGTTTTACACGCGCTGACACGTCTTGTAGTTCAACCAGTGGAACAGGATTGTTCTCCATAATCATTGCACTCCTGGAATGAGATCAGGAGAAACACCTGCTACAACATCACCCTCATGCAAGCCAGACGTAATTTCAATATTAGCGCCGTCACTGATTCCAAGACCAACTTCTTTACGCTCCCAATTATCGCCTTTCTTGTATGAGACTAAACCTTTTTGAACTCTTCCAGCAACCGCACTAACAGGCAAAGTTAAAACCGATTGTTTATGCTTGCCATTAAAAACAAGCGTCGCATTTTGGCCTGATTCTACTTCTGTGCTTTTATCTATTAAACACGTTAAAACTTTTGACGATACACTAGGTGTACTTTGCTCACTAGATTCAGCCGTTTCAGTTGAATCAGCATTATCATTCTTGCTACTACCCGAGGCTGCAACATCGGTAGAAGTTCCACCGCTTTGTACTATTTGCAAACAATTGGTTGGCCCAACACCATCTTCAACTTGGAAGCGACCTTTAACATCTGCAATATCCGCAGAACGAAGTAAAGCTTTTGCGTTAAGGCTTATTGAAAAACCTTCATATTTAAGAGTGAATAGCGGGAAAGATTTAGGTATGTCCGCAGATGATTCAGCTACTGACACAACTTTAGCGTCTACGGGAGCAATAATTTTGTTACCAGCATTGTAGCCTAAAATACTTCCAGCTTTTACAGCACTTCCTGCTTTTACCGATGGAGAAAAATTCCCTCTACTTACAGCAGTGATAACAAAGGTAGACGATTGTTCTATTGCTGCTTTACCCGACACAACTTGTGTTAAAGGCTGTTTTTTGACTGAAATAAGTGGAACTGAATCATGCGATGCCTGCTGTTGGCTATCATCAACTGCTCTACCAGCGCATGCGGTAAGCAAACACGCTGGCAGAGCAGCTAACAAGAGTACTTTTGTAAACTTACGCATAACGCAAAGCTCCTTACTCACCAAACTCGTAAAACACATAGGATGCGTCGAAACGAGCCTCTCAAACTAATCCAAAATAAATAAAGGGCTCGGTAATGCTGCAATTAACGCTTTTATGATTACCACTTTATTTAGGATTTCAGCTTTTGGTTAATAGCTTATGATCGCCGTAAAGAGTTTGCATCACACTAAATGATGATTTTTATTTATGATTCTTGAAGCTGGTGTAATACCATAGAATGATTTATTTTGCATAGAGTTTATATGTTACTGAGTGATTGACTTGCTCAGAGGTCTAATATCACTCTATTAAATCACCGATTAAGACTATCCTCATTAAGCAAAAAATCAAATAGGTCCATGGTAATTACTCCACGATTATCTCTTGTAACATGTAACCCATTTTTCGTAACTACTATCTTTTTGAAAGAATTATCAATATAGTAAAGCGAGCGCTTTTCTTGCAATGATTTTTCTTCCGTCGTTATAGCGAGCGCAGATTGTATATAATATTTTTCACTTCCCAAAGTAGCGATAAAATCTATTTCCAAAGATTTTTGCGCATAAATATCATGGTTATTTTTATCTTTTCGACCAGTATTTTCAGCAATATTCATTTCGCCAATATCTACGTTATATCCGCGATACCTTAACTCGTTGTATATAACATTTTCCATAATATGCGACTCTTCTATTTGCCTAAAATTAAGTAAAGCGTTGCGTACTCCAATGTCTTCAAAGTAAATTTTGAACAAGGAATCAATGTATTTTTTGCCCTTAATATTGTACTTTTGAGCTTTGCTTACAAGAAAAGCATCACTGTAGTAGTCTATGAAACGACTAACAGTTTCTGAAGTAATTTCTCCATATCCGTGGCTAATAAACGTGTTAGAAAGTTTCCTTGGATTAACAGGAGCGCCTATTGACGAAGCTATTACTTGCAAGGTTTCAGAAAGAGCCTGCTCTTTTCGCACGCCGTTTCGCTGAACTACATCTTTCAAATAAGTTTCTTTAACAAGATTTTCAAGGTATTTTATTTGTTCCTCAACATTTTGCATTCTAGCTACAAGCGGTATTCCGCCAGTAACAATGTAATCTGCCCAAGATTCTGAAATCGTTTTGCTAGAACTTTCCATGTATTCGGCAAAAGTAAGAGGTTGAACGTGAACTTCTGTGCTTCTCCCCTTAAATTCAGTAACAATGTCTGATGAAAGAAAACGGGAGTTAGATCCAGTAACATATATGTCTAAATTTGCGTGCCTTAAGTAACTGTTAAGTGTGCCAACAAAATTGTCAAGCAATTGCACTTCGTCGAGGAAAATGTAAAACTTGTCACTATCATTTATTTGCGACGCAATGTAGCGACGGAACACTTTAGCATTTATAACGTAGCCAAGTTTTTTATCTGCGATTTTTACTGGTTCGCCATTTGCAAATGGCTCAAGACGATCAATATCTTCGTCTGCATCAAATGCGAACCGAATAATATTATTCTGCAAAACACCTTGAGAAATAAGAGAATTATAGAACAGCTCGTTAAGAATGAACGATTTTCCCGCGCGGCGCGCACCAGTAATGATTTTAACCAGACCATTCCAACTAAGCTTGTTAAGTTTCTTTATGTACCTTTGACGATTGAAAATCATTCGCATTCACTTTCTTTCCACTTCTATCTTCAATTTAGCAAAGTACTTTGGGTTTTGCAAGATAGAATTAGCGAAAATAGGGCATATTTGGCAATTCTATCTGATATTTTCCAAAGTACTTTGGGCTTTGCAAGATAGATTGGTTTGTGCGAAGTTACTTTTCTTGCGCAAGTTCAATTGGAGGATGCTCCGCGCGGAAAGCATTTACGTGCGCCTCAGACGCATACCCTAGCGCAAAACCAGTAATCAGCGCATACTCCGGCGGAATATCGAATACTTCGTCAAGCGGTGAACGCCATGTGGCAAGAACGCCAAGCGGGCATGAATCTACGCCTTGCTCTTTGGCGGCCAACAGTAACGTTTGCAGCATAATTCCAGCATCCAGCGCAGCAAACGGCAGAAAATCGCGACGAACAAGCACAAATCCCATAACTGGCGCACCAAACGCCTGGAAGTTGCGCAAAGTGTGAGCATTTCGAGCAGGAAAATCTTTGCGATCAATATTTAAATGTTTATACAACGCCAACCCTAAACGCGCACTGCGCTCTTTAAGCGATTGTGGATACGGAGCCATTACAGAAAAATCTCCATCCGGCTGGCTCATTTTCTGGGCTATCATGCGATCTTCTTCGCTAAGAGTTGCGTCTTTAGTACGAAACATTGCTTTGCATTTTTGCGTATAAGCATCAATAAGCTGCTGCTTGCGTTCTCCTTGAGCAATAGCGAGCATGTAGCCACGAGTGTTAGACCAGCTCGGCGATTGTGCAGCTGTTTGCAAAATAGTTTCAAGGATTTTAGAATCGACTGGTTTATTTAGAAAATCACGTGCAGAAAATCGCGACTTTGCGAGTGCTTCAAAAGTTTGTGTAGTCATGTCTTTTAGTATATCGCACCAAATACGCACGTAGTACTTTCCGGCATTTGCGTGACGACCTGCTTTCGCGCTTATTCCCCACGGCATAGTCGTTCGGCTGATTTGGCATGTGAAGCACAGTGTGCTTCACAACTGAGCCAAATCACGCTTTGAAGGAGCTTGAAATCCCGTTGATTTCAAGCTCGGTCAAAGCGCGCGAAAGCAATTCGGAGCGCCGAGCTTGCTCAGGGTTGAAAGCACAGTGTGCTTTCAACGCAAGCGAGGTCTGCCTTCGTCAAAAAATACGAAGGCAGGAGCGATTTGTAAGTTTTACATTTTTCTAATATGTGAACGCATAACTAGATTTGAACTAAAACCATTACTTTTTAGTAATCATCGCTTCCTACTGTGTCAACATCTATAGAATTTTCCGGCCTGACATTTGCGGTATTTATTACAAAATCTTTTGATGTTCCATATTTGTCATATGCTGTTATCTTATAAATTCCTGGTAATGCAAAAATAACATCAAAAGCAGAAGTGCCATTATCGTAACAGCCATAGAGTTCCACTTCTTTACCATTTATTTTTATTTTTTGTTTATTACTAGGAACCTTTACCGATATAGAAGTAGCGGTACCGATAGAATCTATCTTATATTTTTTAAACATAAACAGTTGTGTTGAATCATATCTTAAATATAATGTTCTGTTAACGTTTTTATCTCCGACGTTATAGTTAACTTTAACTTTATAACAAGTAGATTTTTTTGCCTTCCCCATATTTACATATTTGTAATATTTTCCAGCAATACATTCGTAAGGAGTTGACGACAAGACTTTAGCATTTGAAATACGAGAGTTTGCGTCGCCTGCAAATTTGTCTGTAAACAGTGATTCATGCGGATTTACGTAAGTAAAACCACGAGGACTAGCATCAGTATATTCACTCGTTGCTTGAGTATACTTACCTTGAGAAACAAGATTTAAATAATTTTTAACCGTTGCTTCAGGAGAATATACTAGGTTTTGCAGCGTGAAATAAGTTACAATTGCTCCAACTACAAGTATCAAAAAAATTATTGATGCAATTACTGCTTTTCTCCTAGTTTTAAGCTTTTTATCTTTAACAGCAGATTCTTGCGAATTGACATAGTTTTCAGAGCTATAGAAATATTGCTGATTTCTAGGATAGTAAGCTTGCTGAAGTGACACATTATTTGCGTTATAAGGCTGCGGTTCTGATTGACCTGTATGAAGTGAACACTCAGTTAAAGTTGCCCCGCATAAGTTGCAAAAACTTGAATTATCATCATTAGCCGCACCACACGAATTACAGTAAACCATATACTTCTTCTCCTCTATAAAGCGTATTCGTGCACGAAATACATTTTATATTGTAGTACTTATTTTATTAAATAATTTTCAACATTCTCGATGTTTATTGTACAAAGGCAACAATTAAAGATAGAAAACTACTTATACTACGCATAATGTGGCGTGAGTTTTGGAGTGTATGCGCTGACGGCCTGCTTGATCGCTGCGATTTAGAGCGTAGGCGGCATAAACTTTACACGTTTGTAAAGTTTTGGCCGGAATCTAGCTGGGAAACGGCATAAACTTTACACGGCTGCACAGTTTCTGCCGTTTTCCGTTACTGGCGCAGATAGCGTACTGCGCGAGTAACGCTAAATCGCGATTATTCGTTATTAACGTGGATTACATACTGCGCGAGTAACATATGACCGTTACTTTCTCAGATACTCGACTGAATTTGTAACAGTGTTTAAGATGTGGCTTATACGCGCAGAATATTCATCAGCTTAACTTTACACACTTTTCGGCCTATAACCCCAAAAAAACAGTAGTGGGGAATAAATAATAGTAGTGCGTGTAATAAAAAAAGCGGGGAGTTAAAAACTCCCCGCTAGAAAGATTAATGCGGCAGCGTGCTAGTCTCCCACACCCTATCGAGTGCAGTACCCTCGCCGTGTCAGGCCTTAGCTTCCGGGTTCGGAATGGGACCG
>NZ_JBKQXS010000008.1:0-39853 GCF_048545075.1 Gardnerella phocaeensis | reverse complement strand
CAATTCTTGCACATCATCATATTTTGCAGCCATCTTCACACTCCTTTTTCACATAAATTGGGGAACATTTGCTTAAATAAAATACCATTTTGTTCCCCAATAATCAAATAATGTAGGGAACTTTTTTGCGATTATTTCACAGATTTGTTCCCCAAAACATACGCAACTAAATCTATAAGCAACTAAATCACATAACCAGTTGAGTGAAAAACAGCCAAAACACGCTCAAGAATCGCGCCAAGCAAAGCAATAATCTCATATTGGATATTAGGGTTACCCCCCACCCCAAAAAACAAATTAATAAACAAAAAGTTCTGATTGAAAAATCAACCAGAACTTTATTTGTGGAGCTAAGGAGACTCGAACTCCTGACCCTCTGCTTGCAAAGCAGATGCGCTACCAGCTGCGCCATAGCCCCATTCGAAAGAATGATGTCATTCTATCGTGGGCCCGGGAGGACTTGAACCTCCGACCTCATCCTTATCAGGGATGCGCTCTAACCACCTGAGCTACGGGCCCAACTTGTATGCCTAAAACATACAAGTAGTTACATTAGCACAGACACAGAAAATGTCAAACCGCAACACGCCATAAAAAAGAAAACAGCATGTTGCGGTTTGAATCAAAAAATTAAACAGAGGTTAATTAATCAAGATGGCTACGCATGAACCACTGGAACTTTTCCAACTGTTGAACATGATCTTGAATAATATTTGAGCTAACTAAATCAAGCTCATCAAGCTCCGCGATAGCTTTGCGATCGTCTGCAATCATATCGTTATAGTATTCAATAAGCGCTTGCAAATACTCCTTTGTGGACTTGCGACCAGTTAAAGCAAAACGCTTCCATGTGCGAGCTGCAACAACATCGTCTGCGCGGCCAAGTGGAGAGCCGCCCAAAGTTGCAATTCGCTCAGCAGTTTCATCCGCCTGCGCCAAAACTTCAGCAACCTGTGGATCAAGCATTTCGTGCACTGCAATAAAATCTGGACCAGTAACATTCCAATGCGCATGCTTAAGCACCAAAGCAGCTTCCTGCTCGTGGCTTAAACGATTCTGTAAAATGGCAACAGCCTTTTCACTGGCCGCTTCGTCGAGACCTGGCAAAATATGCAACAAAGCCATGTTCTATCCTTCCTTAGGTTTGTTAATACCGTTATTATTCTACTGCTATGGCTTAAACTACGCGCGGCGACGCACTTCAATCGTCGCAATACGTCTACCATCAACCGCAGTCACAGTCATATCGTAACCATCCGCATCATGCAAAACAGCTCCAACACTTCCCATTGAACCAGTATGCGCTAAGAAATAGCCTGCAACAGTTTCATAAGGTCCATCTTCAAGCTCAATGCCTGTAATGTCAGCAAAATCTTCAATGGTCATACCGCCATCAATTTTTGCAACACCGTTTACAAAAGCAGTTGTTTTATTCACATTATTTTGCTCAGTTTCACCAGGCAAATCATATTCATCGCGAATATCTCCAACTAGCTCTTCTGTCATGTCTTCGAGCGTAACAATACCGTCAGTTCCACCATATTCATCGATGACAACAGCCAAATGAATACCACGTTTACGAAGAAGTTCCAGACTCGGCAATAATTTGGAAGTTCCAGGAAGACTAATTCCTTCGCGAGTTACATCTGCAACAGTTTTTGCATTTGGATCACGCACATCTAACAAATCGCGAACATGCACAAAACCAATAACGTCGTCAAAATCCTTGCCAATAACAGGGTATCTGGAATATGGAAGCTCACGAATTTTCGCCGCAGCTTCTTCAAGGCTCAACGAGCCATCCAAAAACTCAACATCAGCACGAGGACGCATTACTTCAGCAACAATAGTTTCAGACGCATCAAACACATCATCCAAAATAGTGCGCTCATCTTGACTTAAACGCTTATTGCTATTGACAAGCACACGCAGTTCTTCGTCAGAAACTTCGCTTTCCTTCTCGTTAGGATCAAAGCCAAGAATGCGCACAAAACCATTAGTATTCTTTCCAATAAGCCAAATTAAAGGCTTGCAAATCTTTGAAAAAACATCAACTGCCGGGACCACTGATCTAGCAATCTGCTCAGCACGCTGCATAGCAATACGTTTTGGAACTAATTCAGAAATAACAATAGAACAGTAAGAAATAACAAGAGTTAGGAAGATTGTTGTAAGTGGGCCAGCAACGTGCGAAGAAACACCCCATGAACATACAACCGGCACAACATACGGAGCTAAAGCAGACTCACCAAACGATGCAGAAAGAAAGCCAGAAAGAGTTACTCCAATTTGTAGAGCAGATAGAAAAGTGTTAGGGTCGCGAGCAATTTTTGCAACTCTAGCGCCACGCGCATCCTGCAATTCCATGCGATCAATTTGCGAACTTCTCAAGCTCACTAAAGCTAATTCGGTTGCCGCAAATACGGAACCAAATAGCAAAAAAATCATAATGAGTAGAATATTAAAACCAATCGCCATACTTGTTATCTTAGTTTACTTCTATGCGATATCAACAATTCTAAAATAATTATCACCATTAACGAAGATAAATTATTTATGGGCGATAAAAATATCCAGTTGGAGCTTGAGCTGTTTGCATTGATATAACGTGCAGCACAACTCCAGAATGCTGATATCCAGGAATGCCAATATTGCCCCTAGAAACGCGCGCACGAACACGCACCCATTCGCGATCTTGAATTTCGCCAATATTTGATTTTTCTGCAACTAATCCAAACGGAGACATGTCGAGAATACAGCATGACATAAGCTGACGAGATACCCTAAATTGATTTGCATTCAACGTAGAATCTCTGCTAACAAAACCTGTAAGAGTAATCGTGTATCCATCATATTTTGCAGCATTATGATCGATTTCGTCATACCAGGAGCCAAAATCATCATCATCAACTGTTATCTCACGAGACTTTTCCTGCAATCCTGGCAAAGGATAATTTTGGCTACGAATAGCAATAGCACGACCACCAGCATACTGGTCGAATCCATCTAAACTAATATTTTGAGCGTAACACAAAGGAATAATAATAAGTAGCGCAGGAACAACGAAAGCTACAAGCATACGCCAAGCATCTCGCGAAGAAACAGAAAACCATCCAATCGCAGCGCATATAGACAAAATAAATAGCAAAATAGCAGCAATTAACAAATAATAATATGCTCTAGGCGTAGTAAAAAGCGTATATTGACCACTTAAAGCAACTTCAGCAATTATGATTGCAAAAAATAGCAATAAAATAGCTTCTACAAATTGAGCTAAAGTGATTTTTTTACAAGCATTATGCTCAGCACATTTTTGCTTTTTCATGCGATGAACCCCCAAGCCCATTGAGCTAATAACGACGCTAGGAAGCACGCAAAAGCAATAGTTAATGTTAAGCGCCACACAAATTTACCACGACAATCCTCAACGAGCATAAGCGTATTCTTTAAATCAAGCATAGGACCAAACAGCAGAAATACTAGCACTGACGACATAGGCAATGATGTTGCTAAACTTCTTGCAATTACAGCATCTGAGCTTGAGCATAGAGAGCTTGCGTACGCAATAGCCATCATTGCCGGAATAGCAATGAAAACATTACTCACTTGCACGCGAGAAGCAGGATCAGCTCCGAGCCATGCGCGAATTACAGAAGCAACTATAGTTCCACACACAATAATTGGAATTAATTTTATTAAATCCTGATGTATATGCTGCACATATTTGCGAATTTGTGCAGAAATACTAGGCTTTTCAATATTACTTTTTGTGAGATCACTTTCGTTATTCAATTCGCAAGAACAATGTAAAGAAGATTCGCTTTCTACTAAAATTTTCTTACGCAAAATATTGGTTTTCGAAGGGAATATAACAAAACTTAATCCAACCAATAATGCAATACCAACACCTAGAGCAATACGCATAATAGCAACAGCTGGAGCGTCAGAAAACGCATAAAATGTTGCCAATACAGATACTGGATTTACAACAGGAACTGCACATAAAAAAGTTATGGCGCACGGCAAAGGTAGTTTTCTTGCGACTAAACGAGAAAATGTTGGAACTACTACACAATCACAAACAGGCACGCAAACGCCAGCCAATATGGCAGCCAAGAAACCATTTGCCGTGGATTTTGGAGCATGTTTCTCGATAAAATCAGCAGTTACCCAAGTTTCTACTGCAGCAGAAACAAGCACACCTATGAGCGTAAAAGGTATAGCTTGTAGCAACAATCCGGAAACACCTCGAATTGTTGTATCAATTAGAAACCAAGGATGTTGCCCTTGTAAAGCAGGAGCAGCTGCAATAATAAAAGCTACTAAAGGAGCTCCGACAAGCAAGAAAAGATAGTTCGCAGAATTAGTGGAATTTGCAGAATTTGCATCAAGCGTATCTTTAGATGATTGATTCATATCTGTAACCTAACAACGTATTAATAATTCTGTTAAAAATGCGACTACATGCTACTTAGCATGAAAGAACCTCTACCAAACCGTCACTCATTCTATATCTAGCGCCAACTAGCATAAGGTTATCGTTAAAAGCGGCTTCACGAATAATTTGAGATTTATCGCAAATTTCAGCCAACATATTAGACACGTGAATGCGCTCAATATCGTCCGTGCTCAAGTCTTCTTCAATACCTGCGAGCGCAGCCGGCCCTAAAGAACGAAGCAATATTGACTCGCTAGACTCAATTATTTCGCTTGCTTCATCTTCGCCGTATTTAGAAACCAGCTTTTGCACATTCGGCAAAACGGCTTGTACAGCACCGCAATGCTCGTGTCCAAGAACAACAAGCACTTTTACTCCCAAATCGCTTACAGCGTATTCTAAAGATGCAATTACAGCATCATCAAAGACTTCGCCTGCAGTGCGAACAGAAAAAATATCACCTAAACCGGCACCAAACACAAATTCTGGAGCCACGCGCGAGTCAGCACAGGAAAGAACAACAGCTCCAGGATGCTGACCTTCAATAAGAGATAATCTCGTTTCTTCACTAAGTCCATGGCAATTTAATGAGCCTTCTGCAAACTTACGATTACCAGCTAGCATCGCGCTCCACACAGATGTAGCCAAAAGTGAATCTTCTTTTAAAAGATCTTCTTTGACTGTCTCGTGCATTATTACCTCCTTGTATTGATGCGCTTGCGCAAAGGTGACAAATACAAGCTATCAACAAATTTTGAAAACACTTCGACTTATAAAACATATTCTATCGTTACTGTGTTAAATAGAAAATATGCTATAAAAGCTAACAAAATTTATAAAATATGATTATAAAAAGAAAAGCCAACGCACAGCTAATAAAGCAGTACGAAGGCTTTTCTTAATCACATAAACTTATAAAATCATCCAGTATTCTGCAAGCCTGCAGCAACACCAGAAACAGTGCAAAGAATAAGGTAGATGAACTCTGCCTGCTGGCTTTCGCTAAGCTCTTCTTTGTCTACCTTGTTGCGAAGCTTGTGCAATGCAAGCGACTGGATTACAGACAGCGCGTCAACATAAGGCGAGCGCACACGAATAGCCTGACCGAGCACGTGACGATGCTGCAAAGGCCACTTGTCGTCGACTATTTGCAAAACCCACTTGCGAGTAAGCTGCATTTCTGAAAGTACTTTATCGCTCAAATCTTCGCGATCTCCAAGACTCAAGTACATGCGAGCAATACGCTCATCTGTCTTAGCCAAAGACATCTCAATATTGTCAATAAAAGTACTAAACAGCGGCCACTCTTCGTAAGCTCTGCGCAAAGTTTCCAAATCGCCAAACTTTTCGCAAGCCGTACCCAATCCGTACCATGCTGCTAAGTTAATGCGAGCCTGAGCCCAGGAGAACACCCACGGGATTGTGCGCAAATCGTCCAAAGACTTTGCGCCCAAACCACGCTTAGCTGGACGAGAACCGATTGGGAGCAATCCAATCTCGCTAAGCGGCGTAACCGTGGAGAACCATGGAGTAAAATCATCCGTTTGCAACAAGTCAAGGAAGCGCTCATGAGCTGCAACATCAAGTTTTGCAGCCATATCTGCGTACTTCTTCGTCATATCAGTGTTAGTTTTCTCAACACTTGGCGAAGACTGAAGCAAAGTTGCAGAAGCAACGGATTCAACGTGACGAATAGCAAGAATTGGATTGCCATATCGCGCGAAAATAACTTCGCCCTGCTCAGTAAGCTTGAAGCGGCAGTTGACGGAACCAACTGGCTGAGCAAGCACTGCACGGTTTGCAGGACCGCCACCGCGACCAACAGCGCCGCCGCGACCGTGGAACAATGTCAAATCAATATCGTGCTTCTTAGCCCATTGAGCAATTCGCTCCTGAGCAGAATGCAAAGCAAGCGTTGCGGAAGTAGGACCAGCATCCTTGGAAGAATCCGAGTAGCCAAGCATAACTTCCATCTTGCGGCCAGTAGCCTTAAGACGAGCCTGCACTTCAGGAATTTTAATAATCTCCTCAAGCACGTTTACGGAATTCTGCAAATCTTCAAGCTGCTCAAACAGCGGAATGACGTCGATTGTTGGCGCATCCTGTGGGTGAGCGAAAGCAAGACGATTAAGCTCAAATACGTCGCGCACATGCTGAGCAGATTTTGCGAAGGAAATAATGTAGCGTCGAGCAGCACGCATTCCGTTGCGCTTTTGAATTGCACCCAAAGCGCGGAATGTATCGAGCACTTCACGAGTCATTGGCTGAAGCGGACCGCGTTCGCCATGCAATCCGTGCTCGCGAATATCTTCCAAAGCGCGAGAATGCACGAGAGAATGCTGACGGAATTCCATTTCAACCATGTGGAATCCGAAAGTTTGCGCCTGCCAAATCAAATCCTGCAAAGGACCATATGCAGCACGAGGATCTCCACCTTCTGCCAAAGAGCGTTGCACAATTTGCAAATCCTCAATGAAATCTTCGCAAGAATGATACATCAAATCCGTATCGCGGCTAATAGTGCGGTGCAAACGTTCAGCCATTACCAACATTACAGCGCGATGCGGCTCACTATTAGAAACATCTGAAGCGTTTTCTGTAAGCTGTTCGCTCATTTCGCGCTGACGATTCCACAACTCAAGCAACTCCACGCTTGGAGGCGTTGTACGAGTTTCCATAGTTAAGCACTTGCCAACTTCGCGAGTACGATTCTCCAAAGCTGCAAGCACGTGATCGCTAAACTTTCGAGCGACTTGACGGCTCACTTTAGCTGTCACATTAGGGTTGCCATCTCGATCTGAACCAATCCAGCTTCCTGGATGGAAGAATGCAGGACAACGCGGAGGAACTAATCCAGCCTTCTTGCCAAGAAGCCAATCGTCAAATCGACGATACACGACTGGAATAGTGTCAAATAATGTAGCGTCAAAAATGTCAAGAATAGTATCCGCTTCTTCAACCGGAGTTGGCTTCTTCAAAGCAATCGGAGAAGTGCGAAGAAGCGCATCGATTTCGTTATAGAGGCGACGATAATTTTCGCGCTTATCAGATCCGCCTAAACGATGATGTTCGCTTAATAATTGCGAAATTCTGCGAATCTTACCTGCAACGGCTTTACGACGAGCTTCGGTTGGGTGCGCAGTAAATACAGGATGGAACTCAAGCTTTGCAAGCAATTCTTTCGCTTCAGCAGGGCTCATTTCAGTGAGCAACTTGTGATAAGCACAAGTTAGTTCGTTAACTGGATCAACAGGCAATGAATCTTCAACTTCACATTCACGCTGATGAAGTACAGAAACACGATAATTTTCCTCGCACAAATTTGCCAAGTGGAAATATGTTGCGAAAGCACGAGCTAAAAGCTGCGTATCGTGCAAATTCATTCCGTTGAGCTTGCTAACAGCTTTACTTAAGCCATCATCTGCAGTTACTTTTGCGTCTACCATTTGCGCAAAATGAGCCGCACTAGCTTCTACAGCATTCAAACGCACATCGTCGAATACTGCTAATAATTTTTCATCGAATTCGCCAAGAACATCGCGAAGAATATGCAAACACAAATCCATGTCTTGCTTAAGTGATGCTGGAAGGTCACGCTCCTCTGGGCCCTTTCGCCCTAAACCAGACGTAACAATAGTTGCGTCTGCCGGAGTAACCTGCTGATTTTCTGTTGCCATCAGACCTCCTTACGCCAGACTAAGGTTGCTTGGTCGTCTGACTTCCGCGGCTCCTCCGCGGTTATGTAGGTCAGAAGTTGCAAGCCCACAGCCTTGTTTCCAGCGAGATACCAAGTTAATTGTGAAACTACCACCGGACGTCTTAAAGAATGCTGATTTATCAACAAAATATAACTCGGCAACGGGGTTGCGTATACTAAAAAATTGTGAGTACAGCAGAGAATAATATTGAGAATAATACACACGACAACAGCACCGACAACTGCGATTACTATAAGCCTGAAATTCTTTCGACTGGTCATATAGTTGGAAAACCTTCTGGGCGTTTTCATACTCATGCTATTCCACTCGATATGGACGATGTTGAGCGAGATTGGGATAAGCCAGTTACACAAGCAGGAATTGCTGCGAAATCGAGTATTATTATTCGCGTCGGTGCACTCGGCTTAGGAGCAGGCACAGGAAGCTACCGAGTTCGCGAGCTTATGCACAGAATCGGCGAACCGATGGGCGTACACGTGCGCGCGGACGTGAATCTCACAGATATTGAAGCAACTTGCACTGATAAGCATGAGCGAATTACTGAAGTTGTAGATCTTCCAACCACAGGTGTTAACACTGAGCGCATTTGGCTTCTAGAACATTTTGCAGATTGGTTTAACGTCAAGCTTGGAAACGATTCTTTATATCACTCTAAAGCTGCTGTTTCTAAGGAATTAGTTGACACTTTGCAAGCGAGCGACGACGAACATACTATTGTACGAACAGCTAAGCAGTCTGAAGAAAATGCTACTAAAATTGCAAAAAAGAAAGCATTGCAAGAAGCTATAAAAAAAGAAAAGCCGCGCGGAATTTTTGCATTGCAACCAGAAAGTGCTTACGCTGAACATTTTTCGCACGTAAACGCATCCAACAGTAATGACGAATCTAAAAATGATCATCCTCTTACAGTTAGGGAAGTACACGACCGTCTTGATTTGATTAAAAATAGGAAACCACTATACAAACCGTGGTTTGCTGGTCTTGCTTCGGCAGTTGCTTGCGCATCCTTTGCGTTCTTGCTTGGCGGCGGTATTTACGACATGATTGGTGCTTTTATTGGTGCAGGAATCGGTCACTATATTCGTCGCAGAATGTTTATGAAGCATCTAAATCAGTTTGTAGTTACATTCGTAGCTGTTGCAATAGGTGCACTATCATGCATTGGGGCTTTGCGTCTTATTGGCTTCTTCGACCCTAGCGCGCTCAATCATACAACTGCATACATTGGCTCAGTGTTGTTTGTTATTCCTGGATTCCCTCTTATTACAGGCGGCTTAGATATTGCAAAAATTGATTTCCCTTCAGGAATTCAACGACTGTGTTACACGTTAGCGATTATTTTGATGGGAACTCTTGCAGGATGGACGGTTGCAAGCCTTGTACAGCTCAATCCTCAAGGCTTCCCTCCCCTCGGATTAAATCCTTGGCTTAACGCAGTTCTTCGACTTATTACAGCTTTTGCTGGAGTATGGGGCTTCTCAGTACTGTTTAATTCTCCACAACGCATGTGCATAGTTGCAGGAGTTATTGGAGCTATTACAGATACTCTTCGCTTAACTATGACAGATTTTGGAGTTGCTGCCGAGATTGCAGCTTTCAGCGGTGCTTTATTGGCAGGTTTGCTAGCTTCTGCTTGGAGAGCTATCGTTCGTCACGGATTAGCGCCTCAATATTTGGGTTATCCACGAATAAGTCTTACGGTTCCATCTATCGTAATTATGGTTCCTGGACTTTATATGTATCGCGCAATGTTTTATCTTGGACAGTTCCACACGCTTCCAGCGTTAGACTGGACTTTCCGCGCTTTCATGGTAATTATTTGCTTACCTATTGGTCTTGCTGTAGCACGCGTTATTACAGATAAAAATTGGCGTTACGACGTGTGATGTTCTAAGTTTCAGCCCGTTAATTTTTAACAAAAAGCCGCTTACAAGTTTTCTTGCGAGCGGCTTTATTTTTTATTAATTTACTTATTGAAATTTAATTAATACTTCATTCCCATAGCATCTCGCACTTGAGAAAGCGTTTCTTCTGCAATAGCATTTGCACGCTTATTGCCGTCATGCAAAATGTCTCGAACAGCATCCATATCTTTTGCAAGTTCTTCACGACGCTCACGGTGAGGTGCCAAGAAATTATTTACGTTTTCAATTACGTAAGCTTTCAATGCGCCAGCACCAGCGTTACCAATTTCTGCAGCAATATCTTTAGGATCCCTGCCTGTAACTAAGCCTGCGGTAGTAAGAAGCGCAGAAACTTGCGGACGAGTTACTGGATCAAAAGTAATCATCCTCTCAGAATCAGTTGGACTCTTCTTAATTAATTTGGCAGTTTCTTCGGCAGTAGCCCCGAGCATAATCGAGTTACCGTAAGATTTGCTCATCTTTCGTCCGTCCAATCCTGGAATTTCAGGAGCATCAGACAAAATTGCTGCCGGCTCTGGGAACACTGGATTCTTTTTTGCGTATCTCTCATTAAAACGACGCGCAATCGTACGAGTGATTTCAACGTGCGGCAAATTATCTTTACCAATCGGCACAACATTAGCTTTGCAGAACAAAATATCGCAAGCTTGGTGCACTGGGTACGTAAGAAGCAATCCGGTTAAAGCATGTCCAGATGATTCCATTTCCGACTTTACAGTAGGATTCCTGTGTAATTCTGCTTCTGTAACAAGCGAAAGGAAAGGCAACATAAGCTGATTTGCTGCAGGCACTGCGGAATGAGTAAATATCATTGTTTTTTCAGGATCAATTCCGGCAGCCATATAATCCAACACTAAATTCAAAACATTATCTTCAATATGCTCAGTGGTGTCACGATCGGTAATTACTTGATAATCTGCAATAATAATATTGGTTTTTACTCCGCGCTGCTGCATTGCAACACGCTCACGAATAGATCCAAAATAATGTCCTAAATGCAAACGACCAGTTGGGCGATCTCCAGTAAGCATAGTAAAAGACGAAGGGCTAGCTTTTAACTTTTCAAGCGTTGCATCTGAACGTTTACGCGCTGCAAGGAAGCTCGCGCTCATCTCATTACCAGCAGCTGTGACCTGTGCTTCTTCCGGCATTTTAGGCTCCTTAATTGTGCGTATTTTTACGCTGAAAATATGGCTTTTATGGTAAAAGTTTACACAGACAATATACTCGGTTGCGGTTAAGTGGTACGCTCTTGTGTGATGAACTGATTGTTACTTAATTTTTAGAGGGGGTCAGATGGGCCGCGGACGACAGAAGGCAAAGCAACAGAAAATTGCCCGTAAGCTCAAATACCTGACGACCGATACGGATTATGACGAGCTTGCTAAGGAACTTAACTCCAGCGAACCCGGACAAGGATCCTTCGATCCATTTGCGTCGAGCGAAAGCTATGAGGAAGATACATATCTTCCAGAAGAGAATGACACAGATCAAGAAAATGATGCCGTTGATGCTTCAAACGAAGATGATTTAGACGAGTATGCCAAGTGGGCTGCGGAAGCAGCTGCAAAAGCTGTGAGCAGCGAAAACTCTTCTACAAACTCGGGAGCGCACACGCCAGTGCATCATCATATCCCTATGCCAATTCCAAACTTCATACATAAACACGACATTTAAAAATTAAATTTATTAAAATTATTTTATTTACGTATCCTGGGCATTCGAAATATTGTTTGCCCAGGATATTTGTAAATACACGCTGCAAATACGCAATTAAGCTGCATAAAGCCAACTTACAACGGCAAAATATCGCTTAAATCATCACGCTCGCCAATTGCACTTATGTTGCCAAAGTCCTGTTCTTGATGCCATTTAGTAACACCACTCGCTAATCGAAGCCATACTTTAGGCTCAAGTTCAATAACATCTGGTGGCGTGAGATTATGCGGATCCGAAGCCGGTCCTTCCAAAATTTTTACTGCACCAAAAGGCGCAACTCTTACTTCTACTGCACACCCAGGCACCTTATCTTCAAGAAGATATAGCGAATATCTAACTGCTAAAGCTTCGTCACTTAAAGAGATATTTAAAATATTACTATTTACTTGCGTAGCTTCTACGCCATTGCCAAGTGCTTTAATAGCTGATTCGCGCCAGGATTGCCAAGCACATTGTCCTCGTTTTATATCTCGTTCAAGTATTACTGACATATTTTTTATTATCTTCTAAACAACCTACTTTCAGCAATATATTTGTATTAAGACGTTATATACAAATATTTAAAGGGATTAGGTTGTGGTATTCTTGGGGTTATTGTGTGCATTCACATGCCTCTTGTAGTTATCTTCAAAAGTTATCTGCAAAATGGTGATGGTTTAATTGCCTAAACACAAAGTTTTAGGCTGCACACTTTTAGGAAATATATCAAACGGCACAAGGAGTCAAATATGACTAAACACGTCGCGCCGAAAGCCAAAACTACTGCGACGGCATTTGCCAAAGAACTTCAAGAGCACCTCAAGTACACCCAGGGTGTAACGCCAGAGCAGGCCACTACGGCAGATGTGTATGTTGCCGCTGCTACCACAGTTCGTCGTCACTTGATGGACTCTTGGATGCAGACCCAGCATGACATGGTTAATGGCAACACCAAGGCTGTGGGCTATTTGAGCGCAGAGTTCTTGATGGGCAAGCAGCTTGAGAACGCTTTGTTGAACGCTGGTCTTACCGACCAATTCAATAAGGCTGTTACTAAGCTTGGCTTCGACCCAAAGGCTGTTATCGATGCTGAGTATGAGCCAGGTTTGGGTAACGGCGGTTTGGGTCGTCTCGCAGCCTGCTTCATTGATTCACTCGCCTCTATTGGCGTTCCAGCATTTGGCTACGGCATCCAGTATCGTTACGGCATCTTCAAGCAGCTCTTTGATGAAGAAGGTAAGCAGGTTGAAACCCCTGATTACTGGCTTAGCAATGAAGAGCCATGGGGTCACATTGATTATGGTCGTGACCAGCGCGTCAACTTCGGTGGTGAAGTTGTAGAAGAAAACGGAAAGCGCGTATGGAAGCCAGCTTGGTCTGTTCGTGCAGTACCAGTTGATTACATGGTTCCAGGTTATAATTCTGGTCGCGTAAACACTCTTCGTTTGTGGACTGCTAAGTCTTACGACGAGTTTGATTTGCTCACCTTCAACAAGTCTGAGTACTTGGATGCTGTAAAGCCACAGGTTGCAGCGGAAAACATTTCTAAGATTCTTTACCCAGAAGATTCCACTCCAGAAGGTAAGGCTTTGCGTCTTGAACAGCAGTACTTCTTCGTAGCTGCTTCTATTCATGATGCTATCCGCGTATTCTATCCAGGTCAGGATAAGCCGGATCTCACCACCTTCCCAAGCAAGATTAACTTCCAGTTGAACGATACTCACCCAGTTATCGGCATTCCAGAGCTTATGCGCGTTCTTATGGACGAGTACGGCTACGATTGGAACACCGCTTGGGGTATCACCACCAAGACCTTCAACTACACTTGCCACACCTTGCTTCCAGAAGCTTTGGAAGTTTGGCCAGCCAAGCTTATCGGCGAACTTTTGCCACGCCACCTTGAGATTATTCAGGGTATCAGCGAGCAGTTCCGCAATGAGCTTCGCGGTAAGGGCGTTGCTGAGGATCAGGTTGAGCGCATGCGCATCGCTACCGACGCTGACGAAAATGGCGAAGGTGCTGTAGTTCGCATGGCTTACTTGGCTACCTACGGCGGTTCTTACGTTAACGGTGTTGCTGAGCTTCACTCTGAGTTGTTGAAGGATGTCACTTTGAAGGACTTCTCCAGCGTTTACCCAGATAAGTTCAAGAACGTTACTAACGGCGTAACTCCTCGTCGCTTCGTGCGCTTGAGCAACCCACGCATGTCTGCTCTTATCACTGAGGGCTTGGGCACCGACGCATGGCAGGGTGATTTGGAGCTTCTTGAAGGTTTGAAGCCATTGGCTGACGACAAGGCATTCGTTAAGAAGTTTGCCGAAGTTAAGAAGCAGAACAAGCTTGCCTTCGTTGATTTCGCAAAGCAGAAGTATGGCTTTGAAATCAACCCAGACACTATGTTTAACACCATTGTTAAGCGTTTGCACGAGTACAAGCGCCAGTCCATGAAGATCCTCCAGGTCATCTCCATGTACGCTGGAATTAAGAACGGCACAATCGACGTCGACAAGATGCTTCCACGCACCGTGTTCTTCGGCGC
Organism: Gardnerella phocaeensis; assembly: GCF_048545075.1. Classification (NCBI taxonomy): domain Bacteria; kingdom Bacillati; phylum Actinomycetota; class Actinomycetes; order Bifidobacteriales; family Bifidobacteriaceae; genus Gardnerella; species Gardnerella phocaeensis. The sequence goes on along the minus strand of NZ_JBKQXS010000008.1, from coordinate 25,534 downwards.
TAAGTCTGCTCCAGGCTATGCTATGGCAAAGCTCACCATTCAGCTCATTAACAATGTTGCTCGCGTGGTGAATAACGACCCAGCATGCAAGGGCAAGCTCGCTGTGTTCTTCCCACCAAACTACAACATCGAGTTGGCAATGAACTTGATTCCTGCCACCGATTTGGATGAGCAGATTTCTCAGGCTGGTAAGGAAGCTTCCGGCACTGGTAACATGAAGTTCGCTTTGAACGGTGCTTTGACTGTTGGTACTCTCGATGGTGCAAACGTTGAGATTCGCGAACGCGTTGGCGCTGAGAACTTCTTCCTCTTCGGCATGACCGTTGACGAGGTTGAAAAGCTCTACGCTGAAGGCTACGATCACGGCGGCTCCCGTAAGTACTATGAGTCTGATCCTCGCTTGAAGACCGCTGTAGACATGGTTGCTGACGGCACCTTCTCCAACGGCGACAAGAGCGTGTATGAGCCACTCGTTAACGATTGGCTTACCCATGATTACTTCATGGCAATGGCTGACTTCAGCTCTTACATGGATATTCAGGCTCAGATTGAGGAAACTTACCGCGATCCAATGAAGTGGGCTCGCATGGCAGTCTTGAATGTAGCCAACTCTGGTTACTTCTCTTCTGACCGCTCTATCGAAGATTACCTCGATCGCATTTGGCACACTGGTGCTCTTCCAACACCTGTTGCTGAGTAATTGAGTATTCTCTAATAGCAATACATAAAAATAAAAGGCGGAAGCTGTTAATCAGTTTCCGCCTTTTTAGTTCTTTAGTTAAATTGCATGTAAGACAAACGCTTTTGCTTACAACAATTCTTTAGTAATTACAAATAAAGACGACTACGAATATACGCAATCGCCTTTATTTTGGACTGTATAAAGCAAATGTCACTTATGCCTCAGCGGCAGGAGTATCGTTAGCTTCTTTCTCTTCTTTTTCTAACCCTAGGTCAATTGGCGAAGAACTGTTCTCCCATGGTTCCTCCCAAGGGTCATAATCAGGATTATGCTGCTTGTACACATACAACGCAGCAATACCTGCGAGCAGTGCTCCGAAGAGCAGTGCAAAGAACTTCCAACCGCCAGAGGATCTGTTCTCCATGATGGCTCCTTTCCGGTTAAGCTGACCTGCTCGTCCAAGTCAACAATCTATACCGCTTTTTGTCGCGTAATAACTATCATAGTTGCTTTTCTTCAGAGTTGCATCTTTTTTAAATAATGTTATTGATTAAATTTGTGAAGTAAAACCGATATCATAAGCATATGCACAACTTTGATATTAAAAATATTTTAAATAATATAAGACTTCGCTTTAACACGACCACAGCCATTTTAGTATATTCATGCATTTTTATTTGGATATTAGAAATGGTACTAAACTTTGCATACCCAAATTATTATTTGACTCTAATAAGCTATACTGCTTTTCTTCCAATTACTGCGTTGCAAACACCTTGGACTTGGTTCACATCAATGTTTATTCACGCACCAAATTTAACACATATTTTCTTCAATATGCTATGTCTTTGGTCACTCGGAGTTGAATTAGAACGATTCTTCGGTAAATGGAAGTTTTTTGGATTATATTTAATATCCGGCTTTGGCGGAAGCGTAGCTGATATCGTATGGTGCAAACTCACTAATAATTGGTTCATCGCTTCATACGGTGCTTCAGGGGCTATTATGGGGCTTATAGGCGCACTTCTCGTAGCACAATGGCGACTAGGAGAAAACATGCGAGGAACAATTATTTGGATTGCTATTACTCTCGCTATGCCAATTATTGTGCCTAATATCGCTTGGCAAGCACACGTTGGAGGCTTAGTTTCGGGTACCGCAATTGCAGCATTGCTCGGAGTACAAAATCCGCTACTTAAAAAAGCTTCGTTTAATACGCGTTTCTTAGTATATTTTGTATCACTATTTGCTATTCTCACTGCTTGTGCAATGTTTTGTTTGAAGGCATAATTTGTTAAATTACACGCGTGTAGTTTTCCACCAATGTGCACAGGATTGTGTATAAGTTGTGCCTAAATTGGTGACAACTATATAAGTTATCCACATAGTTAATCACAAACGTTGATAACTTGCCTTTTTCAAACCTGTGCACAAGTGTATAAGAGTTATCCACAATTTAAATTTTTTGTGGACTACATATCGACTAAATAATTTTAACTTTACCTGCTCTAAAATCTTCTACACCTCAATAAGGAATGAGATTCATGCCTACACTTCAAGTTCCAAAAACAATCGAACCAGCAAACGCTTCTACACTCACTTTTATTAAAGAAAATGCACAATTGTCGCCAAGCAAAGCTGCTCTTAAAGCACCACGCAACGCGAATATCGACATACAGTTTGCAATTAACCAAATAGCAGGTAGGCAGATTGCGCAACAAAAACTGCCAAAATGGGCTTCATGCAACGAAGCCATATATCCTGCACACATTTCTATGGAACAGTGTTCTTCTCAATCAACAGCACAATACAAAGCAAATGTTGCAAAAGAACTACTCAACAAATTAAATTCAGAAACTTTTAGTAGCACACTTGTGGACCTTACTGGCGGCTTTGGAGTTGATTGCACAATAATGTCTGAAGTTTTCGATTCTGCTATTTGTATTGAACAGCAAAACGAACTTTCTAGCATTGCACATCACAATATGAATGCACTTGGTATTACAAACGTAAAATGCTACAACAACAATAGCCTTGATGCACTCAAAAATATTCCTAAGTCAACGATAATATACGTTGATCCAGCTCGTCGTAACAAACAAGGATCTCGCACATACGCTATTGAAGATTGCACTCCAAACGTATTAGATCTTAAAAATCAGTTGCTCACTAAAGCAGAAATAGTGATTATTAAACTTTCTCCAATGCTTGATTGGCACAAAACAGTTAGTGATTTCAGTGGCAATGTAGAAGCCGTACACATAGTCGCACATAATAACGAGTGCAAGGAACTATTGATAATACTCAGTAACTCTCAGCACACAAAAGTACCAGTATATTGCGTAAACGATGATCAGATAACTGTTATACAAGCAACTTACAATACTTCAACAAATCAGGTGTCAATACAGCCTGAATCAAATGTTTTAAATAATAGAGAAGAAAATAATAAAAAAGATGAAATTTTAGATACAAGTAACTGGCAAGAATGGTCGCAATACGTTTATGAGCCAAATGCAGCAATCATGAAAGCTGGCTGTTTTTCATTGTTAGAAACTCAATACAATATACAACAAATCAGTGCGAATAGTCATGTTTACGTATCGAAAGAATACTACTCAGAATTTCCAGGAAAGACATGGAAAATTGAAAATGTATGCAGCATGAATAAACGCGAAATAAAACAAACTTTTGCTGATATTACTCATGCAAATATTGTTACTCGTAACTTTCCAATATCCGTAGAAGCATTGCGCAAAAAATTAAACCTACAAGATGGCGGAAATACAAGAATTATTGCAACAACTGATAGCAATAAAAATCACATACTTATTCGAGCAGTAGCAGCACCAAAATAAAAAGTAGCTACGCAACATTTGCATAGCTACTTTTAAAACATATTAAGCAGTTTGTTTTACAGACTAACGCCACCACATTGTCATAATGAATCCAGTCATTACTATTGCTAATGCAATAACTAAATTCCACGCACCAATTCCAGGAATTGGAAGCACAGGGTTCAAATAATAAACAACAGCCCAAATTAATCCAACAACCATTAATGTGCAGAACAGCGGCACAAACCATGCGGCATTAGCTTTTGTGCCTTTAATGCTTTCTTCGACACGTCTCCTATTTTCAGCTTGACGCTGCATCATTTTCTGAATCTGTGGAGAAAGCGTTGCTTTATCCGCAGTAGCATTCAACACTGCTTCAACTTCATCCATAGGAACGCCATAAGTATTCTCATTTGACGTATCGCTCTTCTTTGCAGCGTCGTCAGCTGCAGTCGTGTGCAATTCTTCATCAGCCATAACTGTAACTCTCCAATCAATCGGCTACACGCTATAATAGTGGTTACACTCGAACGCGTGAAGAATGAAGGCAAAATATGGCTAAGAGAACTGGGAAACATCGTGCTCAACACTCGCTGTTAAGCAGTTTTGCTGTTGCTGTCGCAGTATTTCTTACCGGCTATTTATTCGTTCTTAACTTGCGCGTAAACCGCTCTGCTTTTGTGACTTCTAATACGAGTCAAATGGTTGAAAGAAATTCGCAGCGCACAAAAAATTTACGAGAAGATATAAAATCTTTAGATTCTAAAATTAATTTACTTAATAAAACGCTTGGCAGCAGCACTAGTGAAGGAAAAGAATCTTCTGATACTGGAAGCAGTACAGTACTCCCAAAACTTGAAGGACCTGGTATTGTTGTAACTCTTAACGACTCTCCTTTATGGAAAGGAGCGGTTAATGGTTCCGGAACATCCGGAAATATTAATGATTACGTAATCCACCAACAAGATATTGAAGCTGTAGTAAATGCTTTGTGGCGCGGCGGAGCAGAAGCGATAACTATTCAAGATCAGAGAGTATTATTTAATTCCGCAGTTATTTGTATTGGTAATGTTCTTATGCTGCAAGGTCATCAGTACTCGCCACCGTATAAAATATCTGCTATTGGTCCAATGGATGGCATGGTCGATGCTCTAAACAATTCACCAGCCATAAACACCTACAAGGAGTACGTAAGTTCGTTTGGATTAGGATGGAAAGTGGAGAAAAAGAATAATCTGCGATTCCCTGAGGCATCGGCTTTGTTGCAACCATTAAGGTACGCAACAGTTCCTAAAGTGCTAAACAAATAAAATATGTTGCAAAGTCTTCATACATCAATAAAGGAGTAGCACACTATGCAATCTGCTAATATGCAGGAAAGAAAAACGAAGCGTAGCAGCTCGAATTTCTGGTGGCAAGCCGCTGGAGTTCTTGGCGAACTGTTGATAGCTTTTGCAGTTATTTGCGCACTGTACATTGCATGGCAAATGTGGTGGACTGGAGAGCAGGCTGAGCACACTCAAATAGAAGATCGTCAAGCAATATCTTGGCAAAACCCAAAAACTGGTGATAAAACAAAGATTGCTTTACCTCAGAATACTGACCCGCCAGCCTTAAAAAAACCAAAGTCTGAAGACCTTATGGCTCGTTTGTATGTACCACGTTTTGGAAATCAGTGGGAACGAAATGTTGTAGAAGGAATTACGCCAGAAATATTAAGCAAACGCGGTTTGGGTCATTATCCAACCACGCAAATGCCTGGCGCAATGGGTAATTTTGCAGTAGCAGGACACCGAAATGGCTATGGTCAGCCATTGGGAGACGTAGACTTACTGAAACCTGGCGACCCAATAGTGGTTCGCACAAAGGATTACTGGTTCGTCTATAAATACACTTCTTACAAGATTGTTACACCAGATCACGGTGAAGTTGTTGATGCAAATCCTGAGCATCCTGGTGAGAAACCAACAAAACGTATGCTTACTCTTACAACTTGTGAGCCTAAGTATACTGCTGCAACTCATCGCTGGATTAGCTACGCAACGTTTGCTTATTGGGCAAAGATTAGCGATGGTATTCCAAAAGAACTTTCCACTATTGACGAGCAAGGAAAAGTGAAGTTTATTAACAATGAACAACAATCTCTGGCTTCTCAGCTTTCTTCGCTAGTGCCAATTATGGTGTTTGTTTTGTTAGTATATGTGATGATTTTCGCAGCAGGAGCAATCGCTTGGCAATGGCCAGAGCTTCGCGCTATTCGCGCTGGATTAAAGAGAAAGCCTGACATAAGCATTTTTGGCGGCATTTTGCGCATACAGCCAGGCATCACAGTGATTCGTTGGATTCTTTCGATTCTGATTTATTTCTTCATTGTGTTAGTGCTATTCCAGTGGATTTTCCCTTGGGCTGCATCTACAATTCCATTACTTCAGCAGATGTCTAATTACTCAACAACTATATGACAATGGATTGAATAGTAAGTTTTAAATATTCTTAAATTACTTTAAAACTTGCAAAATAAAAACATTTAAGGCGATTGCGTATTAAGCGCAGTCGCCTTTTGTTTTTATTAATAAAATAAAAGCCTATAGAAACGTATAAAATCATGCATTGCTGTAAAACTATGTCTAAACAAATAAACATATCTTAAACAGCTATTTTTTCGTTTTATAACATGCTCTGCAACTTAATATAAATCTATTTTTGCAGATCTATTTTCACGCATTAATTTTTATAAGCTATATACGGATTCTCATTAGATATACAAAAATGCTGCTTGTTCTACTTTTCTTGTAGTACAAGCAGCATATATATATTATTTATTTTTACAGATTCAATCTAAAACAAATCTAAAACAAATCTGAATCAGTCTGAATCAGACGGGGAACTAAGGCTTGGGCGTGTAATTAATGTAATTGCTTTGCCTTTCTCAACCTTGTTTCCTGCTTCCTCAGACATACTAATGACTATATCGTCATCTTTTGCCATTGAATCAGATACTACTCTCAAACCTTTTGCTTCAAGTATTTTCTTCGCCTGTTTGAATGTAACAGTGCCAAGATCTATACTAGGAACTTCAATTTTTGGAGCACCTTGCGAAACATACACAGTAACAGAGCTGTGTGGTTTAACAGAGGAACCAGATGTTGGATTTAGTCGAGTTACAGAACCTTCAGGCACATTATCTGAATCTTCCTTAACTACATCCGTAGTAAAACCAGAATTCTCTAATTGACTGATAACAATGTCTTTGCTTTGACCAACAAGACCGTCAGGAATTTTAGTTAAGCCGGATGCAATATACAAAGTAATTAACGTACCCTTATCAGCAAACGAATCTGCGTCAGGATCTGTGCGAGTTACATGATCTTTCTTGATGTCTGCACTATCTTCTACTCGAACATTAGCAATCTTAAATCCGGCATGCTCAAGCATTTTACGAGCAGCTTCTTGTGTTTTACCACTTACATCTGGCACGCGAGTTGATTGTGGTCCAACCGAGAACCATACAGTCACCTTGGATCCAGAAGCAACATGCTCACCTCCACGCGGCGATTGTTTAGTGAAAGTTCCCTCAGGTTGAGAAGAGTGATCATCTTCACGAATATCTGGAACCAAACCAAGTGCACGCAACTTTTCACGGGCAGCATCTTGAGTTGTTGTTTCCATAAATGTTGGAACTACAACATCTCCAGTAGCACGACTTCGATTGAGCATAAACAGTACACCTAGAAGAACCAATAGTGTTACCAACACTCCAACCATAGATCCAATTACTACACGTTTACGACGTTGCGCTTGCATTGTCGCTCTTTGTGACGCACGCGTGCTAGGAGAAAATGCAATATTTGCAGATTCAACTTGACCAGTAATAGGATTAAACGATTGAGTTGCAGCACCATCTGTCATTCCCATAGCCATATTTGCAGCATTCTGCTCAGCCTGCTTACGCGCCTTTATATTAGCTAAATCAGTCAACGGATTGAATGCTGCTGCAACAGGAACTCCGCCATTCATAAACGCTAGAATGTCATTCTTAAATTCTGATGCTGTTGCATACCTGTTTTGTCTATCTTTTGCCATTGCTTTAGCACAAATCTTGTCCCACATGGCAGGCATACCCGGAACAAGTGTGCTAATAGGAGTCGCTACTTCTGAAACATGCTGGTATGCGATAGCAACAGCTGAATCTCCAATAAAAGGAGGACGACCAGTTAGCATTTCATACAGCACACATCCTGCAGAATACAAGTCAGAGCGCATATCTACTTGTTCACCACGAGCCTGCTCTGGAGATAAGTATTGTGCTGTTCCAACAACACCTTGAGACTGTGTCATAGTTGTTGCAGAATCATCAAGAGCTCTAGCTATTCCAAAATCCATGACTTTTACTAAGCCTTGTTCGGAAATCATAATATTTCCAGGCTTAATATCGCGATGAATAATACCCATTCTGTGTGAATACTCTAAAGCATTGAGCACGCCGAGCATAACCTGTTCAGCGTCTCTCTGACTTAAAGCTCCATTCATTTTTAGAACATCACGTAATGTTTTTCCTTTAATATATTCCATTACGAGATACGGCAAACGCTCTTCTAAGCCATTTTCTGCTATAACAGATTCTTCTCCAGAATCGTAAATATTTACAATATTAGGATTGTTCATCTGCGCAATGGCGTGCGCTTCCCTGCGGAATCGCGAAAGGAAAATCTCATCGTTCGCTAAATCTGAACGCATAATTTTCACAGCAACTGTACGACCTAAGCGCTTATCAACAGCAACACGCACTTCTGCCATGCCGCCGCGACCAATAAGCTCCCCTAATTCGTATCGACCATTCGCTAATGAGGTAGGCATTGTGGTATTCATTGCTGCTCCTTGCGATCATTGGTATTAAAAATGTTAATAATATTTACTTGGTTTTGAGGCATACTCTTAATACATCTTCGCTGCCGCAAATTTGTAGAAAGTACTCCTGTTGTATTGTTGAAGGCTGTTTCTTGATCTAGCAGTCTGCGCTCAATACGAGATAATACTTTCGACACGACTAATGCATCTTTTGGACGATCTTTTGGATTCTTTGCAAGCATAGACATAATAAACTGTTGCAATTGCAAATCAACATTTTCTGGCAAAGGTGGCACAGGATCATTAACATGTGCAGCAGCAATATCTACCGGCGTTGCTCCTGTAAATGGACGATGTCCGCACAAACCTTCATATGCAACAACACCTAACGAATAAATATCAGATTGCGCAGTAGCTTGCTCACCTTGCGCTTGTTCTGGAGAAATATATTGAGCTGTTCCAACTACCATGCCATCTTGAGTGATTTGTTCTTGGTCGCTGGAATATGACACACCAAAATCTGTGATTTTCACATTGCCAGTATCAGAAACCATAATATTTGCAGGTTTTACATCGCGATGAATTACGCCATGAGAATGAGCTACAAAAAGTCCTCGAGCTGTTTGAATAAGAATAGGAAGTAACTTGGTAGGCTCAATAATTTTTTCTTTATGATACAAATCTGCCAATGATTTACTTGGCACATATTCCATAATTAGGAATCCAATACCATCGTGCTCATAATAGTCAAATAAAGCTGCAATATTAGGGTGTGCTAAATTGGCAGAATTATGCGCTTCAGCACGAAGACGGCGTAACTTTGCTTCAACGTTTACTGTATCTGTACGTAACGCTTTAATAGCAACAATTCGCCCAAGTTGAATATCAAAGCCTTTCCAAACTTCTCCCATACCGCCTTGAGCAAGGCGGCGATCAAGTCTATAACGATGATGAACCAACTGTCCTTCAACGAGTTTCATTGTTTAAGCGCCTCCTCCATCACTTGTCGCATAATAGGTCCTGCCGCATAGCTACCAAATGTGCTTGTGTTATGTGCTATAACTGCTATAGCTATTCTAGGATTTTCAGCAGGAGCAAATCCAATAACCCAACCATTAGCAGCTTGATTATACATTCCAATCTGTGCAGTACCTGTTTTAGCTGCAACATGAATATTAGGTAAAGCAAGATTAGGATTTTCTTTTGTAACAACAGCCTGCATCATAGAAGTTAATTTAGATGCACTGTCACTACTCATTACTTGGTTCATAATAGTTGGTCTAGTTTGTGACAATACTGACAAATCACTAGATCTTACACAATCAACAAGAGTAGGCTTCATCAATGTTCCATTATTTGCAATAGCTGCCGCAATCATAGCGTTTTGCAAAGGTGTAACCTTAGCATCACCTTGACCTATTGATTCCAGAGCTAGTCTATCTGGAGTTGGCTTAATAGAAAAAGTAGATTTCACGGATCGCATTGGGAATCCAGTAGAATCAGAACCATCAATAGTCAGCGAATCAAAGAATCCAAACTTTCTTGCCTGCTTTACAATTGCGTCAGCACCTAAAGAATTACCCAACTGAGCAAAAGCAGTATTAGAGGAATATGCTAAAGCATCCTCAAAAGATATTTTTCCATCAACGCCATTCGCTTGGTAAGTGACATTTGTAAGAGACGTTTTGGTTCCAGGCAAAACATAGCTCTCACCAGCAGGTATTTTCGTATCAGGTTTGTATTTTCCAGATTCTAGTGCTGCTGCAGCAACAACAGTTTTGAACGTAGAGCCAGGAGCGTAAAGCTCAGAAACAGCACGATTCAGCATAGGATTTGACACATCTGATGTTATGTTCTCATACGATTTATTTACTTCATTAATATTGTGAAGAGCAAGATCATTCGGATCATAACTTGGAGTGCTTATCATAGCACGAATTCTTCCGGTTTTTGGCTCAATTGCAACTAAAGCTGCATCTTTACCTTTAAGAAGATTGTAAGCAAGATTTTGCAAGCGTGAATCAATTGACGTCTCTATAGAAGCTCCGCGATTAGTTGCTCCAGTAAATAATGAACGGAATTTTTGCCAGAACAGAGCATCTGATTCTCCACTTAATAAGCTATTGCGAGAAGCTTCAATTCCTCTATCTGCACGCTGACTAATAGAAAAATATCCAGTAACTGGAGCATATACTAATCCGTTAGAATACTGACGTTGATACACAAAAGCATCTTTAGATGGTTCAGATTTCGCTATAACTGTGCCATCTGATGTAAGTATTGCTCCACGCGGAGCACCAAACTCATGGTATAAAGCTCTGCGATTTCTAGGATCAGAATTCAAAGCATTCGCTTTAATAGAAGTAATAAGTGTACTAGAAATACCAAGTATTACAAAAAGTACCAATACTGCAGTAAAAAGTTCTCTAAGACTTTTATTCATTGTTATCACCTCTTTCTGAAGAGGAAATAACAGCAGAAGCATCTATATTATTTTCATAATCTGTATTGTTATATTCGCTATTATTTGTATTCGTATTAGCTCTCTCTTGCAATTCACGCTCGCGCAATGCTGCTAAGGCCGCGTATTGGAAAGTATCTGAAACAGGAGCAGATTCAGGCTTATTTGCAGCGTGAGAAATAACAATAAGCAAAGATGCAAGCAAATAATTTGCAACTAAAGAAGAGCCTCCAGCTGCCATATAAGGCAAAGTTAAACCGGTTAATGGAATAACCAAAGTAATTCCACCAACAACAGTAAACACTTGGAAAGCCATAGTAAAAACAAGCCCTGAAGCTAATAATTTTCCAAAGCCATCTTTAATTTTCATTGCAGTAATCATTCCGGATGCAATAATAATTAAATACAAAACCAATACGGCTAGAAGCCCAGTAAGACCAAGCTCTTCACCAACAGAAGCATAAATAAAATCAGAATTAGCTAGCGGTGTTATAGAAGGATGACCTTGTCCTAAACCTGTTCCGGTTGTTCCTCCAGCAGCCAAACCAAACAATCCAGATACAATCTGCGCTGAGCCACCAGGGAAACGATTATAAACAGCATTGTCGAATGGGTGAAGCCACGAATCCACACGATATTGCACATGTGCGAATAACTTTACTGCCATCAAGCATCCAGCTACAAAAGCAATACCTCCAACAGCAATCCACCCTCTGCGACCTGTTGCAACATACAACATTGACACAAACATTGCGAAGAACATCAATGACGTTCCAAGATCATGCTGAATAACAAGCACGCCCATTGATGCGGCCCATACTAAAGCAATAGGTCCCATATCTTGTAAACGAGGAAGGTGAATTCCCAAAACTTTATTTCCACCTACAGCAAGTCGATCACGATGATTAAACAGATACGCTGCAAAGAAGAACGACAAGAAAAGCTTAGCAAACTCTCCTGGCTGCACTGTGTGATCGCCAAAACCTATCCAAATTCTCGCTCCACCAATTTCTTTACCTAACCCAGGAACCATAGGTGAAAGCAAAAGAATCAAGCCTATGACCATATTCACATAAGAAAAACGCCTTAAAATGCGATAATCATTCAAAAGAATAACGAAAATAATTGATAATACTAGTGCTGCACAAATCCACACCATTTGTTTTATTGCAACATTTGTATTATTTTGTCTGTCGATTCTAGCTATAAGAACTGTTCCAATTGCAGTTAAAAGCATAATACAAGGTAAAATAGCTTGACTTGCATATGGCTGTTTAACAAGAAGAACACCCCAAAATACAAAAAACAATACCATAACAAGAATCAACATTGCTGCATAATTAGCAGAAATATAACCGTCAACACGGAAAAACATCTGTAAAAATGCCATTCCAGAAAGCAGAGTTGCAAAAAGCAACAATGCTATCTGTCTTATACGCGTAGCAATCATATTCATGAGGTTTTATCCTCCTGCTTCGCGTTATCTTTATTTTTATTTATTTTATTTTCTAATTTCTTTTGATTATGTTCATTAAGTTTTTCTTGTTCTCGTGCACGCATTTCTCGACGAATTAACGAAGCATGACCACGAGCCTCAGCTAAGCTACCAAAACTAATTCCTTCTTTTAATTGATCCTGCCAAGATTTATCTAGTTTATTAACAGGAATGTTGGTAGATTCCACTTCGTGAGATAATGCAATACCGAAAATATTTGTTGGCACTCCTTGGTAAATAACAACTTTGTTACTGTCTTTTCCAATATAATATTGCGTTTGAGTCCACGCATATACTCCGTAGCCTATCCCAGAAATAACAAATAATACTAGCAATACTACCAAAGACATGCCTATGCGAGTCCACCTGCGCCTCAATGAATGAGCACGATGTGCCTCATCCTGCTCATGTTTAACAGCACGAGCAACATCTGGATCATGAGGATCCGTGGAAACTTTACCATTCTTCTTTTTGACTATAGGAATCTCATTAGTGTCAGGTGTATGTAATTCTCCATCTTCTTCGCGAATATGTGAAGGTTGCACAATTCTTGTAATGGATATTGTTCCTTCATTTGTGTTTTCAGAATTATCATCATCTTGAGCTAGTGCGGCTGCTCTTTGAGCTGGTGAATTCTTATCTTCGCGCAATGCTGGTGATGAAGCTACTGCTTTATTTACAATATCTGCAATTGATTCGAGATCATTACTTGCGGCTCCTCCAATAAGCGGAGTTTGATGTGGAAGATCAAATGCATCAGCATCAAGTGCAAGCGTTGCATCTGCAATAACGGCTGTAACATTATCTGTACTACCAGCACGAAGTGCCATAGATACTAATTTTTGAGCGCATTCCTCTTGATTAGAAATACTACTCATCACATCTTGAATAGTTGAATCTTCAAGAACTCCACACAATCCATCAGAACAAAGAAGCCAACGATCAGAAGGATGCGCTGAACGCAAAGCAATATCAGGGCGAGGATCTATATCAAAATCACCTAGCACTCGCATAACAACATTTCGCTGAGGATGATTTCGCGCCTCTTCAGGCGTAATATGACCTGTATCAATCAAATGCTGAACATAACTATGATCAGTAGTCATACGCATAAGATGATTATCGCTTAGTAAATACGCTCTAGAATCACCTAAATGAGCCAGAACCCAGTATCCTTTTACAAGAGTTACTGCAGTAACTGTCGTTCCCATTCCAGCAAGACGGCGCTCACGCTTAGCTTTACCAACAATCGCATCATGAGCAGCCATAATAGATGTTTCCATCATTGAAGAAACAGTTTTAACATCATGTGGTCTTGAATCTTGTTCAATATGCGCAAGAGAACGAATAGCTATAGTAGAAGCTGTATCTCCTCCAGCATGACCACCCATTCCGTCGCAAATTGCTGCTAAATGTTCACCAGCAAATGCAGAATCTTGATTATTACTACGAACAGTTCCAACATCACTGACAGCCGTAGCATACATAAAAAGTATTTTTTCTACAGAATTCGCACAATTTTCTTTAATATCATTTTTATCTGTTATAGATGATATTTTTTCTATTTGCCCAGTAACTGCAGTCTGAATTTCTTTTTCGTCGTTTGAATTGACTTGTTTCATCTGTTACCTCAATTCAAACATTGTTGCGCCAATTCGCACAGAAGTACGTGGAGCTAATATAACAGGTTCAGTAACACGATTATGACCAATCATGGTTCCATTTGTGCTGCCTAAATCCTCAAGAACCCAAGAATTAACTGACTGATTAAAATAAACACGAGCATGGTGCGAAGATACAAATTCATCATTTAATACGACTGTATTAGACGCAGCACGACCAAGAGTTACACCAGCAGCGTTCAATGGGAATGAAGATCCTGCCAAAGGTCCGTCAATAACAACTAACAAAGTTGGAGAACCGTACGCATTTTCTTGATTTTCTGCTTTTGTAAATACTGGCGTTTCATGTACTTGCACAACTTGTGAAAACTTTGCTTCACGAGAATTACGACGAGAATTTTTCTTCCAAAAACGAGATTTTTTAGGACTAAATACCTCAATATCGCAGCGAAGCGAACGGATAGCGCACCATACAAAAATCCACAGTAAGACTAGAAAGCCATACTTAAGTATTGCGAACGTTAATTCAGTGAACATCATGCGCGTTATCGTCTCCTAGCTCGGAAATACTCACTACTCCTGGTCTTGAGACGATGCCCAATAAAGAATACGCGTACGACCAATAGTAATAGTGTTACCATCAACCAATGTTGCTGCAGGAACTTGATGACCCTCTACATATGTACCATTAGTAGATCCAAGATCACGAGCAATAACACCGTCAGGAGTTATATCAATACCAAGATGATGACGAGAAATGCCTGGATCATCTATTACAATATCGCAACCAGATCCACGTCCTAAAATAGTACGATCCTTTGTAAGCAAGTACTGGTTACCATTAATTTCAAGCATAGGATGATTCTGTTGCTGATCATCTGTGGTAACAGGAACAGCATTACCTTGAACAGATTCGGATGTCAAATGGAAATTACCTTTAGTTAATTCCAAATCCTCTTCAAAAATAACAACTACAGGTCCTACGAAAGCATAATGCTGACTCTTAGCATATTGAGTAAGATTATCTGCAAGCTCATTAGCTAATGCTTCACTGCCCCATTGTTCAATATGATCAAAATCAGGTGTGCTCAGCTTAAAACGGTACTCATTTGGAGCAACTGTGTGATCTCTGCCAATTGGCATAG
Source organism: Gardnerella phocaeensis (assembly GCF_048545075.1). Taxonomy (NCBI): domain Bacteria; kingdom Bacillati; phylum Actinomycetota; class Actinomycetes; order Bifidobacteriales; family Bifidobacteriaceae; genus Gardnerella; species Gardnerella phocaeensis. Next base: position 10,444 of record NZ_JBKQXS010000008.1, on the reverse strand, counting down.
CTTCAGCGTCAATTTCACGTTCCAAAGCACTCGAAAAATCGACTGGCTGTAAATCCTTGGAGCCGAATTTTGCGAAGACGCTGTTCATTGCACCTTCCACGCTCTTCTCAAATCGGTCAAACACGCTCATGGTAAACCCTTTCTATCTGTTCATCATAGTACTCGTCACCGGGTACGGTGTTCAACTCCCACACGCTTTTCTTCTAATATATTTTCTTTTTTATACATATTATTTCGTACTCTCCAACGTGCATTTACATCATTGTGCGTGTAATCTTAACAAGTATGATGCAGAAAAATAACAGTAATCACAGCGGATTATCGGTTTTCACTAGAAATTCCGCTACTATTTTTACACTATTACTTGCAGTTGTTATTCCGTGCTTAGGAAAAGCATTACTAGTTACAAGTAAAGAGCGCACTTACGAATCTTCAATAGTCGCTTGGTTCCACAAAAGTGTTCCATCTGTAATTCTCAGTATTTCAAAAATATTAGCTTTAATTTTTTCAACTAAAGGTTGCATAGCAATACTTGTTTTATTAGCAGCACTTTCATTATTTATAAATAAAAATTGGAAGATTACAATAATCCAACTTTTAATTTCACTTCTTCCTATGATTTATATTTTTGCAGTTAAATTTGCTGTAAATCGTCCGCGTCCATACATTGGTTTGAATATTAAACTACCACCTGATCCTAGTTTCCCAAGTGGTCATACTTCAGCAGCTGTAGCGGTTTGCGTTATGGCAATGTTAATTCTTTATATTAATAAGCCATCGTCAATTCAATTTGGATTACTTTTTAGCGCAATTCTTGTTGTTATAGTTGCTGTTTCACGTATTATTGTAGCTGCTCATTTCCCTACGGATGTATTAGCTGCAGCAATTATATATCCACTACTTTCTGTTACAATTTTGCGCTCGTTCCAGCGACATAATTTATATATTGACAACAGAAATAATAATGAACCTACTTACTAAGAACAAGTACTAGATTCTAACTCACAATCTAATATTCAATAATTTTCAAAAGAAAGAAAATACTAATGATAAAAGGATTTAAAAAATTTATTTTACGAGGCAGCGTAATCGATATGGCTGTCGGTGTTGTTATGGGTAGTGCAGTAACTGCAGTAGTAACAACGATAGTTAATTATATTATTAATCCTCTTATTGCAATGATTTTCGGAAAGCCAGAACTTAATGGAGTTCTAACTATTAGTATGAATGGTGCAACAATTTCTTTTGGTGCAGTAATTGGTGCATTATTGAATTTCCTTATTATTGCTACAGCAGTTTATTTCTGCATTGTTTTACCTATTAATAAATTACGTGAAATTGGTGCAGATTTGTTACAAATTGAACATGAAAAAACTGAAGAAGAAAAAAGAAAAGAACGTGAAGAAAAAACTATTCAACTGTTACAAGATATTCGTGACGAATTAGTAAAACGCTAATTTCTTATTTTTCTTATAAAAAATTCCCACTGCTTCTTAGTAAACAGTGGGAATTTTATTAATTAAAACTAAATTATTCACACTATCAGTCGTCACCTAAAGTAATGTGAATTCCTCCAACTAATGAACCAACAACGTTATATAGAAGGGCAATTATTGCAGATAATACGGTTATTATGACTATTTCTACAATTGAAAAAATAGTTACAGCACTTAATACTGTTGGTAGTGAGAACACATCTGCAAGATTAAAACCGTTACTATCCAAGCCTGTAGAAGAAACAATCTGCGTTACTTGATCAAATACACCAATCATATTCAAGAACAACCATATCAAACCTGCAGCAATAACTTGAATAATTCCTCCTGCAACGCTTAGAAGGAATGTTACTTTTGCTACGGACCATGCATCTACTCTTACTAAAGAAAGACTCATACGACGAGCACGCGGAACACGTCCTGATTTTGTTGCATTTGATTTATTGGAAATGGATGAAGCAACGCCACCAATTGTACGACGATAAGTATTGGAACTACCACTAACACGTACAGATGATGATGAATTTTTAACAATATTTCCTAAAGAAGAATTACCAGATACTTCATCAAAATTATTTTCTTCACTTGAACGATTAGCTTCATTAGAAGGAACCATTTTTTCTGCATATAATTCTGTGTTATTAGACAAAAATCCTGCAGATTCCTCATTCATATTCATCGGATTTTGCGATGGCTCAAAATTTTCGCTCATCTCAGTGTTCCTTCTCTTATTAATTTGCTTATAATCAGTGTCATTATACCAATGAGAGTACCAATAAAAACAGACTAAAACAGTTTTTATTAGTACTCTCAAATTTTTACGAAATAATATTATTAATATTATTCTGTATAAGAAGTTTCTTAAGCTTCCTCATTTTCTGAAGTAGCTTCTTTTTCTTCTAATTGATTTTCTTCGTCATCCGTTTCTTCATTACGGGCAATAGAAATAATTTCATCACCCTTATCTGGCTTAGCTAAAGTCACACCTTGAGTTGTTCTACCAGTGCGCTTCACTTCATTAACGTCAGAACGAATTACCTTACCGGACTTCATAATTGCCATTACTTGATCTGTTTCTTCAACAATCAAGGCACCAACCAAAGAACCGCGACCCTCTGCAAGTTGAACAGCTTTAACACCGTAGCCGTTTCTTCCTTGCAAACGATACTCTTCAATAGCAGTTCTCTTAGCAAAACCTTCATTAGTAACAACAAGAAGATCTTTACTAGTTTCTGCTGCAACAACGTCCATATCGAGTAATTCGTCACCTTCACGGAATCTCATACCCTGAACGCCGGCAGTCTGACGTCCCATTGGTCGAAGTTGTTCATCATCTGCTCTAAACTTCAAACTCATTCCAAGCTTAGAAACAAGAATAATGTCATCTTCTGAATTGCACAAAGCTGCACCAATAAGCTCGTCGACAGGTTCACCTGTTTCTTCATTTGCCATCAAGCGTACAGCAATCAAACCACCTTGACGTGGAGAATCATATTCTTGTAAAGCAGTTTTCTTAACTTTTCCAGAACGAGTTGCCAATACCAAGTATTTAGCAACATCATAATTTGGAATTGATAATACTGCTTGAATTGTTTCTCCTGGAGTAAATTGCAACAGATTAGCAACATGCTGACCTTTAGAATCGCGAGATCCTTCTGGAAGTTCGTAAGCTTTCAGACGGTAAACTCGACCACGATTAGTAAAGAAGAGCAACCAATTGTGTGTAGAAGTTAAGAAGAAGTGATCAACTACATCATCTTCACGCAATTTAGCGCCTTTAATACCTTTACCACCGCGGTGTTGAGCACGATACTCGTCTGCTTTAGTGCGCTTAATATAGCCTGCACGAGTTACGGTTACAACAACGTTTTCTTCAGCAATAAGATCTTCAACATTCATTTCACCAGAGAATGGAAGAATCTTAGTTCTGCGATCATCACCATATTTTGCAACAATTTCATCAAGTTCATCGCCAACAATTTTGCGCTGACGTTCTGGGCTTGCCAAAATATCGTTGTAATCAGCAATTTTGATCATCAAATCTTCATGCTCGTCGAGAATCTTCTGACGTTCCAAAGCTGCAAGTCTGCGAAGTTGCATTGCAAGAATGGCATCTGCTTGAACTTCATCAACATCAAGCAAATTCATTAAACCAGTACGAGCAGTTTCAACATCTTTAGATGAACGAATTAAAGCAACAACTTCATCGATCATATCCAAAGCTTTCAAATAGCCTTGTAAAATATGATCTCGCTCTTCAGCTTCACGCTTTAAGTAACGTGTACGCCTATCAATTACTTCAAGCTGATGATTTACCCAATGACGAATAAAAGCATCCAAACTCAAAGTTCTAGGAACACCATCAACCAAAGCAAGCATATTTGCGCCGAAAGTTTGCTGCAATTGCGAATGCTTATATAAGTTATTTAAAACAACTTTTGGAACAGCATCTCGCTTAAGAACAAGAACCAAACGCTGACCAGTACGGCCAGACGTTTCGTCGCGCATATCTGCAATACCTTGAATTTTTCCATCTCGTACAGCTTCACGAATAGAAGCAGCTAAGCGATCAGGATTAACTTGGTATGGAAGCTCGGTAACAACCAAGCACATACGTCCCTTAATTTCCTCAGTATTAACTACTGCTCGCATTGTAATTAAGCCGCGACCTGTACGGTACGCTTGCTCAATTCCTTTATGACCTAAGATCGTTGCTCCAGTAGGGAAATCAGGTCCTTTAATTCGCTGAATTAAAGCTTCAAGAAGTTCTTCATTGCTTGCATCAGGATGCTCCAAAGCCCAGTGCACACCATCAGCCACTTCACGCATATTATGAGGTGGAATATTGGTTGCCATACCAACAGCAATACCAGCAGAACCATTAACTAAAAGATTTGGAAAACGAGCTGGCAAAACTGTAGGCTCTTGAGTTTTACCATCATAATTTGGCAAGAAATCAACGGTATCTTTATCGATATCTCGTACCATTTCCATAGCCAATGGCGCCATACGACATTCCGTATAACGCATTGCTGCTGCAGGATCGTCACCAGGAGAACCAAAGTTTCCTTGACCATCAACAAGCATATAGCGCATTGACCAAGACTGAGCCATACGCACTAAAGTGTCATAGATAGCAGAATCACCATGAGGGTGATACTTACCCATAACATCACCAACAACGCGAGAACACTTGTTATATCCGCGATCAGGTCTGTATCCTCCGTCATACATTGCATAAATAACACGACGGTGAACAGGCTTCAAACCATCACGAACATCTGGTAAAGCACGCTCAACAATAACAGATAATGCGTAAGCTAAATAAGATTCGCGCATTTCCTGCTGCAAATCCATGTTCTTTACGCGAGCACCCTTCATTAAGCCATAATCAGTATTATCTGCTTCCTGAGGGCTCTGTGGTTCCATTGAACCATCTGGAAGCTGATCTCGCTCAGCATCATCACTAGCGGAATTTATTTCGTCTACCACTTCAATTCCTTCTTAATCTTATAAAAATTAAAGTTTTTTCTTTTTATATTTTCGAATAAATTAATACTTTTAAGCGTCAATAAACCTTGCATCATGAGCATTTCTTTGAATGAAGAGTCTACGAGGCTCTACTTCATCACCCATAAGCATGGAGAATGTTTCATCAGCTCGAGCAGCATCTTCAATATGAATTTGCTTCAAAATACGATGTTCAGGATCCATTGTTGTTTCCCACAACTCCTGATAACTCATCTCACCCAAGCCCTTGTATCGCTGAATACCTTCACCTTTAGGAAGTTGACGACCAGCAGCTTTACCTTCTGCTAAAACTCTGTCTCGCTCAGCATCCGTATAAACAAAGTCATGTGCCCCCTTGCTCCACTTCAAACGGTACAAAGGTGGCATAGCAACATAAACGTATCCTGCAGTAATCATAGGACGCATATAGCGGAAGAATAGTGTCAAATTCAAAGTAGCAATATGAGCACCGTCGACATCAGCATCAGCCATAATAATAACTTTGTGATATCGAACCTTGCTTAAATCAAAGTCTTCACCATAACCGCCACCAACAGCAGTAATTAAGGATTCAATAGTTTCAGACTTCATCATTCTGTCGATTGAAGCGCGTTCGGTATTCAAAATCTTACCGCGCAAAGGCAAAATTGCTTGCGTAATAGGATCGCGACCTTGAATTGCTGAGCCACCTGCAGAATCACCCTCGACTATGAATAATTCACATTCTTCAGGATTACTTGACTGGCAATCCTTCAACTTATCTGGCATTCCAGCAGTTTCAAAAATAGACTTACGACGAGTATTTTCGCGAGCTTTTTTAGCAGCAAGTCGAGCACGAGAAGCTTCTATAGCTTTTTGAATAATATTTTTTGCTTCATTTGGATGAGCATCAAACCAATCTCCAAGCTTTTCTGTCATAACTCTTTGCACAAAAGTCTTAGCTTCAGAATTACCAAGCTTTGTTTTAGTCTGACCTTCAAACTGTGGAGTTGTAAGCTTTACTGAAACAACTGCTGTTAAGCCTTCGCGAACATCATCACCAGAAAGATTAGTATCTTTCTCTTTCAGAATATTCTTTTCGCGAGCATAACGATTAACTAAAGTAGTAAGTGCTGCACGGAATCCTTCTTCGTGAGTACCGCCTTCAGTAGTTGAAATAGTATTAGCAAAAGTGTGAACTGCTTCAGAATAAGCAACAGTCCATTGCATAGCAATTTCCGCAGAAATACCAATTTCAAGATCTTCAGCCTCAAAGTCAATAACATCTGGCTCTACAGGAACAGCTTTTCTAGATTTAACCAAGTAATCAACATAGTCTTTAATACCATGCTCATACCTGTAGCTTACGCTTCTATGCTTTTCTTCACTAGAAGATTCAGAATCACCTGCAACTTCATCTCCAGCTTCATCTGGCTTACGTAAATCAGTTAAAGAAATCTTCAAACCCTTATTTAAGAAAGCCATCTGTTGGAAACGAGAACGCAAGGTTTCAAAATCATAAACTGTTGTTTCAAAAATTGTTCCGTCTGGCCAGAAAGTCACAGAAGTTCCAGTCGATTCTCCTTCTGCCATTGGCTCACCTTTTGCCAAAGGAGCAGTTGGATGCTGATCAACATAAGTTTGAGTCCAGTGGAATCCTTGACGACGAACTTCAATTTCTACACGAGTAGAAAGTGCATTAACAACAGAAATACCTACACCGTGTAAACCACCAGAAACAGCATAACCACCGCCGCCAAACTTACCGCCAGCATGAAGTTTAGTCATAACTGTTTCAACACCAGAAACACCTTCGCCTGGCACTTCATCTACTGGAATACCTCGACCATCGTCGACAACACGAATAGCATTATCAGGCAAAATTGTTACTTCAATATGCGAAGCATATCCTGCCAAAGCTTCATCAACAGAATTATCAACAATCTCATAAACCAAATGATGCAATCCACGAGGACCAGTAGAACCAATATACATACCTGGTCTAATACGAACTGCCTCTAATCCTTCTAGAACACGAAGGTCACTCGCATCATAATGTTCAGGAGCAAGTGAATCATCGAGTTGAGCATCATCGAGTTTATGCTCTTCAACGGCATCATCCATCGAATTATCTTCCGTGTTTGCCACTTTAGGTCCCTTCACAAATTGCCTCATATTAAAAGGCATTTATAGAGCCAACACATGCTAGAAAGCACATAAAAGGGGATTCTAGCGTTTTAGCCATAATACATGACATTCTACACACATAGTATGACCTCTCTTCAGAAAGAGGCGTTTTTACTATTTTTAAAAAAATATAATACTTTTATTAAAATTTATTTCTTAAAAATCCTAATCCACTCGTTGTCGGACCAATAACTTTAATTTCTTTTATTTCAATATTTTCAAGGTTATTATTAATTTTTTCTTTTAATTGTGGAATTAAGTAAGAAAGTTGAGTTGCCCAAACTGTTGATTGAGCACGAACGATAAGCACACCATTTACAACTTGACTTATTTCACAATGTTTTGCAATGCTTTCCCCTACTACTTTATGCCAAGAAGAACGTAATTTTGCTATAGAAAGTTGACTATTCCAATTACTTTCAGAAGCAAAATTTTTTAAAATACCGCAGAATAATTTAGGATCTCTACCAGGTTTTCCAAAATTTTCCCAAGCTTGTTCTGCATTTTTTTCACGATTATTTTCGCGTTCAGCTTTCTTATTAATAGGATCAAAAATAATTGCAGGTAATTTTCGAGTATCAATTTTTAAAAGAATATTAACAGGAATCATTACTTTTCCTCCTGCTTATTTTTTCTTTGTTCTATTAAATCAAGCAAAATATTATTATGCTCTTCACTAAAATTATTAATTTCATTATTTTTTTCTAATAATTTTCCAATATTTATAAGATTCGTTTTTTTAATATATTCTTCATTAGGAATGTCACTAAGAGAAGAAGTAGTAATAAAAACTTGACCTTGATTAAGTGCAAAATTTAATATTCTTATGCGCCTATTTTCATCAAGTTGTGCAAAGACATCATCGAGAATAACAATAGGTTTATTATTATTTTTTTCTTCTAACGCCTTGCATAATGCCATTTTTGAAGCTATTGCAATTGTCCAAGATTCACCATTCGAAGCAAAATCTTTAGCAGAAATATTATTAATAACAAAGTCAATATCATCACGATGAGGGCCAATAAGGTTGCATCCTCTAGCTAGCTCTCCCTCATAAATACGTTGAAAATGCTCACTTATTTTAGAAAAAAGCTCGTTATTATTTTCAATATTTTCATCACTATTTTTTTCAAATAATACTTCTTCAAAAGAAGGAACATATATTATTTCCGTATTTTCTTCATTAGTAAAAGATTTAATTATATTTTTAAAATATTTATTAATAATTTGCACAGTTTCTTGGCGTGCTTTTGTTAAGTTAATGCCACTTTCAATAAATTTACCAGTCCAAATTTCTAATCCGGATAATGAAACTGTCTGATTTTTGTATGAATAATCTCTAATATTTTTTAGCAGTGCAGCACGCTGTTTAGAAATATGCTTAAATTCTTGCAATATTTGCACATAATTTGGTACTAACAAAGATCCAGCTTGATCGATAAAAGTACGCCTAACATTAGGATCACCAATTATAAGAAATTGGTCTCTTGGAGTAAAAGAAACTATTGGCAACAATCCAATAATGTCTTTAACATATAATGCTTTACCAGAATTTATATGTGCTCTATTAGAACCTTTTAAGTAAAGATCTATTTCATAAGTTGTTTGATCTAAATTACTTTCTAAAGATGAAATATCATTTAAATCAGTATTTGTTTCATCTTTTTTATAATTTATTTCGTTATTAATTGTATTTATTCTTATTATTGATTTTTCACAGCCTTTTTTAATAAGAGGCAATGTCGAAGATGTTCTGTGACTTATTCCAGTACCAGTAACTTCTAGTGCTTCTACAATATTGGTTTTTCCTAAACCATTATTGCCATATATAACATTTATTCCAGGTTTAAAATCACAAATTATATGGTTCCAAGAACGAAATGTATCAAGGGCAATTCGCGAAATATACATTGCTTAATTACCCTTTCTTAATAGTTTTAAAAGAAAAATGCGATATTACATTGTACATCAAAAAATAATCTAAAATACAATGCAATATCGCAACAATATTAATTATTAAAACGCATAGGAACAAGCAAATAGCGATAATCTGTTGATTCATCACCATCTGATTCCTGTTGACCATTAAATTCAACAGGTTTTACAGCTGTTGCCATTTTCATATGAACGAATGGCTCTGGAATAGCTCCTAAACCTTCAAGTAAGTAGTTTGGATTAAATGCAACAGTTATGTCTTCTCCATCCATATCGATATCAAGTACTTCTTTTGCTTGCGATTCGTCAGCAGTACCAGCACTCAAAGTCAACTCTTGATTTGAAAAAATCATTCGAATAGGAGCATTTCTTTCGGCTACTAAAGATACTCGCTTAATTGCATTTATCAATAATTGTTTATTAATAATTGCATGAATAGGATATTCATCTACAAATAATCGATCTACAGAAGGGAATTCTCCATCAATTATTTGTGAAGTACTTGTGCGACCGGAATTTTCAAAACCTAAAAGTGACTTATCTTCCTCGTTAAAATGAATAATAACATTTTGATGATCGTCAAGAGAATGAGCAATATCTCTTAATAATGATCCACGGGTGAGAGTGGTTGAATGAATGTCATTATGTTCTGGTGTCCACTTAAAAGTAGATCTAGATAGACGGAATCTATCGGTAGAAGTCATAGTAACAGTGTCATCTTCAAATTGGATCCTAATTCCAGTTAGAACCGGCCTATTTTCTTCTCTAGATGTAGAAACAGATGCCTGGTTTACAGCTTGAATAAATGTTGGTGCATCAACTTGACCTAATTTATTAGGCAATTTAGGCAAATCAGGATATTCTCCAAGAGGCATAAGTTGAAGAGTAAATGTTGATTTGCCGGAAGTAATAGTTAAAGTATTATTTTCAGATTTTAGATAAGTTTTTTCTGCAGGAAGAGACTTAGTAATATCTGCCATTAATTTACCTAAAATAAGTATGCTTCCCTCTTCGTCAACACCAGCTTCAATATGATGGCAGCTAGAAATTTGATAGTTGAATGCAGAAAGTTGCAATGTGCCATTTGCTGCTTCAATTTTTAAGCCTGCAAGAATAGGGTTTGCAGGGCGTGCGTCAATTACGCGTGTAGTCCAAGCTACAGCATCAGCAAATGATGCAGAGTTGACTTCTACTTTCATGCTTCCTCTTTTCTGTAAAGTCTGCATTTATTCTACAGTATGATGCTGCCTACAAAAAGATTTTTAAATATCTACAGTGCATTTGTATTTATTATTTTTCTTATTAAATAAGAAATAAATAAAAGTAGTAATAAAGAC
>NZ_JBKQXS010000007.1:0-42260 GCF_048545075.1 Gardnerella phocaeensis | reverse complement strand
AGCAGCAAGAGATAAACTTACACCAACCCACGCTAAAACGCAAACCCACCAAAAATAAACACCCCAAAACCATTGAAAACAAGCCAAAACACCGGCGTGTCGAAAAACGCAAAAAAGCACCCAAAAACCAACACAAAACCAGGAACAATAATCAAAACCAACAAAAAATAATCAAAAATAGCCCCAAAAACCTCAAAACCGGGAGTGTCGCATCGACTTGCTTTTCGCTTAAAGCGTAGCGCGAAAAGCAACCCGATGCGGTAGCGCTTGCTTATGCAGAAAGCACAGTGTGCTTTCCGCGCAAGCGCGCAAACAATTACGCTTTCTTTAAACTAATTAAGAAAGCGTAATCTGACGACCAAAGAAGATTAACTTAAAGTGAGCTTAATGCGGTAGCGCTTGCTTTACAACGCTCGCACAAACTCAGCAGCAGTACACACAAAATATATGAGCTCTATTTATGAAATAAGAAATACCTATATAAATAGATACTTATTAAATAAACTTTTATAAAGAATACAAAGCTAATAAAAACACAAAAAGCGTAAAGCGCATAAAGAGAAAAATAAGAAAATAAGAAAATAAGAATAGGATATTAACAGACATTAATAAAAGAAGGAGCAGAAGAATGAGCAACAAGCAATCGAGCAACAAAGCACATCACATTGTTGTGCTCACAGGCGCAGGAATATCTACCAGCGCGGGTATTCCAGATTTTCGCGGTCCAGACGGCGTATGGACTAAGCACCCAGAACAAATGAGCGTTTATGACATAGACGCATTTTTAAGCAGTAAAGAGGAACGCATATATTCTTGGAGATGGCAAAAAGAGTCGCCCGTTTGGAACGCACAGCCGGGAACAGCTCACAAAGCACTTGTAAAACTCGAGAAGGCAGGCATGCTCGACCTCATAGCCACACAAAATTTTGATGCGCTTCACGAAAAAGCTGGCAATAACCCAGATATTATAGTGAATTTGCATGGAAGCATTGGAACTTCGCACTGCATGAGCTGCCACGCGAGCTATAAAACTGCCGATATTATGGCAGATTTAGACGAGCATCCAGATCCACATTGCAGGCGCGCTCTGCCGTACCGCAGCAATATGCCTTGTAACGGTCTCATAAAAACAGACGTTGTTTATTTTGGAGAGGCACTTCCTGAAGGCGCTATGGAACGCAGCGCGCAAGCAATAGTTAAAGCGGACGAGCTGTGGGTTATTGGTTCCACTCTGGAAGTATTTCCAGCTGCCAGCCTTGTGCCGTTAGCCGCGCGCGCAGGAGTGCCTATTACGATAATGAACTTGGGCTCTACACAATACGACTATTTGGCAGAGCGTATTATTCGCGAAGATATTGCGAAAGCTCTGCCAAAATTAGTAGACGAAACTATTGCAAAGTGATTATTGCAAAGTAACGCTATTAAAACTATTGCAAAGTAACAGCTATACCTTCCCAAGGCGCAAGCGTACCGTTTTTAAGCGATGTAAGCGCGTGATTCACGTCGTAAGTTGTAACCATTACGTCGTGCGTTGTAAAGCTGTTAGAAGCGCGATTTTGCAATAATTGCGCGCTCTGCGTAGGTATAGGCACGGTTGAATCAGTCATATTAACCATTACGAGCATACGTTCTGTAGATTCCGCATTAGATTCCGCATTAGATTCCGCAGAATTTGCAGTAGATTCCGCAGCAGTCTCTGCAGAATCTTCCTGCTTTGCGCAATCAGATGTAAGCTCGCGCACGAAAGCGTACACGCACTCGTCGTCCGCATCGACCAAATTCCAAGAGCCAGCAGAAACAATCGGCTCCGAATGGCGCAACGCAATCAAATACTTATAGAAAGAGTAAACGGAATCTGAATCTTCCATCTGCTCAGCCGCATTAATATCCACATAATTAGGATTCACGCTAATCCACGGCTCTGCGTTATTTTTCGATGCGACATTAAAAGGCATAAATCCCGCGTATTTAGACGCATTCCACTGCATTGGAGTTCGAGAATTATCGCGGCCGCGCTTTGCAAGCGCATCCATCATCGACTCAGCCGACTGAATATGTGCTTCTTCTACGCGCTGCTTAAACATATTCAACGCTTCCAAATCGCGATACTGCTCGAGACGCGTAAAGTGCGCGTTAGTCATACCAATTTCCTCGCCTTGATACACGTAAGGAGTACCGCGATGCATGTGAAGAAGCATTGCAATCGCCTTAGCGGAACGCACGCGCATCTCCTCGCTAGACTCACTACCCCAGCGAGAAAGCGCACGCGGCTGATCGTGATTATTAAAGAACAAACTCGCCCAGCCAGCATCCGCTACCGCTTGCTGCTGCTCAGCCATCACGCGCTTTAATGCCGTAAGCTTAAGCGGTACAGGATTCCACTTAGTTCCGTTTTCGCAATCAATATCCACATGATTGAACAGGAATAACATGTCGAGTTCACTGTGAGCAGGGTCAGTAATATAAGTATTACGGTGCGGAGAAATTCCCGGAGCTTCGCCAACAGTTAAGAAACCTTCGCGCCCTTCGAAAACTTCTGCACGCATCTCACGCAAGAATTCGTCTAAACGAGGACCGTCCGAGCAGAACGGGAATGGCGAAGAATAGCCGTCAGCACCAGCCGGCAAATCTTCAATCTGGCAGCCAGTCTCCCCAGGCAAACGTCCTTCAGAATCAACATGCTTAGAAATCTGCGTAATCACGTCCATACGGAAGCCGTCAATTCCGCGATCCATCCACCAATTCATCATTTTGTACACGGCAGCGCGAACCGCAGGATTTTCCCAATTCAAATCTGGCTGCTTTGGAGAATACTGGTGAAGATAGTATTCTCCGCGCTTCGGATCGTAAGTCCACGCGGAACCGCCGAAATACGAACCCCACTTATTAGGCTCCGCACCCGGCTCACCAGGCATACAACCTTCACGCGCAGGTCTCCACCAATACCAATCTGCGTAATCGCTCGAAGCATTCCTAGAAGCCTGGAACCAAGCATGCTCATCTGAAGTGTGATTTACTACTAAATCCATCACGACTTTAAGGCCACGCTCGTGAGCTCCAGCCAGCAGCTCGTCCATATCTTCCAAAGTGCCAAAAAGTGGATCAATATCCTGATAGTCGGAAATATCGTAACCGTTATCGTCTTGTGGAGACTTGTAAACAGGGCTGAGCCAGAGCACGTCAACACCTAAATCAGCCAAATAATCGAGGCGAGAAGTAATTCCCCTCAAATCACCAATGCCATCTCCATTAGTATCTTGGAAGCTTCGCGGATAGATCTGATACACTACTGCATTCGCCCACCAAGGGTTTGGCGTAGCGCCGTTCGTGCGCACGGATTGCGGCAAGTTTGCTCTGTCAAAAGTAGTCATTTAATCCCCATTAATTATTTTTATAATCTATATTCTATTATTTTATATTTCAGCTATCTTTGGATTTTGCAAGCAACGCTAAAGTATTACTTACCATCTCAGAATACTTGTGAATAATTTTAGAATTAGTATGAGCATTGGAGAATAATTCATCATGATTCCCCGCTCTTACCAAGACTAAAGAAACAGACAAGCCATCAACCCAATAAATAAGTAGTAAATTTTGCTGCACATGCAACTCACGGTAACCTTTCCAACTACCAGTAAGAGCATGATCACGATATTTACTCTTTAATAGCTGTTGATTATTATCTATGAGAGCCTGAAATACAGCAAGAAAATCTTCAGTATCAATATGCTTTTTACGAATCTTTTTGTAGTCATTATCAAATGACTTGATTGTAAGAAGACGTCTCTTTTCACAGACCATTTAAGTAATCCATCATATCAGAAGCGGTATGTGATTCATGAGTGAATTCGCGATTTTGAACTTGCGCGCGAGCTTCTTCGTTTTTATTTTCAATGGCTTCTTCAATATACTTTTGAAGTTGTTCCTCAAGCGATTGGTAGCGCTCAAAATCTTCGCGGTCAATAATGAAGTACATTGGTTGATTATTTTTTAAAACCGTAACTGGCATACCAGAACTCACTTTAGCAAAAGCCTGTGCAGATTTACCATTACTAAAAGCACTAATAGGAACCATAGTGCTTATTGGAGCGACTGTAACCATATTTATTACCCTAACTTTTCTACAGACAATCCACGCATATACTTAATACATGTATATTTACTATACTTTTCACAAGTGTATATGAAAGTCACTATACTTGTACAGTTAAAAGAATAAAAAAGCGGCCCGCAGTAAAAACCGCGAGCCGCGCCTCCTTCTCATTCATTGCAAGAGTTATAGGGATACTCTCTAAATTATTGCTGATTATGAAGCTTGAACGCGAGTTCCGCCAGATGAACTCCGTGCGTTAAGAATTCGTGAGTGCGGCAAACGTAATCATTTTCGCGACCGAGCTTTGCAATATATCCGTTGATGTAATCGACTTCAGTCTTTCGTCCGCGACTCATATCTTGGTACATAGAAGGATAGTGCAGAGGATTTGCAACACGACTTACGTAATCGATAGCCTCCAACTCCTGCTGACGCGTATTAACCATACGAATTCCAGCACGATCGCACACGTCGTACGCTTCGTTAATAAGCTGTCGAGCCATATCCATAGCGCCAGGATACGAAATAAACTGACCCATTTGAATCTGATACATTGTGCACAAAGTGTTAACTACAGAATTGAAAACTACCTTCGCCATGCACGTACCCTTGAAATCTTCCGTAATAGTAGGATTCAAGCCTGCAGCTTTAAAGTCGTCTCGCATAGCAAGCTCAACATCGCTCACCTGCTCGTTCAACGCGCACATGTTCATGGTGCCAACGCCAACTTTACCAATAAAATCAACGTCGCCCGGACCGTTCAAAACGGTTGCAATCATGGCAGTTCCACCATAAATATGGTCATCCGGGAAATATTGCTGCAACTTTTCAAAATGTCCCCAACCATTCATAGCAGCAAACACAACCTGATGCTCTTTAAACAAATGCTTACAACGCTCCAACATTTCCGCAAGCTGCATTTGCTTCATAAACACAATCCACACGTCTGGATCGCCATCATAATCTTCAGGCGTATACATATTAATCGGCACTAAATGACGGTTTTCATGGTCGCGGCTCACCATTACGCCGCCTTGCTCGCGAACCTTATTCACATTTTCATCCCAGGCATCAATGAAATCAACATGAATACCAGCCGTTTCCTGCAACAAAACGCCATAGCGATATCCCATAGCTCCCGAACCGATCATTGCATATTTCATGCCACTCATAGTGACACCTCCTTTTAGATAAAAATGTGCTTAGGCGAAATTCGTGTATACATGAAAATTCGTCGAAGCGACTGTAAATATAGTAAAAAGCAGTAAGGCTGATTGTAGTGACTAAAATCAGCCAACTGCTTTTTGGTTTTTATAGCATATTACACAGTTTTAGAAGAATGTCAAAATTCTGTACATCGGCAAGGCGCGAACGTCAACTGAATATACTTACAATTTATGCATGCATCACCTACTTACAACTGAAAAAATTGACGAATTTGAGCAACTGTACCGTAAGAAGCTTGTGCACCAAATCCAGTAGCAGCATATGCAGCTACATAAGAAGCGAGTGACGCTGCATCAACCAACCGCATATCCACAGACAAACACGCAAGCACAGTACCCATAAAAGCATCACCACAACCCGTAGTATCAACGGCATTGACATGCTGAGCCATAATTCGATGCACCGAATTATCAGCATAATCCAAAACCATAGACCCACGTGAGCCAAGTGTTACTATCGCCTCATTAAAGCCAAACTCATGCATTGCATGAAGCGTATGCTTCCAATCAAATGAATCCCAATCACCGCTATCTGGTTCTGAAATATGCAATAGCTGTGCCATTTCATGCTCATTAACCAGTAAGATATCTGCAGATCGTATAAGATCTTGCGGTAATGTATCCAAAAAAGGCGAATTATTAAGCAAAACTTTTACGCCATGCTCATGCGCTAAGCGAGCGCACATCGTAACCGATTCTAATGGACTTTCCAAGCAAAGCCCTAATACTTTTGCATTAGTAATAGCAGCTTGCACAGATGGCGACTGAATATAATCAATATCAACTTGCGAGTTAGATCCAGGTGCATAAACAATAGTATTTTCGCCACTTTGCTCATCCACTGTAATCACTGTTGCGCCACTGTTGCAATTGGGTACATGACGTACATACGTCGTATCAACACCAGATTCTCGCAAAGCACCAGTAAGAAAATCAGCATTAGCATCATCGCCTACAGCACCGAACATACATACGTGCGCACCAAGCTTTGCAGCAGATACTGCCTGATTACCTGACTTACCTCCAGGCAGTATTCGTATTTCGTTACCTTTAATGGTCTCACCAGGCATAGGAAGACGATTAGCAACAATAGTATAATCCGCATTCATAGAACCAACTATCGCTACAGTAGGCATCTTCATATTTCGTAACGCAGGCAATGTCTCGTGTTGCAAAGCCACGTTAACAGGCTGAATGACTTTAATCTTTTCTAAACTCTCCAACGAGTCAAGCATATGATAACTACACATAATTCTCCCTAAATATTGCGCAAAACAAAGCTTAGAATGGAACACCACAACGTAGCAACACGTTAGAATACGGAGTAGTCTCACCCGTTCGAATCACGAATTTAGCTTGCGAAACAAGAGCCTTAAATCCTTGTTCGCCATCATGCGGCACATAAGTCAATGGCACACCAAGCAAATCCTTGACCCATGTTTCTGGAACATCATCACGAGCTTCTTCCGCCATAATACCAGATTCAAGAACAAGATCATCCTTTATTGATGCAAGCACATCAGGAAATCGCGGTATCCCAAAAACCAAAGCTAAATCAATAACTTCTACGCCCGCTGGGACAGGCAAGCCACAGTCAGAAACAACAAATTGGTCCTTATGCCTCAATTTTGCAATAGCAGCTGCTAATTGTGCGTTCAAAATACCATGAGTTAACATAATTCACCCCATATCGTGGCTCATAAAAGTGACATCAACAATGATCATCACTTTTATAACAAGTGCGCCACCACGAACATATATGATAAAAATCTTATTAAGAAAACAATGGCGTTGAGAACACTAAATCATACGGTATTAATAAATTTTACTGTTGCGATTATTTTCACGAAAGCATCATGAATGCTCTCAGCGCCATATAAATTTTGCATTAGCTATATTAATCTATAAAATTACTCAACATAAACTTTAATGTTTATACACAGAATTACATAGTTTTATGCAAATATGTATTACTCAAAATCACCCACATTCTTTACTGTCACTGTTTTCACAGTAATTGGCTCAGTCTTTGGAACACTTTTCCCCTTAATAGCTTTTACAGCAGCAGCAACGGCAGCACGACCAAGTTCCTTTGGCTGCTGAGCAATTGTTCCAGCCATTGCGCCGGCCTTAATAGCTTTCATACCGTCAGCAGTTCCATCGAAACCGACTACTTTAATTTCTTTACCAGCTTTAGCTCCTAATGCTTGAATGGCACCTAATGCCATCTCGTCATTTTCGGCGTAAATGCCGGTTGCATTCGGGTGCGATTGCAATAAATTAGTAGCCACATTTAATGCTTCAGCACGGTCAAAGTTAGCAGTTTGTTCTGCTACAACTTTAATATTTGAATATTTCTTAATACGATCTTTGAATCCTTTGCCACGGTCGCGAGTAGAAGCCGCTCCAGGAATACCTTGCAAAACCAAAACTTCACCCTTTTTGCCCATACTATTAGCTAGCGTGTCAGCAGCCTGAGCACCACCAGCAACGTTATCGGAAGCAATATGCGAAGTAACTTTTTCACCAGTTACAGAACGGTCAACAGAAATCACAGGCAAGTTCGCGCTTAGCAACGGGGCAACTGCAGGACCAGCAGCATCAGAATCTACAGGGTTAATAATAACAGCTTTTGCACCTTGTGATTGAGCATTCTGCGCTTGATCCTGCTGCTTTGCAGAATCATTCTGAGCGTCGGAAACTTGCAAATCAACACCAAGTTTCTTTGCTTCAGCTTGGGCACCATCACGCAAATCCACAAAGAACGGATTGTTCAAAGTAGAAACTAGCAATGCGACTTTATCGCCACCATTAGTACTACCACATGCACTCATGCTGACAATAAGTGCAGATGCTGCTGCAAACGCGCAAGCAATCTTTACGCCTCGACGCATAATTGGATAATTCATCATATCTCCTTTGATTATTGCCCTGTGCTACCGCAAGTTTTAGTTCGATAAATCCACAATGTTGCAGTGGCATAAGGCTGATGTTTCACCATCTCTTTACCTTATTGTTACGTAGTTTTGAGTTATAAAGTTCAGTTATAATATTCCAAAATCGTTTCAATTCTTGCTGAAAATATTGATTACTCGCCACTTACGAATCAACATTTGCAAGATTCATCTCCTTCCTACGAGAAGATCAAGTTTATAAAAAGTATTAATTTGCTGTCAGTGCGTATCTTCCTTGCGGCGCAAAGTGTCAAGGCTCACAGCAAAGGCAATAACCAAACCAATAACTACTTGCTGCCAGAAGGAGGAAACATTCAAAATATTCAAGCCATTACGAATTACAGCCAACAAAATTGCTCCTACGAAAGTGCCAGAAATCTTACCTTTACCTCCCGAAAGCGAAGCACCACCGATAACAACAGAAGCAATAGCATCCATTTCATAGCCAGTGGCAGCTTGAGGCTGAGCGGAATGTAAACGACCGGCAATAACTAAACCAGCGATGGCAGCGAAAATACCGGAAAAAACAAACACCATAATTTGTGTTTTATGAATATTGATGCCAGAAAGGCGAGAAGCCTCCATATTTCCACCAACAGCATACATAGAACGACCAGTAGTGGTGAAGTTCAGTATTACTGCAGCAAAAACGCCCATGATAATCATCATCACAATTGGCATTGGAATACCTAATATGTTGGCACCAAAGAAATTCACCATGCCAGAGGTGGAAATAGGACGACCATCTGAAATAACAAGGGTAAGTCCACGCGCAACAGACATCATTGCCAATGTAGCAATAAACGACGGTAACTTAAGAAAAGCGTTTGCAACACCTGAAATAAGGCCAAAAAGCGCACCGGTTACTATGCCTACAACAACAGTTAACACTGGTGGCAAACCCATAGAAACGCCTGTATACGCAACCAACATACTAGAAATTGCAGCCACTGCACCTACTGACAAATCAATACCAGCGGACACGATAACAAAGGTTTGACCGAATGCCAAAATAGCAACTGTCGCAGCTTGAATACCCACATTGAGAATATTCACACTTGTCAAAAATGCTGGCGTGGCGCACGAAAGCGCAGCACACAAGATAATCAAGCCGATAAGAGCGCCATTGCGTGATGCAAACTTTTTCGCTGCAGGCAAAAATCCTTTATCAACTGCACCGTATCCCAAATGCTCAGATTTTGCACTACTCGTAGCAGCCATAATTTATACTCCTTTAACAAATTTTGCTATAACTCACTGCACTGCTGTGTGCAATAAATTGTTGTATGCAAGTTTTACGTTTGATTGATAACTTTAATTTTTAAGATTTCAATATGACTCATGTATCAGTTTCATATTGAAAGCAGTAAGGTTTTACTCATTCCTGTATGCTCAAATACCAGATGTATTAAGGTGAGTCACTGCAAGTTCCATCACACTTTCCTGCGTAGCCTCGCTTGCAGCTAATTCACCGCTGATTCTGCCGTTCGACATCACCAATACGCGATCTGACATGCCAAGCACTTCAGGCAAATCTGAGGATGCCATCAGCACAGCACCTCCATTTTCTACGATACTGTTAATCAACTCGTAAATTTCTACACGAGCACCAACATCAACACCACGAGTAGGCTCATCCAGCAACAGCACTTTCACGTTCGCCATAGACCATTTGCCGAACACGATTTTTTGTTGATTACCGCCAGATAGCGAACCAGCGAGTTGATCAATGTTTGCCATACGAATACGCAATTTTTTTGCAGTTTCTTCCTCGCGAGCACGCTGCCCTTTCAAATCCGCAAATCCTGCATGTGCTGTAGTAACTAATGTAGAAATTCCCAAATTTTCTGCAACAGATGCTTCAAGAATCAACCCTTGTACTCGACGATCTTCTGGGACTAAACCAAGACCAGCTGCGATGCTTCCTGCAATATTCGCTTTTGCAATAGATTTACCATCAACAGTTATTGAACCTGAATCATAACTATCTGCACCAAATATTGCACGAAGAACTTCGGTACGACCAGCACCTACCAAACCTGCAAGACCCACAACTTCGCCAGCATGAACGCTGAAGGATACATTTTCTAACGTACCTTTTCGCGTTAAGCCTTCTACTTTTAGCAGCTCTTTGCCTTGACTACGTTTGCCATGAGGGAATTGATTTGTAATATCACGACCTACCATGAGTTTTACAAGTTCCTTCTCAGGAACTTGCGCATCAACAGTATCGACGTATTTGCCATCGCGAAGTACAGTTACAACATCACCAATACGCGCAATTTCATCTAAATGATGAGAAATAAACACCATTCCAACATTTTTGGATTTTAAATCTTCCATAATGTTAAATAACTGTTCACATTCTGGTTTTGTTAGAGCAGCTGTTGGTTCATCAAGAATAAGGATAGATGCATGTTGCATAAGTGCTTTTGCTATTTCTACCATTTGTTGACGAGCTACACCAAGTTGTCCCATTGGCTTATTGACATCTTCATCTAAACCGATAACTTGCAATGCAGATTCCGCACGAGCACGCATCGTCGCCCGACTAACAAAACCAGCTTTCGTAGGAAGCATACCAAGGAACAAATTTTCCATAATAGAAAGTTCTGGCACCAAATTTAACTCTTGGTGAATCACAGCAATGCCCAATTTGCGAGCAGTATCCACATTAGGAATTCGCACTGTTTCACCATTGATCTCAATATGACCTTTATCTGGCTGATAAATGCCACTCATCATCTTAATAACTGTTGACTTGCCCGCACCATTTTCACCAAGGAGAACATGCACTTCACCTGGTTTTACTGTTACAGACACATTGTCAACTACCGTAGAATTACCGAATATTTTCGATACTCCTACTAGCGATAGTTCCGTCATGTCCTACCTCTTTCTTCGCTACAGCACCACTGCTGCCACGAAAATGCAATAAATTACGCTACATTACGCTTGTACTTTGGATGAGAATTATGCCGCACTGTGCATGCAAAAACGTAACAACAACGGTACGCTCAGGCGATTGCTGCACACGCTTACAAAATCACGGTACAAAAATCAATAACAATAGTGTCAAGCTATAGAATAACAGCCTTACAGCTACGCATTTCCTAACGATTCACGCGGAATATACATAGTTTCTACTCGCTGCGATTGAACATCAACATTATGTTCTAACATATCCAAAAAAAGTGCGGCACTAGTACGACCAATGCGCTGAACTTGTTGCGAAATAGTAGAAATACGCGGCGTTGCTAAGCGGAATATTTCAACATCATCAAACGAGATAAGTGAAATATCACTGCCTATCACTAATCCTTCACGAGCCATTACATCCATCACTCGCAGCGCATCTGGCGAATAACCGACAATAAGCGCTTTTACACCAACGCTAATCATGCGATGCAACACGCTAGCACATGAGGATTGTTCAAATCCCGTAGATTCTACAAATACATGTTCTTCGCCAAATATCTCCGAAGCCACTGTACGAAATACTTGTTCACGTTCTTGCAGTGACGGTGAAGCGATAATTGGACCAGACACGTAGCCAACTGAGCAAAAACCATGTTGTTTAACATCCAATAATGCGTCACGAATACCTTGCTCTGGATCCGAATCCACAACTGGCACATGCATCAAATCGCCAGTCCGAGGCTCCACATGTCGATCCATAAACATAAGTGGAAGATGCTGCTCCATCAACATTCTCATAGCATCAGTTTCCTCACCCTGAGGCACAATAATCGCACCATCAATGCGTTGAGAAAGAATACTTGTAATGAATGAATCTTGACGAGCTGCACTCTCAGAAGATGTTCCAATAAACGCACAATAGCCGGCATCAAACAACGAGTCTTGCACAGTATACGCAAGCTCAGCAAAATACGCATTGCGTATATCTGGCACAAGTAGCCCCACTGTCTTAGTGCGAGATGACCGCATCGCCTGAGCGCGAGAATCTGGTATATAACCTAGTTCCGCAACTGCACGCTCAACTTTCGCCTTAGTGTTTGCCGATATACGACCCGTATTATTCAATGCGCGAGAAACAGTTGATACTGATATACCAGCACGTTGCGCAACATCGCGAATCGTAATGTACGACATGACACCTCCAGCTCATCTCTTATGCTCAACCAGTGTTAACAATTTTGCACTGTTATCGATATGTTTTGATTTTAGCTTGTACTCCATGTTTTATACTACGTTTTTCCATATACTCCTCTCGTTGGAGAAAAACAGCACTATGCAACCATGCATAAGAGCCTCTGTGCAATCTTATTCTCAATGAGCAGCTTCATCAGCGCTGAATAGAATCCGCAAATTGAGATAACGTTTCCACAATTGTCGGTTTCTTCAACTTACCTCATGCGGTAACGTTACCGCAACTATAACATTTTGCTAGAATGAACACAAGGGAAACACGCTAAAAAAAAATTACTTTTCCTGCACTGCGTTATCTTGAATTAAACGCAACATTAAAAAATAATGCAACACTTATCTAACGGTGATTTTCAAAAAAGTTTCGCAAGAGTTGAGCACACTCAGATTCGCATACTGAGCCAATAACTTCCGGACGCGAACCAACATGAGGATCTCGCAAAATATCCCACACAGACCCACACGCACCAAGTTTGGCATCCCATGCGCCGAAAATCACGCGTTTAAGACGCGTTTGCAGCACAGCCCCAGCACACATAGGGCAAGGTTCAAGAGTTACTACCAAAGTGCAATCAGATAGATTCCAAGATTTGCGCGAGATAGCAGCATCTTTCATAGCAAGCACTTCAGCATGAGCCAAAGGATCAGCGCTCTGCTCGCGCATATTTGCGCCTTTGCCAATAATATTGCCGTCGCCATCAAGCACAACTGCTCCAACTGGGACTTCGTCTGCAGAAGCAGACTCTCGAGCCAAATTCAAGGCTTGATTCATTGCAAATACTATCTCATCGCGCATATTCATGAAATCACTTTACAGATTAATTTACAGATTAAGAAAAAACAAAATCGAATAAATTTACATAAGCCCAGAAGAAATATCGTGAGTTACAAACCATTTGCGAATATCGCCAATTTCGTTCATATCAACAGCATGATCCAGTCCGCGATAACGACGTTCTTCTAGCCAAGTATGCTCTTCAAGCCACGCGGCAGCAGCCGAAAATTCGTAAGGAGGAATCACGTCATCTTCTAATCCGTAGCCGAAAAATACAGGCGTATTACGTTCCGCTAAATCGTCGTCTTTCAAAGCAATTTCAGATGCAGAAGTAGGAGCATTAGGAGCTATAAACCCAGAAAGCGAAACAGCTGCACGATAACGCGCAGGATTCAAACGCAAAACGTGCACTGCGAGCGCAGCTCCTTGCGAAAAACCAAATGGCACAATGTTGCGATTTGCTGGAATATTTTCACGCACCCACTCGTCGATTGATACGGCGGCAGCATACATGTCGTAATCTAAATCTTCTCGCTGCGGCACAGCATCGTGGAACCAACTGTAAGAGCCTTCTGCCAGCTTAAGCGGAGCGCGTAAAGCAATTGCATCATTGTACGGCGCCACTACTCGCAACAAATCCAATAAATCTTCCTCGTTAGAACCCCAACCGTGAAGGAGCAAAAGCAGCGGATGCGTTGGATGAGCTGAAGCATTACCTTGCGAATACTGAGCATTCGTAACTTTTAAAGGCTCACCAAAATGGCCCGGCACAACGTGAGATTCGCGGCCAATATGCGGTTCGTAAGAATTGTTATTTACATTATTGATATTTAGTTCATCGTTAGTGTTCATTACATCACCGTCGCTTGTAATAAATAGAAGTTTGTACAACATTCGCACTTTTTGCACTGCAGTTGCAATATAGCTGCTTTATATTTGCACTATACTTGCACAAAAGGCCAGAATCGTAAGAGGCAAAACCCTTGCAATTCCAGCCTTTTTGACGAGTGCGAACGGCGGGACTTGAACCCGCACGAGCATACGCTCACTGCCACCTGAAGACAGCGCGTCTACCATTCCGCCACGTTCGCATACAAAGTGTAAGGCTATCATATTTGATATAAATTCGCAATATTTAGCCTAGCATTTTGCGCTCAAAACTACTCTCAGCCTTTTGAACCGTTTTCGTAATAATGAGCAAGAGTTTCATCGCGAAACTCTTCAAAATATCCGCCGTCAATAGAAGCTCGAATATCGTCTAGCAGCTTCACAAAGAAACGCTCATTATGAATGGTCGCAAGCGTAAATCCATTCATTTCACTAGCGCGCAACAAATGATCCACATACATTCTGGAATAATGCGTGCAAGTGTAGCAATCGCAGCCTTCTTCAAGCGGACGCTGATCATGCTTAAACTCAGCACGTTTTACGTTGTAGCGACCATGTCGAGTGAAAATTGCACCGTTCCTTCCGCAGCGAGCAGGAGCAACACAGTCGAAAGTATCTCCACCATTTTCAACACACGCAAAAATATCGTCAACTGCAGCAATACCAAGCACGTGACGAGGTCGATTTTCCGGCATAGCATCGCAAATCCATGCACAAGTATCACCAATAATTCGCTTCTCAATAGCACCGCCGATTCCGACTCCATCAAAATCTAAAGAAGCAATCTCTTCAGCTGCATGCCTACGCAAATCCTCATAATTCGCGCCCTGCACAACGCCATACAACGCTTGATAAGGCTTACCAACGCGCTCCTGCGTTAAACGCTGATGCTCAGCGACACAACGCTTAGCCCAGCGGAAAGTGCGCTCTACTGACTCCTCCTGGTAACGACGCGTATTCATCAAAGTAGTAAGCTCATCGAAAGCAAACATAATATCCGCACCAAGCTTATGCTGTATTCCCATAGAAATTTCAGCACTAAAACGGTGCTTGGCTCCGTTAAGAGGAGACTTAAAAGTTACGCCATCCTCGTCAACAAAAGCCATGCGCTCCTTACCGGCTGCAATAACGTCGTCCGACTTCATGCCAGTAACGTCCATTGCAAGCGTCTTCTTAAAACCAGCACCCAAAGAAAGAACCTGAAAACCGCCAGAATCCGTAAAGGTTGGCTTATCCCAGTTCATAAACTTTCCCAATCCGCCAGCTTCGTCAAGAACATCCGCACCCGGACGCTCATACAAGTGAAAAGCGTTTGAAAGCATGCACTGCGCGCCCAAATCCTTAATGCTTTCTGGCAATACTGCCTTCATTGCAGCTTGAGTTGCAACAGGCACAAAAGCTGGGGTCTGAATATCTCCGTGAGGAGTGTGAATTACGCCGGTGCGCCCATAGCGAGCGCCGTCACGACCTTTACCTTCAGCAGTATTGGAAAGTCGCGTTTTGGTTGTAAAAGAAAATTCTTTGCGGTCACCAGGTTTCCCCGGCTCAGCTCCGCGTGGATGTTCAAGAAGACTTGTCATAACATTTACTTTATTAGAAGGCATGACGAGCGTAAATCAAAAAACACGCACAATTTATATTTTCATGTGACAATATCCAATTAATTTGCAAATTTATGAAATTTATAAAGCAAATTATTTAAAAAATTATAAAAAAACATACTAGCTATTACATAGATAACGGCATGGTTTATTATGGTGTGTTAAGAGTCTTTTGTAAGGAGGATGAATGGCTGACGATATGTATGGTGCAAATCAGCAGGAATCCAATGAAACTGCAAATAATGGATATTACGAGCAGCAGGAACAGCCGACGCAAGCAACGCAACCAGCACAACCAACGCAAGCAGCACAAACAGCACAAACATATAGCCCAGCTCCTGAATTCGGAGCTTACGGTCCAAAAAATAACGAAAATGAAGCTGGCACAAACACTACACAGTATCCAGCTAACAATTACGCCGTAAACCAAAATAACGATGCGAATAATACAAATATCAGCAATGCTCCTACGCAATACACCGGATCGCAAAATTACTACGAAAATAATAATTCTAATAGCTTCGGAAATACGTATAATTACGGCACAGACAATAATTCTTACCCAAATAATGAAGTTGGCAATCAAACACCAGCACAACAGAATTTTGGAAATAATGCAAGTAACGAAAAAAATGAAAATATAGCAAAAACGAGCATTATTAACACAAATGCAGAAAATAAAAACGCTAAAAACAATGCGAAAAACACAAATAAGAAAGGTAACAAAAGAAAAACAAAAAGCTCTTCATCAACTGTTTTTGTTGCCATTCTATCCTCTGCAATTTCTGCAATAGTTTGCGTAGTTGTAGTTATGTTTGCAATCTCGCAAGGTCTTATTTCAATTCCACAAAGCAGTTCTTTATCAAGCATCGGATCTAATTCTTCTGGCCCTGGAACCGCAGTAGTTAAAGGCGGTCAAGCTCCAGATTGGCAAGGAGTTGCAAAAAATGTTTCTGGAGCCGTTGTTTCTATACAAACTCGTTTAGAGAAAGGCATGGGAAAGGGTTCTGGAGCAATCATTGACTCAAAAGGTTACGTTGTAACAAATAATCACGTAATTGCTGATGCAAAAGAAATTCAAGTAACGCTTTCTAACGGTCAAATTTATTCAGCCACATTAGTTGGAGCGGATAAAACTACTGATTTGGCAGTACTTAAATTGGACAATTCACCAAATAATTTAAAGGCAGTCCAATTTGCTGACTCTAATCTACTTTCCGTTGGCGAACCGGTTATGGCAATCGGAAATCCGCTTGGATATGACGATACGGCTACTACAGGCATTGTTTCTGCTCTGAATCGTCCAGTATCAGTTATGGATGACCAAAGCCGCTCTGAAGTTGTAACTAATGCTGTACAAATTGACGCAGCTATTAATCCAGGAAATTCGGGCGGTCCAACTTTTAACGCTGCCGGAAAAGTAATAGGCATTAATTCTTCTATTGCAGCAACCTCAATTCAAGGGGAAGCTACAGGATCTATCGGTATCGGCTTTGCAATTCCAGCAAATTTGGTAAAACGAGTAGTTACAGAAATTATTAAAAATGGTTCTGTAAAGCATGTAGCTCTGGGAATCATGATTAAAAGCACAGCAGTTGAGTCTGAAGGAATTACTCGCGGAGGAGCTCAAGTTGTTTCTGTAAATCAAGGAAGCCCTGCTGAAAAAGCTGGCCTCAAAGCCAATGACACTATTGTTGCATTTGACGATAAGCCTGTATCTAATAATTACGCACTTCTCGGATATGTGAGAGCAACAGCGTTCAACCAAAAAGCTACGATTACAATAGTTCGTAACGGCAACACACTTAAGTTGCAAATCACATTCAACCAAGAAGAAGCTGCTGTTAATGGCACAAATAAGCGAGAAAAGCAGTTAAAGCAAAACCAAAAGAAGCCTAGCAAAAAACGCAACAGTAAGTCGGATGATGACGACGATTTACAGCAGCGCGGAGATGACGACGGCGACGATGGTGGAATATTTGATCCATTCGGTTTCTGGTAAATAAAACCGCATGTTTTACATTAAAAAGTAAAACATTGTAATAAAAAATGCCCCTAAATAAGTTACTTAACTTACGCAGGGGCATTTTCATAGTGTAATTAAATGTAATTAAATATACTGAAATATATTTAACTGTATTTACATGTTTATATAAATGCGCTAATTATTTTTGCGCTCGTATACAATAATTCTTCCTTCTGAGGTTTTTGCTTTCCAAGATGATTTTGTTTTAGCAATAGTACGCTCAGTGTAATGGTCAATATTGTAATTTAACGAAACAAAGTAATACCAAGGTTTGCTTGATTCCGTAACGAAGAATTCTGGCTCTTTCTTTGCCTTGCAAACAGCCATCTCATTTGATGCCTGTTCTTGAGATGGCCGCTCATTTGTAATAAACGAGCTATTCTTATAACTGCAATCAATAAGATTCTTTGAGAAATAAGGATTTACTGTAATAAGCTGCCACGAGTATTGATGAATATCTTCAAATTCCGGAACAATAACATTACCTTGCTTATCGGTTTTTTCGTTTTGATGCAGCCAAGACGTTACAAATCGCTTATTTTCAGCATGATTTTGCTTAATAAATTGCGCAAGTGCACGCGAGCCTGAATAGTCGAATCGAATATCGTTAACGCAAGAATACGCGTTCCAAACTAAGCTTGGGTACAATAAAACAACAGTAATAATGCCAGTAATAACTTTGCGTCCAGCAGATTTACTTGCAGATTTACTATTGCTATTTTCGTTGCTATTTTCAGTTTTATTTGTATTTTTATTTGCGTTTTTGAATAGCCTAAAAATAATAGCCGGAATATCTTTAGATTCCAGTGGCTTACGCGCAATGCACATCCAAAGTTGAGCCACGAAGAATACAAAAACGATTCCTACGTGATGCAAAGTGAAATATTGTGTTGCAATTGCTGCAAAAGTTAAGTAAGTGAGTATCAAAGAAACAAGCATGCCTCTTCGATAAGCAATTCTTATAGCGAAAGCCCATATTAAAATCGAAATAATAACGCAAATAATCGCGGAAGGTACGCTTAGTGTGAGTCTACGTAAAGAAACATCGCCGGCAAATTGAGTGAACATGCTTTCTGATGGCATAACGAAAATAAACGACAAGAATTGCGTAAGAGACGAATTTCCGTCGAATGTTTCACGTGATGCAAAAGCGTTAGAAGCAGGCCAAATGCAAATAATGCTTGCAATTCCAACTAAAGCAAGAATTATCCAGCTTACTAATCTGTTAGCGTTAGAGAATATTTCAGCGAAAGCTTTTTTAATTCCTGCAGATTTTGCAGCTCGCCAAATCCAAGCCAAAGCAAAACCTGCTGCTAAAGCAATGCCGTACGCACTGATTGCACATAAAAGTACAAGACTTAAAGCGAGTTTCCAAGTATCAGAAGGTTTAGAATCAGATTGTTTCCAATAATGCGCAACCATGAACAAAGCCGTGCAAAGAAGAGCATACGGACGAGACGTAACGCCATATTGGAAGCACAAAAAATACGTAAACGGAAGCAAAAATACAGCTAATTTACTAAAAGGCGCGCGGAAAATAAGCCAACCGCCCAAAAGCGCAGTGCATAGAATCTGCACGCCTTTAAGACCAATTTCGTATGGCACTCCTGTTTTTGCCGGGATTGAAAGAAGCAAAGTCCAAAGAGGTGGATGGCCCTCATAATGTGGACGAAGAGTTAACAAATCGGCAAACGAAGAATCGCGCGCAATAAGCCAACTTTGAGCTTCATCGAACCAAGGCTCATGGAAGCACATCACTACTACAACAACAGCAATGTACGCAATAAAAATAAGCGCGCGCACATGCTTTACGAACCATAGCTTATTAGAAATATTTAAATTTTTAGTCGTATTCGTAGTTGCAGTTGCGTATGTAGTAATTGCATTCGCATTCGCAGTAGCATTTTCGCTCATAGTTGTTCTGTTTTCGCAGCCAAACGACGAGCGTTAGCAACAGCGTACAAACTAATGCCTGCTGCAACCGAAGCGTTAAGAGATTCAACTGCACTAGAAATTGGGATTCCAGCAATTGCATCGCACGCTTCTCGCGTAAGACGACTCATGCCCTTGCCTTCGGAGCCGAGCACAACAACTAACGGGTCAGTTTCAAAGCCAGTTTCTCCAACAAGCTTATCGCCTCCGCCATCAAGACCAATTGCATACCATCCGCGCTCACGCAAACTTTGAATTGCCTTATTTAAATTCACAACTCGAGCAACAGGCAAATGAGCTGCAGCACCGGCAGAAACCTTCCAAGCGGCAGCAGTTACGGAAGCACTTCTGCGCTCAGGCAAAATTACACCATTAGCACCAAAAGCTGCTGCAGAACGAATAACAGCACCCAAATTTTGAGGATCTGTAACGCCATCCAAAGCAATAAATAGTGGTCGGGCATTAATGCGAGCAGAATCTGAATCAGCAGCTTCCATTGCGCGCGCCTTCTTTTCAGCGCGTTCAACCAACTCTTGCAAAGAGTGATACTGGTAAGGCTGAACTTTCAAAATAATGCCCTGATGATTCGTGCTATGCGCAATACGATCCATTTCAAGGCGATCTGCTTCAAGCAAACGCAAACCCTGCATACCTGCTAACTTAACGATTTCGCGAGTGCGATCGTCGTGCTCAATGCGATTAGCTACATACAATTGCGTACTTGGAACTCCAACTCGTAAAGCCTCTAAAGCAGCATTGCGACCAATTACCAACTCGTCTGAATCGCTACCAAGCTTATCCACTCGGCGGCGCGCAGCCAAACGAGGATCCGCAAACGTGCGCTTAATAGCAGCTTTCTTAGCAAAATAAGCTTTGTGATACACGCGATCTTCAGCCTTCGGAGTAGGCCCTTTTCCGCGTAAAGCATTGCGATGTTTTCCACCCGACCCCTTGGTCGGTCCTTTTTTCGTAGTCATACTCCTATTCTCACATGCCCCCGAGGCATTGCTATTAATAGCTTTTTGAATCCGGTAAAGTTCGCAGATTCTAAGCTCGGCGCGTTGTATGGCATAATAGAACGGTACTTAATTGTTGCAAACTATTGCAATATTCCACAACCGCGCAATAGTTACAATACGAAGCGCTAAAAATAGCGTTAGCATTGCGATTATTGACTACTCCGCGGCACTCCCAAGGGGGAAGATATGGTTGATCACGCTCTTGATCAATCCAATAAAACAGCTGACTCTTCAGCTAATAGCAAAGATCCATCATTGTGTGATGTTCAACAAGTAGCTAAATCGCTTAACGTAGATATTTCATGCGGTTTAAGTTCTGAGGAAGCTGCAAAAAGACTTGATCAATTCGGTCCGAATGCGCTTGCTGCTGCTCCTAAAATTCCAGCATGGAAACGATTCCTTGATCAATTTAAAGATCCGCTCGTTTACTTGCTTATTGCAGCAACTATTATTTCTGCAATTGCGTGGTTTGTTGAGCGCGCACAACATAAAGGAAACAGCGGTGGAGAGATTCTTCCGTTTGATTCAATCGTAATTATCATTATTTTGATTGCAAACGCAGTTCTTGGCTACATTCAAGAGTCGCGCGCAGAAGAAGCAGTCGAAGCTTTAGCTAGAATGAGCGCTCCGCAAACTTCAGTTTTGCGCAATGGTAGCGTTGTGCGCATTAATACTGCAGAAGTTGTTCCTGGAGATATTCTTGTGCTTGGCGAAGGCGATGCTGTATCTGCAGACGGTCGACTTATAGCAGCAGCCTCCTTACGCGTAGCAGAAGCAAGCCTTACAGGAGAATCTGTAGCAGTAAGCAAACGTCCGAATACACTTTCGTCTGCAAAAGCTTTAGGCGATCGTACAAACATGGTTTTCAACGGAACTGCTGTTACGCAAGGAACCGGTCGCGCTGTAGTCACCTCTACAGGCATGCGCACGCAAGTTGGCAAAATTGCGGATATGCTTTCAAAATCAGATGACGAAGCAACACCTCTCGAAAAAGAAATGGTACACGTTTCCAAAGTTCTTGGAATTGCGGTGTGCATTATTGCTGCTGTTGTTCTTGCTTCCATGTGGCTGATTGAAGGCTTCCACAGCATTCAAGATATTATTGATTCCTTGCTGCTTTCTGTTTCCCTAGCTGTTGCTGCTGTTCCAGAAGGTTTAGCTGCGATTTTGACAGTAGTTCTTGCGCTTGGCGTGCAACGAATGGTGAAGCATCATGCTGTTGTAAAAAAGCTTTCATCCGTAGAAACACTTGGTTCTGCTTCTGTTATTTGCTCCGATAAAACAGGCACCTTAACTCGAAACGAGATGACTGTTGAACGCGTAATAACACCTAGCGGCGAAGTTCAGCTTACAGGAAGCGGTTACAAGCCTGAAGGACGCATGATATTAATTGGTTCTGCGGACGCAGATCTGGCAGTGCCACAAAATCTTGCTACAGAAGTATTAGGCGCATTGGGCTCCGGATGTTTAGCTAACGACGGCGATTTGCATTATGACGAAACTACTAAAAGTTGGCAGCCTGTAGGAGACCCTACAGAAGTTTCGCTAGTAGTAGCAGCGCGTAAAACAAAAGCAGACAAACGTTACGCTCATTTGACTCGAGTTGCGGAAGTACCTTTTACTTCTGAACGCAAACGTATGTCTGTAGTTGTTAAAGATGGTTCGGATTCTGGAAATCTGATTGTCTGCGCTAAAGGTGCCCCAGACGTGCTGCTTTCTTATTGCACACGTATTGCAGTAGCTGGTGCCGTGCGTCCGCTTACTGACGGCGATCGCGAAGATATTTTGGCAACTGTTGAACGTCTTTCAGGAGAAGCCTACCGAACGCTTGGAATGGCTTATAGGCCACTTGGAGTCGATAGTCTTTCAAAAGTTGATGGCATGGTTTCTAACGCTGCAGGTCAAATCGCAGACGTTGCGGAACAAAGTGACGTACTAGAATCTGATTTGATTTGGAACGGCATGGTTGGAATTATTGATCCTCCGCGAATTGAAGTTCGAGATAGTGTAGCTCAAGCTCATCGCGCTGGAATCCGCACTGTTATGATTACAGGCGATCATCCTCTTACGGCTACGCGTATTGCTCGAGATCTTGGAATTATTGGGAAAGATGAGCATGCGCTTACAGGCGACGAACTTGACGAGTTGCTCTCACGCGACGACGACAACATTGCTTTTGACGAAGCGATCAGTAAAACTAGCGTGTACGCGCGAGTAGCTCCTGAGCACAAGTTAGCTATCGTTTCTTCGCTTCAACGTCAAGGAAATATTGTTGCGATGACAGGCGATGGCGTGAACGACGCTCCTGCAGTAAAATCTGCCGATATTGGCGTCGCAATGGGCATTACTGGTACAGAAGTAACTAAAGAGTCCGCCAAGATGATTTTGGCTGACGATAACTTCTCTACAATTGTTGCAGCAGTGCGCGAGGGACGCGGAATTTTCGACAATATTCGTAAATTCTTGCGATACTTGCTCAGTTCTAACGTTGGCGAAGTTTGTACTGTTTTCGGTGGCGTTGTTTTTGCTGGCGCACTGGGAATTACACAGCCAAACTCTGTTGGCGTGACTTTGCCTTTGCTTGCAACCCAGCTTTTGTGGATTAACTTGCTTACAGATGCAGCTCCTGCACTCGCGATGGGCGTTGATCCGCAAACTGACGACGTAATGGATAGAAAACCTCGAAAACTTACCGATAGCGTTATTGACCGACGAATGTGGGGAGATATTGTATTCATTGGCATAATCATGGCTGCTATCACTTTAATCGGCATGGATATGCATTTGGCAGGCGGATTCTTTACGGACCGTTCTGTTGGAATTATGGATCACGCTGCTCAGCTTACTCACGCTCGCACAATGGGCTTCACAATTCTTGTGTTTGCGCAAATGCTGAATGCGTTAGCATCTCGTTCAGACTCACAAAGCGTATTTGTAGGCTTATTTGCAAATCGTTGGCTTTGGGGTGCTATAGCAGTTTCCGTTGTGCTCCAGTTGGCTGTAATTTACATACCGTTCTTGAACGAGCCATTTGGCACTGTTCCTTTGAGCGTAACGGAATGGTTCGAGTGCCTCGGTCTTTCAATGGTCGTGTTAATTGCTTCCGAATTGCGTAAATGCGTGCTTCGTTTCATTGCAAAACGTAAAGCAGCAAACGCCTTAACTATTGCCGCTTAATAAAATACATTATTAAGCTGTTTTACAAATGCGCGGTACAGTACGTAGTTTTTTACATAACCTACGTTTCTGTGCCGCGTTTTGTGTTTTTATTTTCTATAAAATTTTTTGCAGTCAATCACAGACCGCGGCACGCGCTACAATTGTGCGTATTGTATTTTTCGCGCAAAATAGCAATAAATATTTCGTGCGAACAATGAAGTTGCTGATGTATAAGCTTTATTGCAAGGAGATTTGACGTCATGCTGTTGTCTGATCACGACATTCTCAAAGCTCATGATGAGGGTCACATTGATTTGACCCCGTGGACCCCGGAAATGGTACAGCCAGCGTCAATTGACGTGCGCCTCGACCGTTTCTTCCGATTATTTAACAATCATGCTTACACGTATGTAGATCCTGCAGAAAATCAGGGAGAACTTACGGAACAGTTCGAGGTAGCTCCTGGCGAGCCATGGATTCTTCATCCTGGAGAGTTCGCACTCGGTGCTACGTGGGAATATGTAAAACTTGACGCTACTATTGCTGCACGTTTGGAAGGCAAAAGCTCGCTTGGTCGTCTTGGTATTTTGACACATTCCACAGCTGGCTTCATCGATCCAGGTTTCGAAGGTCATATTACTTTGGAACTTTCAAACGTTAGCACTTTACCAGTTAAACTTTGGCCTGGCATGAAAATTGGTCAAATGTGCTTCTTCCAGTTAAGCTCACCATGTGAAAACCCATACGGTTCAGCTGTTAACGGATCACACTATCAAGGTCAGCGCGGTCCAACTCCGTCGCGTTCGTATGAGCATTTCTATCGTGCTGATTTAAGCGAATAATATTTTTAGAAAAATGATTCCGTTTTCAGAAAATTAATTCCTAAAATAGCAAGATTTAGAAGAAAAGTATATAATTCTCAGGTAATTATCAGTTAGCGTTACTGTTCTGCTCAGAATAGTGTGATTATATAATATTGTCGACAAAAAGACAGGTGCAAAGCACCTAAAACTTATTCTTTTCTTCTCTCCTTTATTTCCCCGGCGCATAGACGCCGGGGTTAAATTTTTTCTGCATGAAACGCCGAATTAACACTAAAAGGTTGACATTGTCACAGCTACGGCTAAACTTGTGCAACAAGATTGGAGGTTGATGAACATGAATACTCGTTTCTGGCGCAGCTGGCGTAGTTAAAAGCGAGTTCACATATCGGTGTGGGCTTGCTGATTTTAAACAATCAACGGGGCTATGCCGGATTCATCATCAACGTTATTTGAGCTGAATGGCATATAAGCTGCCATCCAGCTTTTTTGTTATCTGAGCACACGCCCTTCAAATTTACAAAATAATCAACACAACAAATAACAAATAACAAATAACAAATAACAAACCTAATGCCGATTTTCTCGGCACACACAAGAAGGGCAAAATTATGGTAAACGCAGTTGAACAAAACATGTATTACGGCGAATTTGGCGGACAGTACGTACCAGATATGATTCGTCCAGCACTCGACGCAGTAGCAGAAGCTTACTTACAATACAAAGACGATCCAGAGTTCCGCAATGAATTAGCTGGATTATTAAAAGATTACGACGGTCGCGAAACGCCTTTATACTACGCTGAATCTTTCACAAAATATTTAGGCGGCGCAAAAG
This sequence comes from Gardnerella phocaeensis, assembly GCF_048545075.1. NCBI lineage: Bacteria > Bacillati > Actinomycetota > Actinomycetes > Bifidobacteriales > Bifidobacteriaceae > Gardnerella > Gardnerella phocaeensis. The sequence goes on along the minus strand of NZ_JBKQXS010000007.1, from coordinate 16,762 downwards.
TGTATTTAAAGCGCGAAGATTTAAACCATCTCGGCGCTCATAAAATGAACAATGTTCTCGGACAAATTTTACTCGCTCAGCGCATGGGTAAAAAACGCATTATCGCTGAAACTGGAGCCGGTCAGCATGGTGTTGCCACTGCTGCTGCAGCAGCACGATTCGGCATGGAATGCGAAATTTTTATGGGCGCACTTGATTGCGAACGCCAAAAACTTAACGTTTTTAGAATGACTTTGCTCGGTGCAAAAGTTCATGCTGTTCAAGAAGGCACAAAAACTTTAAAAGATGCTGTAACTGCAGCATTTATGGATTATGCACAACACTTGGACGATACCTTCTACATCGTTGGTTCCGCAGTGGGACCTTACCCTTATCCACAAATGGTTCGCGATTTTCAAAGCGTTATTAGCAAAGAGTCAAGAAGGCAGATCCTAGAAAAAGAAGGCAGATTACCGAATGCTGTAATTGCTTGCATTGGTGGCGGTTCTAATGCAATTGGTTCTTTTGCAGCATATATTGATGATCCGTCTGTACGATTGATTGGTGCTGAAGGCGCAGGTAAAGGCGCTGATACTCCTCAAAATGCTGCTACTATGACGAATGGAAAAATTGGCATTACGGACGGCATGAAAACTTATGTTCTTATGGATGATGACGGTAACGAGCTTCCAGCCTACTCTATTTCTGCAGGATTGGATTATCCTGGAGTCGGTCCAGAACATTCATATTTAAAGGATTCTGGTCGCGCAGAATACTACGCAATCACTGATGATGAAGCAGTTCAAGCTTTCCGCGCACTTTCTAGAGTTGAAGGAATCATCCCAGCTTTGGAAAGCTCCCATGCAATAGCACAAGCTATGAAGATGGTTCCAAAGATGAGTAAGGATGACATTGTTTTAGTAACAGTTTCAGGCCGTGGAGATAAGGACGTAAATCAAGTAGCACGCTATCTTGGCATTGAATTATAAATCATTAATTTAGCAACAAATAAAACATAGCGAATAAAACGAGGCAGTAATTCTCAAAATAAAGTGAGAATAAAAGAAAAGTAAGAGAAGAAGAATATGGCACTTCTGCAGCTAACTTAGCAAACAGAAGTGCCTATTTTTATTTTTATTTTTAAGCAGAATTCCTACTTATTTTTTATGCAAATCAGAGCATGCTGAACTAATTATTTTGCACAATCCTTCCATAATTCTGTCTACTGGAGAAGCTGCGCGCCAATTCAAATATAGTGATCGATAAGGTTTAGGATTCTTAAACTCACGCAACATCAAACCAGCTGGCTGCACAATTGGAGGTACAGTTGCAAGACGCGGCAATAACGTCACATCTTTGCTACCTATAACCATATATCGCAAAGTTTCTAACGATGTTGCTCTAAATTCAGATTGCTTCGCACCTACTTTTTGGCATACGTCGAGCATGCTTCTACGCATACAATGCCCATCTTCTAATAAAAGCACTTTCTGAGTAGACAAATCTGAAAGTTCAATTGGCTTACTTTCGTGTCCTAGCAAAGAATTTGTAGAAGCCGCAAGAAGAAAATCTTCGTCAAAAACATGACACACTTTTATTGAAGGCACATTCAAACTTTCGCTTAATATAACTGCATCAACTTGCCCGCTATCTAGCAAATCAATAAGTTTTGCTGATTTTTCTTCTATAAAGCGAATAGTAAGTTTTGGTTTTAAACGTCTGAGAACAGGCATAATCCGCGGAAGTAAGTATGGTCCTAATGTTGGGAACACACCCAAAACCACTGTAGATGACCATGGATCTTCTGAGCGTCTTGCAGCTTGTCGAATACGTGACATATCTGCCTGAATACGTTTAGCGTAATAAACCACTTCCCTCCCAGCAGGAGTTAAGATTTGTTTTCCGGGTGTACGCTCAATAAGTTCTACGCCTAAAGTCTCTTCAAGTTTTTTAATTTGTGTTGAAAGAGTAGGCTGAGAGACGCGCATACGAGCAGCCGCCTTAGTAAAGCTTCCTTCTTGTGCAAAAGCTATTAGATATTCTAACGCTCTAATATTCATAAGGCGTCTCCCCCTTGTTTATTGCATAATAAATCTTACAGATTATTTATTTTGCGTGCTGCGGATAAGATAGTCAAATGCAGACAGTGCAGCATTTGCGCCCGTTCCATACGCTGTAACGATCTGCTTATACGGTTCGTCTGAACAATCTCCAGCAGCAAAAACACCCGGAGTATCAGTACATCCAGCGCGATTTGTAATAATTTCTCCCCGATTATTGAGAGGAATATTATTTGCAAGCCAACGAGTATTTGGAGCTAAACCAATTTGCACAAAAACCCCATCAGTTTCAACAATATGTTCTCTGTTTTCATCATTGTCTGCTTTATTGCGATCTATATAACGTATTGCAGTAACTTTACTACCATTACCTTCAATACTGCTTACTGCAGCACTTGTAATAACTTCAGTGTTAGGTAATTTATGCAAAGCATTAAGCAATACTTGATCCGCTTTAAGCACATCCATGAACTCAACCACCGTCACATGTTTTGCAACTCCTGCTAAATCGATAGCAGCTTCAACACCAGAATTTCCGCCTCCAACAACTACAACATTCTTATCTTTGAAAAGTGGACCGTCGCAATGAGGGCAGAATGATACGCCTCTATTCCTATACTCATCTTCTCCAGGAACGCCCAACGTACGCCAAGTCGCACCAGTTGCAATAATCACTGCACGCGCTTTCAAAGATCCGCCAGAACGCGCATGAATAGTATGCAACCCATATGGTTCCTTAGATAAATCGAGCGAGTCTGCCCAATCAGGAGTAAATACGTCAATATCGTATTGCGAAATATGCTTAGTTAAATCTGCTGCTAGTTGAGAACCAGTCGTATGTGTTTGGGAAATATGATTTTCAATACTTTCAGTTTCTACAACCTGACCGCCACGATGATCCATAATCATAGCCGTACGCAAACCCTTACGAGCAGTGTAAATTGCGGCAGCAGAAGCAGCAGGACCGCCGCCAGCAATAACAATATCGTATGGATTTTGCGAATTCATTTTTTCTGCGAGCGCAACATTTGCCGAAGAAACGCTATTATCATTATTGCCATTCTCATTCTGCTCAACAGATTTTTCTTGTGCTGCAAGAACAGATACAAGTTCGTCAATTCCTGCTCGTCCGGAGGAAATAAGTTTGCCGTTTTCAAAAACTGCTGGCACACTCATTACACCAAGTTTGTCTACTTCTTCGCGGAAAGCGCTACCTTCAACTACAGTATGCTGAATTTTAGGGTTAATAATAGAAATGGTATTAAGTGATTGCACAACTTCTGGGCAATTTAAGCAAGTTACCGACATGTATGTTGTTACATTGTGTGAACCAAGCTTTAGTATTGCGTTGCGCTGCGCATCACTAATTTTTGGCGCATATCCACTTACTTGTAGAAGCGCTAGTACTAAAGAGCTGAATTCGTGTCCTAAAGGCAATCCTGCAAAACTAACCGACACAGTAGATTCTCCATTTACTGGATTATCTAGTTTTCTGCGCAATTCAAAGCTTGGCTTACGCTTTACATTGCTAATTTCATTATTATTTACTTCAGAAATACTAATTTTGTTGCTTTGTTGAGATACTTCTTCTAACAAGGCTTTGACTTTTTGAGATGTTTCAGAATTATCAACGTAAGAAATAATTTCTATTTTAGATACCATCTTTTTTAGTAATTCTGAAAGCTGAGCAGTTAATGACGCATTCAACAAAGACATAGTTTACTTCCCTTTACAATTTTCGTCACAAGCAAAAATAAGAGAAATGCGTAGGAAACTATGAACGTAGCTCCCTACGCATTGAGATAATTCTTTAAAAAATATTCTTTACTATTTAATATTTAATTGCAAAAATCAGATTTTGCCGACTAAATCGATAGAAGGTTCCAAGGTTTCTTCGCCCTGCTCCCATTTTGCTGGGCAAACTTCGCCTGGGTGCGCTGCAATATACTGTGCTGCTTTAACTTTACGAAGCAGCTCGTCTGCGTTACGACCAATTCCGTCTGCAGTCATCTCAAAGAACTGAATCATACCTTGCGGATCCACAAGGAACGTAGCACGGTGAGCTAAACCGGATTCTTGATTCCAAGCGTCAAAATTACGCGAAAGAGCGCCTGAAGGATCGCCCAACATAGTGTACTTTACTTTTGCAATTGCTTCAGAATCGTCATGCCATGCTTTGTGTACAAAATGCGTATCCGTAGAAACTGAGTAAACTTCAACGCCTAACTTTTGCAATTCTTCATAGTGATTTGCAAGATCTTCCAACTCAGTTGGGCATACAAATGAAAAATCAGCTGGATAGAAGAAGAAAATTGCCCATTTGCCAAGAACATCAGTATCGCTTACTTCAACAAATTCGCCATTCTTATAGCCATTTACTTTGAATGGAAGAATATGCGTGTTCATTAAACTCATATCATTCTCCTAAATAGGTCATTTGCGCATTCGTTGCGCTTTTATTTTCATTATTAAGAATAGATTATGGCTATTCATAACTCTAGTTATATAGATGTTTTCTATGGTGCTTATACACATCGTCAATGATTTTAGTAAACAAAAAGAAGCAACAACATTTATTTAGAAGTATGGACTTTTGTTTATGTAGACTATACAATTGAACCGTGTAGAATAGCAACTGTGGCGGCAAAATAAATTTCGATTAATTTATATAACGCGCGTAGTTAACAAAGAGGTGCTACAAATCGTAATCATAATAAGAAACAGTCGTCCTATACATTTGTTGACTACAAAACTAAACAAAATATGGGAGGTACTATGAAACGCAATGCGGTGACAGGGTTCTTAACTAGTCTGTGCATGCTCTTGAGCCTATCTGCTTTCACAACGCCAGCAATGGCAACAACCGCAGATAATTATGCAAAAACTCCACTTACTGCTGAAACAGCTAAACAAATCGCAGATGGAACTATAGGCTTAGATTTACCTGGTGCTTTGGATATGTCTTTATATCACAAGAAGCCTCTTGACCCACAAGCTGATTTAGACGGTGACGGCTTAACTAATAGCCAGGAAATTTACACTTACACTAAAGACGGTAAGACTTATTATGGGTACAATTCTCACCCTATGATGAACGATACCGATGGCGATGGCATTCCAGATAATCAAGACAGCAATCCTCGCAGGTGGGATATTAGTCCTCGCGATATGGTTTTATTCTCTGAACTTTCTTATCGAGATGATAATTACATAAATAAGGTACTCGATTACACTAAACCACTTCACGACATTTACAAAAATCGCAATGAGTACCACCTTATGCACAACGAGCTTGCACCATTTTGGAAAGTTAAGGAAACCTACCACAAAAGTGGAGGATTTGATGCTGTTTTGTTTGAAAATGTAAGTCCATACCCATTCTTAGAACAAGGCACCGTTCAAGTACTAGCAATTCGTGGAACTTCCCAATTTAATGATTACGATGATGATTTTGCAATAGCTGTAGGTCATAACCCAGATCAAGCTAAAGATGTTGAACAGTTGATTGAGCGTTATGGTCGCGAAAATACTGTTAGCAATTTGTATATTACTGGACATTCCCTCGGAGGATATCTTGCACAGCGTGCTTTAATTCGTGCTAAAGGCAAAGGCTACAACTGGATTAAGAAAATTTACACATTCAATTCACCACAAATTTGGGGAAATATTTTCAACCGTTGGTTACGCGCAGTCGCCAATACTGGCAATAAGCTCACTCGAGAAGGTTACGCTGTTCATTACAAAGTAGACAACGACAAGGTTATTCGTTCTGTTGGCAATTTTGCTGGAGCTATAAGCGTCGGCAATTCTGCGCAAGGACATGGCTCTAGAAGCTATCTTGAGGCTCGTATGAACAATTTCCCAGGTTTCACCGTAGGTACTCGAGGAGATATTTCTGGCACTGGACGTTGGATGGAAGAACTTAACAACTTCTACGATGTTCGCACGTTCTAATTATTGCTAATTAATGATTATTAATTAGAACCAGCAATAGATAGCTATCTCGTGTAATTTATTAACAATAAGCTAAGCGCTGATTTACTGATGATTCATTAATATCATAAGTAACTCAGCGCTTTTTATGTAGCTTGTGTATAGGGACGACTGCTACGTCAAAAAGTACTTGACTACTCAAAACCGCTCAGAACTATTCTGGCTCAAACCTAGGCTAAGCTGCTGTAGTTTTTATACATCCAATGTACAAAAACTACAACTTACGCAAATTTACAATATGAATGGAGCGGATGACGGGAGTCGAACCCGCCTCTGAAGCTTGGGAAGCTTCCATTCTACCGATGAACTACATCCGCATGCTGTAACTAAGCAAACTAGTTTCAACAACCATCTAAGGGTATCATGCACAGCTTACCGCTTCAACATTTAGAAATCAGTTTATAAACTCAATAAACAAGACAATCAAGTTCAACAAATAAAATATTCATGCAGCAATGCTCATTAAACGCCCAATCCTATCCTGAACAGTAGGACGCGCAGCGCACAAACGCACAAGCGCAGAAGAATTATCATTCCATGGGCAAATAATCATCAAAGAAGCAACAGCCTGCAATCCGGCAGTAGATTTCATCTCGTGAAGCTGCATGCCGTAAGTAATTTTATTAAGTGCGGAAGCAAGAGCAGCAAAATCTCCAGTAATTTCGCCACCTCCCTTATCTGCGTCAAATTCACGCGAACCGGGAATAATTGCATTGATAATAACAGAGGCAATAGGAGCGAATAAAATATTCAAAAACTTACCGATAAATTTGCAATACTTGCGAATATCACGACGATACGTATCCCCGACATAAACAAGCCAAGAACCAAGGTACGTTAATACTGTTGCTGTAGCAGTAGCCAGCGAAGAAGCGAGAATATCATGATTATAAATATGAGTTAATTCATGACCAATAACACTACGCAACTCGCGTTCGTTAAGAATATTAATCAAACCACGAGTACAACATATGCTCGCATGACGCTCACTTCTACCAGTTGCAAAAGCATTAGGACTTTCGTAAGGAGAAACCATTACTCGCGGCATAGGTTTACCAATTCGAGCAGATAAATCTCTAACCATTGCGTAAAGCACAGGCTCTTCTTCTTCACTAACTTCTGTAGCATGCATAGCAATAATCGCAAAATTACTTGAGCACCAATAAGCAAAAATGCTAAATGCGATACCAGGAATAATGAACCATATTAGTGACGAAAGACACGAGCCAGCAAGAACCCAGCATAAGGCAAGAAAAAGCCACACAACAACAAAAAATAGTGCGGCTTTTAAGCTGCCATAGTGTATTCTCAAGCCTTTCAACATACGAGCCATCTTAATAATGCGAACTTAAATTTTTCTGAATATATACTGCGTATTTACTAACTACAAACTTAAATACTAAGTAATATTTTCAGTTTATTTAGAGCATTACTTGCTACCTAAAGCAATATTTACAAGTTCAGAAGCTGAAACAACTTTCTTTCGAGTTCTCTGCTCATTGGCTCCAAGTTCACGCTCATAAGAGTCAACTCGCTTCCAACCAGCGTAATCAATTGGTTTAATGCCCTTTTCTGCCAATAATTTATCTATAGAATTTTCATCACGATCAGGTGCGATTCGCCCAGCATCGCCAGCTTTAGATAAATCTTCAAGCATATTATTAACAATCAAAAGAGCATCAGATTTTGTAGATCCGATTAATCCTACCGGCCCACGCTTAGCCCAGCCAGTTGCATACAATCGCTCACGAACTTCGCCATTTTCTACAGACGTCACTAAGCGACCATCAATATTTGCAAGCAAAGTACGCTTTTCATCGTAAGCAATACCTGAAACTTCTGCGGGGTGGTAGCCAATGGCATGATAAACAGCTTGCACAGCGTATTCCTCGAACTCTCCAGTACGAGTCATTTTGCCATCCGCGCTTGTTACAGTTCGCTCAACTCGTATTGCCTTCACACGACCATCTTCGCCAAGAATTTCCACCGGCGCGCAGTTGAAGTGGATAATATAGCGTTTGTTGGCAGGATTCCCCTCAAAATCAACGTTTCCACCATCTTCCATATCTTCAGCCATATCACGAATAGCGAAAAGCTCCTCAACCATTTGACGAGTTAGCTTATCGTTACCGGCTACTTCAATGGTCTCATCGTCCAGCTCAAAATCATCCTCGTTAATAACAATTTGCACTCCCTGCAATTTTTCCATTTCACGCAATTCTTGAACAGAGAATTTTGCTTGAGCAACTCCACGACGAATAAATAGATGCAAGGTTTGAGTTTGATTTTTTTGCAATCCCTCATACACGTCGTCTGGAATATCCGTATGAGCGCGCAAATAATCCGGGTCGCGCAAAAGCTCACGAGCAACATCCATTGCCACATTTCCGCCGCCAATAACAGCTACTTCCTTGGCTTCAAGCGGCCACGTGCGCTTGCTAGTTGGGTATCCGTCGTACCATTCTACGAATTTTGCAGCTCCGTACACTCCGTCTAAATCAGCACCCGGCACACCTCGCAATGGCCTATCTTCCACAGCGCCGGTGGCAAACAACACTGCATCGTAGCGTTCCAACAAATCTTCTAATGCAATGTCCTTACCAAATTCAACATTCGCATACAAATGTATATTTGGATTATCAAGCGTTTTTTCAAGCGCGTCCGCAATAAATTTGATACTTGGATGGTCAGGAGCTACTCCGTAACGCACTAAACCGAAAGGCACAGGCAACTTTTCAAAAAGATCAATGCGAGCACTAGAGCCTAATCCCAATTCTTCTCCACGCTTTGCAATCTGGCGTAAGAAGATATCGGAAGAATACACTCCTGCAGGACCTGCTCCTATTACAGCAATACGCAGTTGAGATGTTTCTTGTGAAACATTTTCGTTTAAATTATTTTTTTCCATTATTATCCCCATATTGAGCTGTATTATACGGCACTTTTCGCCGTTTTCGCGCTATTTTGCGCGGCCTACAAGCATAGGTTGCCTCAATCACTCAGCAGCGTAACTGTAAAGCGTTTATATGTAATTCTTCGCTAAAAATAAGTTACGTACAAGCTTGAGCCGTTACCTTTTGCAGCTAACTCGTATGCTTTCATAATTAGACTAGCGCATTACTTCGTCTTACAACATGCTCAAACAAATAAAATACTCAAATGAATATTATTAAAGATGCCGTAATGAATATTGAAAAATATTGCCAAAAAATATTTTTATTTTCGTTCGCGCAATGCTGTTAAAGCCCACATAATAGCAACAACATCAATTGCTTCTTGCATCATTGCGCCAATAACTGCTGGGATAAAACCGAAAGCTGCAAAAATCATACTTATAATTGCCAATCCAATTCCCATCAATACTGACTGAACCATAACGCGTTTAGTATGTTTTGCTACTCTTATTGCGCTTGCAACAGAAGAAATATCGTTGTTCATAATAACTACCTGTGCGCATTCAGATGCTGCCGTATCTGTGCCATCCGTTACTGCTACGCCAATATCGGCAGCTGCAAGCACTGGAGCATCGTTTACACCATCTCCAACCATCATTGTTACAGTTGAATCTTTCTTATTTTTAGACGAATCATAAATTTCTTTTTTTACGTGCGCTAATTTATCTTGCGGAAGTAAATCTGCATATATTGTTTCAATTCCAACGCTTTTACCAATTGTTGTTGCAGCTTGCAAACTATCGCCAGTAAGAATAGATATTGAGTGAGCGCCAAGCGTGCGCAATGCGTCAATAGTTGATTTCGCGTTATCGCGCGGCACGTCTTTTAACACAATACGACCAGCTAGTACGCCGTCAAAAGAAACGTAGGTTGCCATTTCGTCTGCTGCAAGAGATTTGCCTATAGTTTGATTCGTGTTTTGCTCTGTAACGTACTTGCGTCTGCCTACACGCACTAAAATACCGTCTACAACGCCTTGAATACCCTGACCTGCAGTTTCTTTAACACTGTGCACTACAGGGTATTCTCTAACGCTAGGAAGCTGCGGAACCGAAGATGGATGCGTGCGCTCCCACAAAACTGATCCCGCTTTAGCAATACCGCCTGCAAGTATGTGCTGAGAATACGTTTCTAGCACACCTGCGAGCATCACAATACGATCAGCTTTCTGTGTAGTATCAATTACTTCTACGTTCACAACTTGTGGCTGTTTTACAGTTAACGTGCCAGTTTTATCGAAAAACACGTCTGTTACTCGGCTTAATTGCTCAAGCACATCCTGACTTTTAACAACAATTCCAAGTTTTGCTAGACGCCCAGTACCAGCCATGCACGCAACTGGCACTGCGATTAACAACGGACACGGAGTTGCCAAAACTAGCACTTGCGCAAATCTAAGAGCATCTCCAGAAAAGCCCCAAGCAAAACCAGCAATCGCAAAAGACAAAACAGTAAACGGCACAGATAGCATATCCGCAAAACGAACTACAGCTGCCCTAGAAGACCTAGCTGATTCAACCAACTGCATAATCTTCTGGTATTGAGAATGCTCAGATAGCTTAGTTACGCGCATAATAAGCACAACGCCACCATTTACGCAGCCTGAAAGCACTGCAGCTCCAGCAAACACTTCTCTAGGCACAGATTCGCCGTTAATGGCACTAGTGTCAAGAGTTGCAGAACCGCTTAGTAATTCACCGTCAACTGGCACTGTTTCACCAGGAAGCACGATAATTACGTTTCCAATATTTAATTCATCAACTGGAACCGTTTTGTAACGTTGCAAATTTGAGGCGATTGTTCCATCTGTAGTTGATTGCAAAAATGGGCAAATATCGCGTTTATATTCGCAATTTTGCTCTCCAGCATTAGATTGTGCAGAATTAGTAACATCTACTTTTCTAAATTCAGCATGCTGGCATAGGACACACGAGCTAGGCTTGCACTGATTTTCACTCAAACATGGCGGTTCGTATGATTCATCATTTGCTTGATTATGATTCATTCCATGCTCAATACCTGGCAAAGTCATAAGATGAGCAGTTTTTGGAGCTGCGCTTACTAAAAGAGACAGATTGCGCTGGGCTTTCATATGCGCAAAATCTTCAATCGCATCACCTGTAAAAACCATTACAACAATCAAATAGCTTGCCCAAAATTCGCCGATACAAAGCGTTGCAAGCAATGCAACAAAAGCTAGCAAATCAATTCCTAAAGTTCCATGCAGTAAATGTTTAATCATATTACGCAAAGAAATAACGCTCGTATATAAAACGAGAATAGCAATAATAGTTTTTCCGATACTAAGGCTTATGGAAATACTGCAATTAATTTTTAAGAAATCAAAGATTTGCTGAGAAAAATTAGAAATTTGCTCACAGAAAGTAGTTAATATAGGCAAATTATACGAGTACAAAGCCACAATAAACGGAAAAGCAAGAATTACGACTGTTAATTGTGGTGCACGACGGCAATATGCTAAAAGTTTACGCATACACTTTCCTTACGCTGATCAGGTTAACTACGCTTAAAACGCTGCTAACACACGATTTCACGCCTTGTTAACCCACTGAGCACAAATTAAATAGCGCACTCAATACACGGCGTAAAGATACTTATGTTTATTTATATGTAATTAAAGATACTTATGTTTATTTATATGTAATTATTGTACCAATAGGCCTTGATGAGAAACATTCTCATAAACGCAAGTTAAAGCAAAACGCGGTAGTAGGCAACGGTTAGGTTGTTGTCGTTAAGCTTAGCTTTCTTTGGTTTTGCCACTCAGACAATCACCTCCCTCAAAAAAGGCGTTTCAGCATCAGATATCCGAAACACCATAGAAAAACATCTTTGATTTGCTATTCGCCTACAGTGCATCTTCCAATTCTTCTTCTGAATAGCCGAAGGCGTAGTCCTCATCTTTGCCGTTTGACGCCCAAATTAGAGCGGCGTCATATACGCTCAATGATTCACCGTCCTCATCATCGCCTTCATACTCTGATGCACAATAATCACACACGTAAGTTTCGCCATCCCAATTCCCCCATAAATCAAGAACACGTCTCATCCTGTGATTACATTCAGGACACATCGCATATCTGCTCATAATTGATTGATTACTCCTTTATCGTTTTTAGTTATTTTCTCTGTGCTTCATACTTAGTCTCATATTCCTTGGCTGCTAGACGAAGAAAAGCCGATAAGGAAAGACCATGCCTTTCTGCGCATCCCTTTAATTCACCCCTCCCACTTTCAATCAATAAGTTAGCAACTAACCCAAAAGCGTCTTTATTGCCGTCTGCACGAACGGAAGTACGATAGTTGCAATTTCTGCCGAACTCTTAGCAAGAGACGCTACCTTCTCAAGCTTTTCAGCAAACTTCGTCTTATTCTTTTCTTTCATCGCTTTTTCAAGCTGCTTTACGGCATCTTGAACGTCTTCTTTCAAATTCTGCTCAATATCTAAGTCAAGAATGGCTCCCACAGTTGCGCCAATGGTCACATCTCTTATGTCTGCTTCCGCATTTGCGGTCGCGGAAATGTTATTATTTATGACCGGTGCAAAATTTATATTCTGGTTGTTCTTATCCATTTGTCCTTGAAACCACCCATTAGCATAGGTACGCCCTTTATCAGTAACTGTCACTATATACGGAGAATCATTCGCCCACTGCACGTCCAACAAGCCATGCCGAGATAGTTCCGCATAATACGTGTCCTTGTCGAAATCAACGGAGACAGATATCGGTTCATCCCCTAACTTTCGCTTACTTGCATCTTGAGCAGCAAGACGCATCATTAAGCAATCGGCTTCATCGCTTACAGGTTCAAACCATCGCCTAGCCTTTCTTGCTTCATCGTAGTGTTCGCTACCCGCTGGAAGCAATGATTGAAACAAGACAAGGGTATGACCCCAATCAGTTTGCATTTTAATCATTCCCTGATTCTTTAATGCGACAAACGCTTCTGAGATTCCTAGGTCTGTGAAATTTATCGCATCTGCATCCTGGTGCATCCACGCATAAACAAGAGCAGCTTCTTGCTCTACATTAAGCCCATTCATATTGTTTCACCTACTTATTGCTCTTCTTCAAGTTGCAATCACGGCATAGCATCTGGCAGTTCTCAGGGGTTGTGTGACCGCCTTTGCTCCAAGGCTTGATATGGTCTGCCTGCATCTCCTCAAACTCGAACTCTTCACCGCAAATAGCACACTTGTGATGCTGTTTTTCGTAAGATGCCAAGGCATCACGTCTGTCAAATGCACGAATAGACAATGCACGTTCTGAACCTGTTAGCAAGTATTCATAGATACCTGATTTCTTGGTCACGTCCTCATCACCAAGCAACCTCTGTACTTCAAGCTCAAGTTTCTTAGGGTCTAGGTCTGTTCTCTTGCCATGTTCGTTGTAGAACAAGCCCCAAGCCAAGCCCTTCATCTCCTTGCGCTTCTTAGGGAAGATGGCCTCAACCCATTCAATGACAGAGCGGAAATAGCTCCACAATGCTTGAGAGGTAGGCTCGTTTTGATGCTTTGCCATATAGCCTTCGATGGTTTCACCATCAGCGGCAGCAGCCCAGCTAATAGCAGTCTCCAAGTACTCCTGACGGATGGATGCACCCTTGAGGTAATCGCCCGCCAACGTATCAGCAGCACATCCCGTCTTCGAGAAATAACGTTTCGCATCCGAAACCCATGAACCAGCATATACCGCATTTCTCAGTTCTTGGTCGGTAAGACGCTCGCCAGCGATGTTGATTATCTTGAACCAATCCAGCTTCTCCGAGTCTGTGCCGTCGCACACATAGACAAACAGCTCGTAATCGAGAATTTTGTCTTGCTGATCAGAAGGCAAGTTATAGAAATACTTATCGTCAACCGAAAAAGTACCATCGACGTATTCACACAGCGAAATTGTCCTTTGCTGTCCGTCTAGCACTTCATAAGTATCCTCGCCTGTACGGCACCAATACATCACATTCAAGGGCAATCCCCGCATAACGGTACGGATGACCTCATCTCTTTGGTTGTCCTTATAGACAAACTCACGCTGATACTTCGGACGAATATCTAAGCGATCGTCGTAACCAGTAACACCTTCTTCGGCATCATTAAAATATCCCTCTGTGACCTCTCTAACAGTCACTTTTCTTTGTTCTATCTGCACGATTTACATCTCCCTTGGAGCTTCTGGATGTTTATTCCGCACAAGCACACGAGCGTAAAGTTGAACATAACTTTTCCCATCCACCATGTAGTACGTTTTCCCTACTGGTGGAACCTCGACTTCTAACGATGGCCCATCGTTAAGTTTTGAGACCTCAGACTTTTTTCCGTTCTTATCAATCTGAATCTGCTTTGGGTATGTCTTACTTGCAACACCGAACCACGTCTTTGTTATTCCGAGAATTTCAAACTGGTCAGGACTGTATTTGTCGAGGAACGTAATAGGAACGCCCATAATGCCCGCATAGTCACACGGAATATCAGATGTGGCATCTACATTGATTCCATCGTAATTGTCGTAGCTACTGTAGTTTTCGGGACTGTACTTCTTAACCAGAATCAACTCTTCATGGCGCTGTCTGTAGTCGAGGTTCGTCCACCAACGAACGCCCTTTACGCGAATGAATTTACGACCGTCCGCATCAATTCCACAGCCGGAAGCATTGAGCGGGTAGTCATCTGGGACATAGAATGCCCTATCCCCAGAATGGATGCTTGCTCCAATCCAGATTTCATTATTCATAATCAGCGGAAATACCTCTTTATACGTGATGGCGTTCACGTTTCCAATGATGATAAACTTCTTCCTATGCTCCATCAGCGTTGTCACATAGTCCCTGAACAATGAGAACGGCGGATTTGTTACGACGATGTCTGCCTCGTCCAAAAACTCAAGACATTCCTTAGAACGGAAATCTCCGTCTCCTGCAAGCTCAGTCAGCTCGTTCTCACCAGACTTGAAAAGCTCTGCCACATCAAACATATCAACGCCGCCATCACCTGTCTTGTCATAGACCTTAGTAACAACCGCCTTATATGGCTTGTCCCTGTTCTCCTCTTCGTCGCCGATGACATCAAACAGAGTCAGTTGCTGGTTTGCTATGGGGGAGGTTGCATAGCATGTGGCTATGAGCTTCTTCAGCCCGAGCTTGTTGAAGTTAAGAACGAAGTACTTGAAGAAGTTGGATTCGAATGGGTCATCGCAGTTGCAGAACACCGTCTTTCCCTTGAAATGTGCCCTGTAGTAGCGCATCTCTTTTTCAATGTCTGTCAGCTGGGTGTAAAACTCGTCTTTTTTCGCTTTTGTGGCATTACTAAGACCAGAATTTCCTGCCATTTATGCCTACACCTCCTCTGAGTGTTCCTTCACCCACTCATGAATGATTGCCGCAATGTAGGTTTCCTGCTGTGCCGCCATCACCTTGAGCTTCTTCTTATCACCAACCGTCAAAGACAAGGTCAGCGTCGTTTTCTTCTCATCATCCTGCCCTGGGCGCTTCTGTACATCATTAGCCATAGGTTCCCCCACTTTCTTAATCATATACGCATGTAATTATATATGCTTCTCCCTCATAAATTAATCTATTTAGACCTCCAGCAAGACCGTCTGAAGACAGTCGAGATTGCACGGAACAAAGGAGGATTCACATGAATTTCAACGATTACATCAAGACTTACGAAGACCTATCGAAGCAAGTGGGAGGGATGGTTCTCGTCAATGAGATTGCAATCCGTCCGATAGAGCTAATAAACGGCGATTTGGAGGACGAGATTTCCAGTACTACGTCATCTCTGACCACTGCTTTTCCATCGCATTTCAACTCGTGAAAGTATTTAGTTTTCATGTTCGTTATACCCCAAACGAGGTCAGATTTTCAGCATTCAAATTCACAAAAGCACAGGTGGGGAGAGGGAAATGACCAATTATTACATTTTACCAATTCCGTTTTTTCATTTTTTGTCATGCGTTTCAGCTCGTTTATGAATTGATTTTCCCAAAATGACCAAATGACCAACTTTTTTCCACTTCATTTTAGAATTACTACGCGCGTGAACAGAATATACGGTAGTTAAAAAATAATTGGTCATTTGGTCAAATAATTGGTCAAATTTTCAAATCAAATCCTCATTTATGGGAAACGGTATCCTGTACCATATCCCCGCTCCTTACATGTGTCCAGCTCACCTTCTTCGTACGGCGAGCGGCGCATTAGCGCCGTGAGGTACACGTCTTTCTTTGCTCTTGAAATCAAAAGAGCGAGGCAGCCGTCTGACTAACCTCGCTCTTTCTTACTTGTGTTCGAAAGCCGCTAGGCAATGCTCTCAAATCTATATACAAGCGCCAAATCATTTCTAACGAATGAGAAACGTTCTCACAAACACAAGTTAAAGCAAAACTAAAAACACGCTCTCAAAAACCGCGCCAAGCCAGCCTAAAGCCGCCACTCATTAAACCTTTTACCGTTTGCGCTTACAACCGCATTTCTAAACATAGCCAATCGTTGTATCAATATCTCACCAATCGTCGGAATGAAAGTTCGCCAATCGTAAGAATAATACTCCAATCAAGCTTTACAACACAAATTACTCAATCCGCAGAGATTCCAACCCCATAGCAACGACCGTCGCGTTTAATGCTTCCAACAATATTCCCTCATAAACGAAGCAATCACCTGCAAATCTTCACCCTCATAATATTCAACAAGCAACTTCTTAAACTCAGGAACCTTATTTTCTGGAATAACCAACAAGCCCCTGCCATGAGA
>NZ_JBKQXS010000006.1:0-47171 GCF_048545075.1 Gardnerella phocaeensis | reverse complement strand
CTAAGTTTTATCAGTGTTTGTTTATAAATGACAATATTAAGTATTATTTTTTGTACTTCGTGCAGTCGTGTCGATTCTGTTATCAAGTACAATAAATAATATGCTCCGAGAATTTGCTGTAGAAGCCATTCACCCAACTCAAGACGGTGATACCATTTATTCCTTACTCGCCAATCGTGCTATGCGTAACCCACAAGACGTGGTTGCTCAATGGCAAGACGATGAAACTCGTCGTTGGCATGATGTTACTTCATCTGAAATGCTCGCGAAAGTTCGTGCAGTAGCTCGAGGCTTAATAGCACTCGGAGTTCAGCATGGCTCCAAAGTTGTTATTTACTCTGCTACATGCTATGAGTGGGGTATTACCGATTTTGCTTGTGCATGCATTGGTGCTGTAAGCGTTCCTATTTATGAAACAGATTCAGCATTACAGGCAGCTGACATTATCGATGAAGTTAAGCCAGTTATTGCTTTTGCTGGAGACGATGCGCATGCTCAATGCTTAGAGCGTGTTCGCCAGGATCATAAACGCATAACTTTGAAAACTGTATTTAATTTCAAAGCTGGCGGCTTGGAAGCAGTTGTTGATTTTGGTAAATCTATTACTGATGATGAGCTTAATAAAGCTGTTGATGCTGTTAAGGCAGATGATTTAGCTACTATTGTTTACACTTCTGGCTCAACTGGTAGACCTAAAGGCGCAATGCTTTCAAATCGTAATTTTACGCATATTGTTTTTGCTGGTTACGATGTTCTTAGCGATATGCTATGCAAGCCAAATCGTTTGCTTTTATTCCTTCCATTAGCGCATTGTTTTGCTCGCTACATTCAATATGTTGCAATCGGTGCTCATGGCGTTATTGGATATGTGCCTAATGCTAAGCATCTTTTGGCTGATTTGCGTAGTTTTAAGCCTACGTATTTACTTGGCGTTCCTAGGGTTTTTGAAAAAGTTTATAACGCTGCGTCACAAAAAGCTGGTGCTGGCATAAAGGGTCGTATCTTTGCTAAAGCTGTAAAGCATTTCATTCAATGGTCTCGCGACAATGTTGAAGGTAAAACCCATTCTCTTGCTGCGCGCATGAATCATGCAATGTACATGAAAACAGTTGGTTCTTCTATTCGTTCAGCTTTAGGCCCTAATCTTTCATGGTTAGCTTGCGGTGGAGCCCCAATGGATGCTGATTTGGCTCATTTCTTTAATGGTCTTGACGGTATTACTTTTATTCAAGGCTATGGAATGACTGAAACTGCTGCTCCTTGCGTAGTTAATTTTGAGCATGCAAATCAAGTTGGATCTGTAGGTCGACCTGGTCCTGGTATAACTATTCGTCTTGCTGACGATGATGAAGTGCTTATTAAAGGTCCTAACGTATTTATGGGATATTTCAATAAGCCCGAGCTTACTGCAGAAGTTATTGACGAAGATGGATGGTTGCATTCAGGAGATCTTGGTTCAATAGATGATGAAGGATTCTTGTCTATTACTGGTCGCAAAAAAGATATTATTATTACTGCTGGTGGCAAGAATATAAGTCCTGCTCCTATGGAAGGTATTATTGCTCAATGCCCATTAGTTTCTCATGCTGTAGTAGTGGGCGATGGTAAGCCATTTGTGTCTGCTTTAATTGAGCTTGATCCAGATATGGTTCGTTCTTGGCTAAAGAATAAGGGAATGGATGTTAACCTTACTATGAGTGAGATTGCTGCTAACGATGCTGTGCGTTCAGTAATTCAGCAATTTATTGACCAAGCTAATAGTACTGTTTCTCGCGCTGAGTCTGTTCGTAAGTTTGTTATTTTGCAAGATGAATTTACTCAAGATGCTGGAACCTTGACTCCAAGTATGAAGATTGTTCGTCCGAAGATTCTTGCTCGCTATGCTGATATTATCGAAACGCAATTGTATGCTCCAAAGCCTAATACTCGTCCTTTGCCAGCAACTGTAAAGATTCTCGATAAAACTACTGAGACTGTTAAGCAAGCACAAGAGACTGTTAAGCAAGCTCAGGAAGCTGTAACTCCTCGAGTTCGTCAAGCTATCGATCAAGCTGCGAATCATTTGAAGCATTTTGGTGAAGAATCTTCATCAGATTCCTCTTCGACATCGCATAGTGATAATAATGAACATGTCGAGTAAAGAGCTTGCATATTTGTAGTTGTTTTTCGTTATTCCTACTTAAATAAAAGAAAGAGTAATCGAGTGTCTATTAGAAAAATTCGTATTGTTCCGGATCCTGTATTGCGAACTCCTTGTGATGAGATTCGTGAAATTACTCCAGCTGTGAAACATTTAGTTGATGATTTATTGGAAACGGTAAATGACCCAGGTAGAGCTGGATTGTCTGCTAATCAGATTGGTGTAAGTTTTAGAGCTTTTTCTTACAATATAAATGGTCGAATCGGCTATATTCTAAATCCAGTAATTGAAGAGCTAAAAGGTGAGCAGTACGACGACGAGGGTTGCCTTTCTGTTCCGGGATTATGGTACAAAACTAGGCGCGCAAATTATGCTAGAGCTCGTGGAATTGATTTAGATGGTAAGACTGTAGTGCTTGAAGGTGAAGGTCTTATGGCTAGAATGATTCAGCATGAGTGTGATCATTTAGATGGTCATATTTATTTAGATAGGCTTGAAAAGGACGTGCGCCGTCAAGCGTTGCGTGAGTTGCGCAATAATATGCGTAACTAAGTTTTAGTTTTTATGCTTTATGCGTAAATAATTTTTTAAAAATTATCGGCGTTTTTGTTGCTTTTATTGCTACAAGAATGCCGATTTTTAGTATTGAGTATCTGATATAATCGCTCTTTGCGTGTCCATTTTGAGCATGAGTATTGCCGCGTTGTATGATTGCTCGCTTTTTATTGTCTACACGGATTCGCAAATACGCGCCATGTACGCGTCCGTTCGTGTCGGTCGGCTTGGATTTAGACATGTGTTAACCAAGTTGCATGCGAACAGACATGGCCAGGAAATAACCGACAAGAAAGGTATATAGATATGGCACAGATTACCATGAGTGAAATGCTGAAGGCTGGTTTGCACTTCGGACATCAGACTCGTCGCTGGAACCCAAAGATGAAGCAGTTCATTCTTACCCAGCGCAATGGTATTCATATCATCAATTTGTTCAAGTCTCTCGACATGATCGACAAGGCTTATGACTTCATCAAGCAGACTGTTGCTCACAACGGCACTGTTCTCTTCGTGGGCACTAAGAAGCAGGCTCAAGAAGCTGTACAGAATCAGGCAACTCGCGTAAACATGCCTTATGTTTGCGAGCGTTGGCTTGGCGGTATGTTGACCAATTTCCAGACTGTTTCTACTCGCGTAAAGCGCTTGAAGGAACTTGAGGAAATGGACTTCAGCGATGTTCGTGGATCCGGCTTGACTAAGAAGGAACTTTTGCTTCTCGAGCGCGAGAAGGACAAGCTTTCCAAGCAGCTCGGTGGTATTCGCAACATGAACCGCACTCCATCCGCCATGTTCGTTGTTGATATTAACAAGGAAGCTTTGGCTGTTGAAGAAGCTCACAAGCTTGGTATCCCAGTTGTAGCAATTGTTGATACCAACACTGATCCTGAGGCTGTTGAGTATCCAATTCCTGCAAACGACGATGCTATTCGTGGCATTGAGTTATTGACTAGCTTGATGGCTGATGCTGTAGCTGAAGGTTTGCTTGAGCATGCCGGTAAGGGCGCTAAGTCTGAAGGTAATGATGCTCAGCCAATGGCAGCTTGGGAGAAGGAATTGCTCACCAAGGAAGGCGAAGCTGAAGCTGAGCCTGCCAAGGAAGAAAATACTGAGGCAAACGCCTGATAAGCTAATTTGCAACCAGATTCTTATTTAGAAGCTGCAAAATCCAATTGATTTTGCTTTTTGCAGCTTTTAAGAATCATATTGATACGAGGAGAACAAAATGGCAGCAATTACTGCAGCGTTGATTAAGCAGGTGCGCGAAGAAACTGGCGCCGGCATGATGGACGTTAAAAAGGCTCTTACTGAAGCTGAAGGCGACGTTGCCCGCGCTAAGGAAATCATCCGCGCTAAGGGTATTCAAGCAGCTGGTAAGCGTGAAGGTCGCAAGGCTCAGGAAGGTACCATCGCTTCTAAGGTTGTTAAGTCTGCTGAAGGCGAAACTGGTTACGCAGTTGAGTTGAATTCTGAAACCGACTTTGTTGCAAAGACACCAAAGTTTGTGGAATTCTCAAATACTGTTCTTGACCATGCTGTTGAAGCTAATGCTTCTACTGCTGAAGAAGTACTTGCAGCTCCAGCTGATGGTGCAACTGTTAAGGAATCTGTTGAAGAAGCAGCAGCTTTGTTCGGCGAACACGTCAAGGTTGGTCAGGTTGCTAAGGTAAGCGGTCCACACGTTGAGATTTATGCTCACAAGAAGTCTGTGGAATTGCCTCCAAGCATCGTTTCCATGATTGCTACTGACGAAGCTGGCGCAAAGGTTGCTCACGAAGCTGCTTTGCAGATTTCCGCTATGGGTGCACAGTGGCTTCGCCGCGAAGATGTTCCAGAAGAAGTTTTGGAATCTGAGCGTCGCGTTGCAACCGAGAAGTCCTTGGCTGAAGGCAAGCCAGAGAAGATTGTTCCAAAGATTGTTGAAGGACGTATGAACGCCTTCTTCAAGGAAACTGTACTTCTCGAGCAGGCATACGTTAAGGATCCATCCAAGAGCGTTGGTGACTTGTTCAAGGAAGTTGGCGGCACCGCTTTTGCCTTTGCTCGCGTTGAGGTTGGCAAGGGTGCTGCTGAATAAGCACTAATTATATAAGAATTTATTTTTGTTCTTGTATATAGGGTTGCGTGCACAAGTTGTGCGCAACCCATTTTTTATATTCATTTTCCAGCTTAACGTGCGTTTTGAGTGTCGTTATTGATAGATAAACTGACAAAGATATACCTCATTCGCCGTTATGACTGGAGGAATCTGTATGGCTATTGCACAAACGGATGAAAGAAAGTCCCGTAGGGTTTTATTAAAGCTTTCTGGAGAAGCATTCGGTGGTGGCGCTGTTGGTATTGATACTAATGTTATTCGTAGGATTGCCGGCGAAATAGTAGCTGCAGTCAATCAAGGCGTTCAGGTTGCTATTGTTGTCGGCGGCGGTAACTTCTTTAGGGGAGCAGAACTGCAGCAAGCAGGTATTGATCGTAGCCGTGGCGATTACATGGGTATGTTGGGCACTGTAATGAACTGCTTGGCTCTTCAGGATTTTCTTGAGCAAGCAGGGCAAGCAACTCGCGTACAAACTGCTATTACAATGGGTCAGGTTGCAGAACCTTATATTCCGTTGAAAGCAATTCGTCACCTTGAAAAGGGTCGTGTGGTTATTTTTGGTGCTGGTGCCGGAATGCCATACTTCTCAACAGATACTGTTTCTATTCAACGTTCATTGGAAATTCATTGCGATGAAGTTCTTATGGGCAAGAATGGTGTGGATGGCGTATATAGTGCTGATCCTCGTAAAGATTCTACTGCTCGTAAGTTCCTAACATTAAACTATAAGCGTGCTATCGTCGATGGTTTAGCTGTTATGGATGCGTCTGCGCTTTCTATGGCTCGCGATAATAATCAAAAAATTCGTGTTTTTGGTCTCGAAGGCGAAGGTAACGTAACTAGTGCTCTTGTTGGAGAATCTATTGGCACTTTAGTGTCTAATGCAGAGCCAACATTTGCTTAAATATTATAAAGGAGAACACATGTCAGCAATAATTGATCAAGCCCGTGAACAGATGAATAAGTCTGTTGAAGCTACTAAAGAGAATTTTATGGGTATTCGCACCGGTCGTGCTAATCCTGCTTTGCTAAACGGAATTATGGTTGATTATTATGGTGCTCCAACTCCAATTAAAGCTGTTGCATCTATTGGTGTTCCAGAGCCTAGAACCCTTTCAGTTACGCCTTTTGATGCTTCTCAAGCGAATGCTGTTGAAAAAGCCATTCGCGATTCTGATTTAGGCGTAAGCCCTAATCGTGATGGCAATGTTATTCGTGTTACTATGCCAGAGCTTACGGAAGAGCGTCGCAAGGAATACGTCAAGCTTGCTAAGAATAAAGCAGAAGAAGGCAAAGTTGCAGTTCGCAATATTCGTCGCAAAGCTAAGGAATCTATTGACAAGTCTGTTAAAGACGGTGAACTTGGCGAAGATGAAGGCGATCGTTTACAAAAAGAGCTTGATAAAGTAACTAAGCAAGTTACTGATTCTTTAGACGTTTTGCTTGAAGGTAAGCAAAAAGAAATTATGGAAGTCTGAGATTTTTGTAGTTTCAAACTGAATGGGTGCCGTATGAGTCAACTAAAACAGCATAATTTTGCCAATGGAGTCAATAAAGCAGACGCTGAAAAAACTGCATCAGAAGTAAGATTATCTTCTGACAAAGCAGCTACTGCTACACATGGCACCCATGAAACTTTAAGTGATATTAATCGTCGCACAGGCAGGAATATGCCTCAAGCAATTGCTACTGCCGCAATACTAGTTGTAGCAATTGTTTCTTGCTTAATTATTAGCATTGATGTCTTTATAGTGCTTATGGCCATTTTTATGGTTCTGGCATTGTGGGAATTACATGTTGATTTTGCAACTCTTGGTTTGCGTATTCCTTTCGTGACGTTATCAATATGTTCGCTTGTAACTATTTTTGCAACCTACTATGCAAAATGGCATGCTGTTGCTATGGCTAGTGGAATTACTGCATCTTTGCTTCTTACAGTAATTTGTGCGACTCTTAGCAGCACTATTTCAAATAGAACGATGCAAGCTGTAGAAAAAAAGCTCGATGGTTCTAACCGCTCATCATACGAGCATACTTTATTTACGAATATGTCTGTTTCGCTATTCGTAGTGTTGTACATTCCACTTTTAGCTTCTTGCATTGTGTTAGCTCTTACAAATACAAAATACGCAGTTGCTCACGCTATGCTTTTGGTATTTTTACCTGCATTAAGTGACACTGGCGGATTATTTGCTGGTGCGTGGTTGGGTAAACATAAGCTTTCTCCGCGAATCTCTCCTAAGAAGTCTGTAGAGGGCTTAATAGGCTCAATGCTTTTTGCGATTATAGGAGCATACGCAATTATTGCAGGTTTTTATGGTTCCTCTTGGTTCAATTTCTGGTGGATGCCATTAGTTA
Organism: Gardnerella phocaeensis; assembly: GCF_048545075.1. NCBI lineage: Bacteria > Bacillati > Actinomycetota > Actinomycetes > Bifidobacteriales > Bifidobacteriaceae > Gardnerella > Gardnerella phocaeensis. The sequence goes on along the minus strand of NZ_JBKQXS010000006.1, from coordinate 40,020 downwards.
TGGGTATTTCTTCTGGAATTGTTGGCACATTTGGTGACTTGTGTGCTTCTATGCTTAAAAGAGATATTGGTATTAAAGACATGGGACATTTGCTAAAAGGTCATGGTGGTGTTCTTGACCGAGTAGATTCTATTTTGCTGTGCGGTCCTGTGCTGCTTGTGCTTTTGCAACTTGCTCATTTCTAAATTTATCTGTCACAATCGTGGGCTTAGGCTAATATCGACGCCATGACAGTCAGTTTTATTCCGTCGCCAAGTATTTCGCAATTTTCTCTTGGCTTTGTAAACATAAAGTTTTACGCTCTTAGTATTCTTGCTGGTATTTTGATTGCAATGTGGATTACTACGCGTCGATGGAAACGTCTTGGAGGAGATTTTAACCAGATACTTGATCTTGTTTTAGTCAGTCTTCCTGCTGGAATAATTGGTGCGCGTTTGTACCACGTAATTACAACTCCAGAAAGATTCTTTGGATCTCATGGTGATTTCTTAGAAATTTTTAGAATTTGGAACGGTGGTCTAGGAATTTGGGGTGGCATATTCTTAGGCGCATTAGCTGCTTGCGCTTTATGCAAGTATCGTAAATATCCTATTGGATTACTAGCTGATTGTGCCGCTCCTGCAATACTTATTGCACAAGGCATAGGTAGACTTGGAAATTGGTTTAATCAGGAACTTTATGGAGCTCCAACAACATTGCCTTGGGGTTTGAAATTAAACTATAATGCCACTCAAGCTATTGGTCATGCTGAGCGCTGCTACGATGGTTTAACCTGCCCGGCTGGAACATTATTCCATCCAACATTTTTGTACGAGATGATTTGGAATTTCATCGGTGCTGCATTGCTTATTTATTTTGGAAAAGTTATAGCTAAGAAGTTAAAAGCCGGTTCTGTATTCGCGCTTTATGTTATGTGGTACACAATTGGACGCGTGTGGATTGAGGCATTGCGAATTGATTTTTCACATGTTTTCTTAGGTGTGCGCATTAATGTTTGGGTTTCTATTATCGTATTCATTTGTGCAACTGTTGCTTTTGCTTTGCTGCAAAATAGTACTAGTACTCGTGAGTCTCTTGTTGAACGACTTATAGATATAACTTCAGACGAAAGAGAACGTGAGTCTCAGAACACTTCTAGTAAGTAAGATTCAAGTATTTGAAAAAGCAATTTTAAAAATCTTGTTTTATAAAACTAGTCGCTTGCATTTTCTAGAATAGTACACATGAATATACAAATAGCACCTAGCATTCTTTCCGCAGATTTTTGCAATCTTGAGCGTGACCTCGATGCAATATCTAATGCGGATCTTGTTCATGTCGATGTAATGGATCATCACTTTGTACCTAACTTGACTTTGGGTGAACCAATTGTTAAGCGAATTTGTGAGGTTACTAAACTTCCAGTTGACGTACATTTGATGATTGAGGATCCAGATCGTTGGGCTCCAGAATACGCTAAGCTTGGAGCTGCTTCTGTGAGTTTCCATATGGGTGCTACTCATGCTCCAGTGAGATTAGCTCGTCAGCTTCGCGATATGGGCTGTAAAGCTTGCTTTGCTGTGCGCCCTGCGGAACCAGTTGAACCTATTTTCGATATTCTTGATGAATTCGATATGGTTCTTATTATGACTGTTGAGCCTGGTTTCGGTGGACAGAAGTTCTTAGCTAATCAAATGAATAAGGTTCGCCGTTTACGTGACGAAATTACTCGTCGCGGATTGCAGACTCATATTCAGGTTGATGGAGGAGTTAGCCCTTCGACTGCAGCAATAGTTGCTGAAGCTGGTGCTGATGTGCTTGTTGCAGGTTCTGCAGTTTATAGAGCAGAAAGTCCTAAAGAAGCGATTGAAGCTATTCGTAATACTGCTAAAGCTGCTTGGCGTGAATAAATATTAGATGTGTGTTGGGGACATGAAATATGTCCCCAACATGTTAAGTATTGCACAACAAGCGAGTTTTTGATGCGAATATATGCTGATTAGTTGAGTGATTTCGATGAGGAAGATATTATGACTAAGTTCGTTATTAATCAGGAATATAGTCCTGAAGCAATGAATCGAGTTTTGACAATACCTAATCTAATCAGTTTTTTGCGCATATGTTCAATTCCGTATATTGCTTGGCTTATTACACAGCATCAAATGACTTTTGCTCTTATTGTTTTAGCAATATCTGCATTTTCTGATTGTCTTGATGGTTATCTTGCTCGTACTTTGAATCAAGTTAGTAAGTTGGGTCAAATTCTTGATCCTATAGCTGATCGTCTATTGATTTTTTGCAGTACTCTAGCTTTAGCTATTGCAATGATTATCCCTTGGTGGGCACTTTTATTAGTAGTATTGCGTGATGCTATTATGGCTGTACTTGTAATAGTACTTGCGCAAAGAGATTACGGTCCTTTGCCTGTTAACTTCGTAGGTAAAGCTGGCACAGCGCTTCTTATGCTTTCAATCGTTTCTTTAATGATTGTTTATGCTGTATCTACTGAGTCTATGTTCGTGCTTTATGCTGCTGCACTTGCATGTGGAGTGTGGGGTATTGCTCTATATTGGTATGCTGGCTTGCTTTACTATATGCAAGCTTATTTACTACTTGCTAAGTCAAGAAAAAACTAAATAAGGCGTGTACGCACATATGACTAAGCAAGATGAATTTGTTAGTTTAAAAGATAGTATTAAAGATTTAGATGTAAAGCATACGTCTCACAAAAGCACTATGCCAATATCTTTTGATGCTCCTGATGGAATGTCGTTAACTAGGCGTAGGGCATTATTCTCGCACTCATTTACTGGTATTTCAACGCATCACGTTGTAATGTCTCCCAGTGGTTTTGCTCACAATCATGATCGTAGCCGTTATATTGATGACTATGCTTTGCGTCTTATTGATGATTTAACTAATCGTCCAGTTGATCCAATGTTTATGGATGCAAGGTTAAGTAAACAGCCTGTTAAACTATTTAATCTGTGGTTCACTAGAGCCATAGTATTTTTATTGTGTGTTTCTATTGGTACTGTTGGTAGCCAGTTTGTTCGCAAATTGCACACTGATCCTAGAAAAGCAATACGTTCTTCATTAGCTAATGAGTTGTCTGGTTATACGTCTCGTTTCGATAAGCTTGTAGAAGAAGTAACGTCATTGAGAAATAACGTAGATCATGAGTCGCAAAAAATTACTACGCCTGAAGAGGATGAAGTTAGTAAATCAGATGATATGGTTAATGGCACTCATGCTGTAGAAGGTTCTGGGATTACTTTAACTATTGCTAATCCTATTTCTGCTTCGAGCGATGTGAATAGCGGTTCTTTACCTCGCGAAAGTAACGGCGCAAGAATGCGATTAGTTACAGATCGTGATATTCAACAATTTGTGTCATTATTGTGGAAAGCAGGCGCTGAAGCTATTTCCGTTAACGGGCATAGACTCGGAGCACAAACTTCTATTCGTGTTGCTGGTCAAACTATTCTTATTGGAGTTAATCAAACTCAAAGCCCATATGTTATTGAAGTTATTGGCGATTCTGATGATTTGATTAAACAATGCAATGATATGAAGCGCATGAAATGGTACGCATCTTTAGTTAATGCAGGCATTAATCCACAGGTTTCACCTTCGAGAGTTATACGACTAAGTGCAGCAAGCACAGGCGATATTAGTTTTGCCAACGAGAGAATTAGGAGATAAGCATGGCAGCGATTTTTGGATTAATTTTGGGAGTATTAATTGGAGTTGTTGTTCATCCAGATATTCCTATTGTCATTCAGCCTTACTTACCTATTATGGTCGTTGCAGCACTAGATGCGTTGCTTGGTGCTGCACGTGCATATTTTGAAAGAAACTTTTCGGATAAAGTTTTTGTTATCTCATTCTTCTCAAACGTTATAGCAGCTACGTTGCTTGTTTTGCTTGGAAATCAGCTTGGCGTAGGTGCACAATTGCAAACTGCAGTTATCGTTGTTTTAGGAATTCGTATTTTCTCTAACGTTTCTGCAATTCGTCGTTTCATCTTCAGGAGTTAGCATATGGTTTCAATGTTTTCTCATTCTCCACAAGATGATGATATTCTTCATAAAATGCGTCGTCAAAAAGCGCATGATCGTGAAAGTGATGAAACTCAAACTGGATCTTTCCCAGCAGTTCATCGTAAAGTAAAATCTTCGCTAAGTGGTCACGTGACTCGAGCGCGTATATTTACGGGCTTTTTAATGATGTTGCTCTGCGCTTTATTAGGTTTTGCGTACATGATTCAAGTTAATCGTAGTAACTCACTTTTGTATGAAACAATGAGCGAAGAGGAGTTGACTCGTCTTATTACAGAAACTCATTCTCAAATTCAAAGTTTGGAAAGCCGAAAAAGTGAATTAACAGGTCAGCTCAATTCGTTGCGTGAAGCAGTAGATAAACAAGATGAAGCTCGTCGTATTGCTCAGCAGAATGCTCAAGCAAATGGTCTTATTTCTGGACGTCTGCCGGCAGTAGGTAAAGGTATTGTAGTTCACATTACTGCAGGCGAAAAAGAGAATATTGATGCCGCTACGATGTTTCAGCTAATAGAGGAATTGCGAAATGCTGGCGTAGAAGTTATGTCTATTAACGGTGTGAGAATAGTTACTTCAAGCTATATTTCGCAAACTAAGCATGGTCTTATATGCGACAATATTATGATTGATCCTCCTTATATTGTGAAAGCAATTGGTGACCCTCAGAATTTGCAAAATGCTGTTAATATTGCAGGCGGTGTTGGGTCGCGTTTAAAAATTAAATTTGGTTCTTCTGTAATGGTTTCAGTGCCTGATGAAGTAGAAATTACTTCGACACGCGAACCAAAACAGTACGAATATGCAAAACCAGTCGAGTAACAAGGTAGAATAGCAAGTATGACTGAACCGATTCCTACAGCTGGCGAAACCACTATTATTGGTATGCCAGCTATTCATATTCCAATGAATACAACTTCAGATCGTCCTATGCAACAGGATGATTTTGATACTATAGCGAAATTACTTCCTGGTACTGCGTTGTTGATTTCAACTAGGGGAGCAGTGTCTGGTTCTCGCTATCTTCTCGATGAAGATTTAGTAACAGTTGGACGCGATTCGCATGCTGATATTTTGTTAGACGATTCTACTGTTTCGCGTGCGCATGCAGTGTTTAAGCGCCATAATGGCGTGTTTAGCATTTCAGATTCTGGAAGTCTAAACGGTACGTATGTAAATCGTGAACGTGTTGATGAATCAGTGCTGCATAATGGCGATGAAATTATGATTGGCAAATTCAGACTGGTATTTTTCGCACATGACGCAGTCACAGTCCGATAATGTGATTAATGCAGTACAGGGGGAGCTTTTTAACTTTTCCTTGTCTGCTGATCACGCTTCAGGATACCGTGGTAGTGTCGCTATGAAGGTTGCCGGTATTACTTACCGGCAACTCGATTATTGGGCTCGTAAAAGCATTATAGAGCCTTCAATTCACGCATCTAGCGGTTCTGGTTCTCGTCGTTTGTATTCTTTTAAGGATATTGCGATTATGGCTGTAGCTAAAAGGTTGCTCGATGCTGGCGTTAATTTAGTTAATGTTACTACGGCTATTATTTTTCTTAATCGATACTCAGAAGAGCGTTTGAGAAATATGACTATTATTTGTGATGGTCAGTCTGTTCAAGAGTGCGATGAGAATCAAGATAATATGCGTCGTATGCTTGCTTCTGGTTTAGCAGTATTTGCTATTGCTGTTGGTCGCATTGTTTCTAGAGTTGAAGAGGACTTATCTTCTGAAAATTCTGTTGACGCTACGCAAGTTGAAGAAAAAAGTAGTAAGTCTACTCGCAAATCTTATTCAAAACCTACTTCTCATACATCTTCAAACTCATGGAGTCTTGTTCAGGAAACGTGGGGATAATGGCATGTTTGTAGTTGTTATTATCGATGTTATTTGCTGGTTTGCTTCAGTAGCATTGTTTTTATATAGTTTATTTGCTTGCGTGCGTTTTTTAGTAAAATTTCGAAAAAATGCTTATTTGAAATCAAATAATATTAGCAATAGTAATAAGAAGCGAAATTCTATTGGTTTAATGCCTTGGAGTATTGTTATTACACATTGTTGTGGGCTTCCTTGCGCAATGCTTGCGTACATGCTTTTTCATATTGTTCGCGATTTTGGATTTGTTTGTGACGATTATTGGTTATTAATGAGATCGACGTTAATTGCGTCATATGCGATTATTATCGTGCTTATTTTTGCTAATATTTTTGCAATGCTATTTTGCGCGTACCGAAGCTGCAAGTCTTAGATTATTTAGCAAGAAGTATCGTAAGGATATTATTTGACAGTAGTGTGAGATTTTGCTGGTTGCGTTTGATTATTATCTCTAATTTGACATAACATACATTATCGGATAAATATCAAGCAAATTTAGTTAAATAATAAGCTCAACCGGCAGAAACTGTGCAGCGTTGTAAAGTAAATGTCGGAATACAGCCAAAAAACGACAGAAACTGTGCACGCATGTAAAGAAACTGTCGTTTTCTCACTAAAATCCGACCGAAACTTTACGCACGTGTAAAGAAAAAGCCGTTACGACAAAATTCTGATTAGATTAAGCGAAATATTCGCAAATTGCAGTGCTTAATTCGCTTACGCTATCAATAATTCTGTAAGATCCGTGTGCTTCAAGCTCTCCAGGCTCAGCATAACCCCATGCGCATCCCAAGCAATCCAAGCCGCAATCTTTTGCTCCGTCAGCATCAGTCCAGCGGTCTCCAACCATCAAAGCTCTGTCGCCTTTTTCTGGATTGTAATCAATCTCATCAAAAACATAACGAATAACTTGAGTTTTGCTAATACGCGACATATCTTTGCTGGCGCCATAAATTCCGTCAAGATACTTCGTCAAACCAAAATAATCGCAAATAGGCTTTACTTGATATTCTGGCTTGCAAGATGCGGTTGCTAAATAATATCCAGCTTCACGAAGTTTTGTGAGTTGCTCAAGTATTCCATCGTATACTTTGTTAAGTAGGCATCCTGGAATTTTTTTACCAGGATTATTAGGATCGTCAAAAGTTGCTACTTCAGAATAATACTTGCGATACGTAGCAAGTCCCTTTGCTAGCAGCGATTCAGGAACATTATTGCGTTGAAGAGATTCTAAAATTGAAGGACCTATAAAACGGTGCATTTCAGCATCGTCCGGTATAGGCTGTTTCAATTCTTTCAATGCAAGCTTTGCGCAAGTAATAATACCAGCATCTGACTTTGTTAATGTGCCATCAAGATCAAGCAGAATAATGCGACGACTAGTGCATCCTGAAGGCACTGAGAATTCACTCATAGTCAGGAATCCAGCCCTCATGATGCATTTTTAGACGCTTGTCGAGCAAAGTTTTTAATTCTTCTTCACTACGACGTTCAAGCAGCATATCCCAATGCGTCCTAGACGGCTTGTTGAAATCATCATCTGGGCGATCATCTTCGCCTTCGCGATGTGCAATCGTGCCGCAGCGGCATTCCCACTCTTCAGGAATTTCTGCGCCTTGAGCAAAAGGAAGAATCGTGCGATGTCCCTTTGGGCACACATACACAACATCATTTCGTGCCGCGAAATCTACATTATCATCAGATTCTAATGATTTCGCACCAATGCTCATACCGCGTAAACTGCGTTCTGCCATAGTATCTCCTTGTGTAGTACTTTATAAAATTACCGAATTGCACGGACTATATATATAAAAACGATTTATATATACAAAATACATGCGTTTTATTTGTATATGCTCATACTTATACATCTGAGTATGCTACAACTCCACGGTTTAATAGTTTTGCAGCTTCATAAGCACACGAAGCAAGATTTTTATCTACGCCATCTATAGATTGTAAATATTCTCCTGCTGCGAAAAGTTGAGTAAGTAAATCAATAAGACGTTTAGCTTGACGCACGAAATCTCCTCCAGTGCTGTCAGTATTGCGCAAAATTTCAGCTAGATCAGCGCCATTAGCCCAATCATACATAATATCTACAGCACCAAATTCAAGCGGTCTTAACGCTGGCAAATGAGCGTCTGCGCATAATGCGCTAGTACGCATAAACAATTCTTTCATTCGCAATACTGTATTAAATATTGCCCCATCCTTGCCGCCTGGATATCGTCTAGGTTCTCCCCCTGCAGGTCCTCTAGATTCATAAACTAATGCAGACAAGCACGATAATAATTCAAGCGGCGAAAGATCATTAAAAATTCCTTCGCAAATAGCTTCAGCAAATACAATATCTAGTTCGTTATACAACCTTCTTAACAATTGACCGCGCTCAGTAAGGTGCAAAATTTGGTTTTGTGAAGAATCTTCAGATTGTAAATAATCCAAACTGTACAATACGTCACAAATATGGTCAAAAGTTCTAGCAACAGAACCGGTACGAGATTCGTAGCGTTCACGTACTTGATCAAGTTCCTTATGTTCTCTAATCCAATGGTAGCCCCAACGCAAATGTTGCTGAATATCTGCACAACCTGCACACGGATGAGTTCGTTCAGCTTCTCTAAGATTTGCAATAACATCATCCAGCGCTTTAAACGCTGCTGTGCGTTCTGCATCTGTATGGAATAAAGTATGTTTAAGTTTACGGCGTTGATCGTGTTGAGCTTCTTTAAGCTTCATGCGTAATTGTAAGAACTCAGCAAAATCCCCATGTTCGCAGTAAAATGCTTCTTCATAGCCTTTAAGAGCTGTTTCAAGTTCATTCATGCGATTATGTAAACGTTCAGCAGAAGCATTAGCTTCCCATTGAGCAAAAGAACGATCTAGTGTTGTTCTAGCAGTATCTGCATCGCTTGAGTTCAGCAAATTAACTGCCATATTAAACGTAGGAACGAAGCTGGAATGTAGTGGGTATACGCGTTTACTAGAAAGTGCTGCAGCTTGTTGAGGAACGAAATCAGCATGATCTACAAGAATTGCGTAACCAATATCGTCAATTCCACGTCTTCCAGCACGACCTGTAAGTTGCGTAAATTCTCCAGGCGTAAGAGGTACATGCCCAGTGCCGTCAAATTTTACTAGCTTTTCTACAACAACGCTTCGAGCTGGCATATTTAATCCTAAAGCAAGTGTTTCTGTTGCAAAAACAACTTTAATAAGCCCGCGTTCAAATAGCGTTTCAACAATGTGACGGAATAACGCAATCATACCTGCATGATGTGCTGCAAATCCTTGTTCGAGAGCAAAACGAAAACGTTCAAAACTTAAAGCGTGTAAATCTTCTTTAGAAAGTTGATTTGCAACCATGCTGTCGACAATTTTACGGATTTCGTACATTTCTTCATCGGATGTAAGTATTAATCCTGCGTTTAAACATTGTTGAACAGCTTGATCGCATCCGGAACGAGAGAATATGAAATAAATTCCTGGCAGCATTCCCAAGTAATCTAATTCGTCAATAACAGCCCATCGACGAGGAGTATGTCGTTTTGCACATTTATCTAATTGCGCAACTCCCCCGTTAGCACTGTGCTTCTTACCTTTTCTGTAACGGTATTTGCTATCGCTATAAGATTCTTTACGGCGACGAGCACGGTACTCAAATTCATTAAGTTTCCTAGTCAATGCAGGGTTAACGCGCTTAGTTACGTTTCCATTATTGTCATGGTCGTATAAATCGAGTAGCTCAGGCTCAGTTGCAGAATCCTCTTGAATAACAACATGTCTTTCTAAAGGCACAGGTCTGTGTTCGTCAACAACCAAATGAGTTTCTCCACGCACTGATTCTAGCCATGCAGAAAAATCTTCAACATTTGAAACAGTTGCAGACAACCCAATAATTTTCACCGATTTTGGAAGGTGAATAATAACTTCTTCCCACACGGCTCCACGGAATTTATCTGCAAGATAATGAATTTCGTCAAGAACGACAAAACCTAAAGATTGCAACGTAATCGAATGCTCGTAAAGCATATTTCTTAAAACTTCAGTAGTCATTACAACAATGTCTGCTTCAGGATTTACAGAAGTATCGCCAGTTAATAACCCTACTCTGTCTGAGCCGTACAGTTCGCAGAAATCGTGATATTTTTGATTGCTTAAAGCTTTAATAGGCGTTGTGTAAAAAGCTTTTACATTACGATTTTGCGCAAGAAATACAGCAAAATCCGCAACAACAGTTTTACCAGCTCCAGTAGGAGCAGCAACTAAAACATTATTGCCATTTTCTAGTGCATCAATAGCTTCAAGTTGAAAATCATCAAGTTCAAAAGACAAAGAACGCTCAAATTTAGATGCCATCGAGCGCTCGTGCTTCATTGTATTTTTAAAAGCTGCGAAACGTTGTGAAGGAGATAATACTACATCATTCTCATTGCAGTCAGTTGGATTGCTTGTTTTATTTTTGCAGTCTTTTTTATGTGATAAATGAGACATAAAAAGTATTAGTCGCTTTCTTATATGTTATAGCTGAATGTCTTCTTCGCGAAGAGATTTTTTATCCCAATGCTGCCATATGCTACGGTGATTCTCGCGAATTTTTTGATGACGCTCAATAACTTTTGTGTGCGTTCGCTCATATCGATTCGTTGCATCTTTAATAGGAAGTGTAAATAATGGATCTCGAGGATTCTCATTATCTTCTTTATTTGGTTCATGCAAACGTTCGAATCTAGAAGAAACATCTTCGGAAATGCCAAAGCAGACTCTAGCTATTTTTATTGCGCTTAAAACGACAATAACAACTCCGAGCGCTACCATGATCAGCATAAAAACCGTTATGAGTAGCCAAATCCACCAAGGCATTGTTATTCCTCTGTATTCGCATTATCAGCGTGATTAACGCTTAATTCACGTTGAGCGCGAGCAATAATCATACTACGCAATGTTTCAGGAGCAACAGCTGTAATATGACGTGCGTGAGCAATGCAAAACGCAACGAACCATGAATCAGAAGAAACAGTAAGATGGACTTTTACTCCGCTGCCACAAGTTTCCATAGTGGCTCCAGAAAGATTCTTCAAAAAGTTCAATTCTGTTTCATCGGTAATAAAGCAAGTTTCAGTGCCGTTATCAAAGCTCCACTTGCGAAGTTCACTAACTGGAACATCTGGAATTTCAACTTGAGATACAGGTTCTACAACTTCTGCACGTTCAATACGTGCTACGCGAAGAACTTGCCAAATGCGAGGCAAGCCATTTGCTTTATTAATTGTTGTATCTTTAGCAACAAATTCACGTTTATCTTCTGGTGTTTGCTGCTCTACATCAGTCCATACTGCAACATAGTAAACGCCTTCATCAACGTAAATCTTCGACGGCGCAACAATCTTGCGACGAATACGCCCTGCCCCGTCAGTGTATTCCATATCTAGCAAAGATCCAGAGTTAATAGCACTGCGAACAATAGAGCAATTTCGAGGCTCAATTTCGTAACCTGTTAAACTCAGCCATGGAGTTTGACCAGGAAGAACATGACGGCGAAGACGCTTATACAAGGATTCAGCTTGAGTGCGCTGCTCAATAGGCAAAAGCAAAGAATGTGCCAAATAATTAGCAGACGCAGTAAGCATGCTCAAATATTGCTGTGAAATTCCAGCAAGTCTTTCCAAGCCTAAAGAGTTAGTAGCAGAAACAATTCCCTCGTTCTCAAGAAGAGTCCAATCTATATCAAAGAATTGGCTTCCTGCCATTTCCCCATCGTCAGAAACAGTAGTAAGAGTATTTATATCTTTGTGAAGAATTGTAACAAATCGACGAAGTTCATCATCGCTTTTTGGTCTACCAATAAAACGCTCAGCAAGCTCGTCTAATGGGAATTCCTCTCCAAGATGAGCAGACAAGAAAAGCATTAATCGAAGCCTACGATCTACTTCACTTCCAGTTTGGAATGAGGAACCTTTTTTTGTATGCGATTTATCAGTGTCGCTATTTTGTTCTTCAATATTTTGCGCTTCTTGTACAGCATCTTCTTCATCTTTTTGCTCATTTTCGTCACATTGAGCAAAATTAACTGCTGCGTGCAAACGGCGATGGAAAGCATCAACTGCTTCTTGAGGACTTACCACGCTAGAGCCAGGATGTTCTAGCACAAACATCGCTAAGTCGTCAGCATCAGTATAAGCAACGTTTAAATGTTCGCCGTCAACATCCACAGTTGCGGCAAATCTGCGAGAATCAATAACTTTTACCAAAGAATCAGGTAGCATTTGCGTTCCAAGACCAGGCGCGATTGAATCTAAGCCTAAGCCAGGAATAGGAGTTTGTGGAACTCTAGGAGCAGTGCGAGAAGTGCGCTGTTGCTCGTGTTGACCTGAATCAAGAGAAGAAATAGACATTGAACGAGCAAGATAATTTGCTGCAGCTAAAACTGGTAATTCAGATTGGTCGAAACGTAAACGTACGCGAGGTTCATCGCCTAATTGCAAACGATAAGACGCAAAATCTTGACCTTCGGACTTTGAAGAATATTCTGGCTGCCTAGATTCGATTGCAATACCCATAGCAGCAAGCTTTGCGCGATCTCGCTGGAATTGTTTTGCGAATGCTGCTTTAGCTGCTTGATCTGCAAGCTCACCGTATGAATCTGCATATGCCTTTACGCGCTGTGCAATTTGACGCGAAGTCAGCCATTGCGGGAATGCGGAAGACAATACAGCGAGTACATCTAACTCGTGTTTGCCCCATTTGTCGGAAAAACGTCGCCTTCCGTTGCTTCCTTCTACCATTAGTCCTCACGTATCATGTTTGTATCAATTTACTTATGCGCTTTGCGTACAAGCGACTACGAAATGCAGCAGAACTTGTGTTGCAATATTGCGCACACCTTTTCTATTTTAATGGTGTTTTGCGGTACGTGTGGACATTTTTTAAAAAACTTCTAATAATTATATATTTTTTATTCACACGAACATCAACAACGTTGAAAATACGCCATTTTTTCGCGACACGCCATATAACTTTTTTATAGATAATTTTATTTACTATCAATAAAAATCGCATATTTGCAAGAAATTTGCTTTAAACCCAAGAGTCTGGTTCAATTCCTTGCGGTCCAACGAATTCTCCGTTTGGCACATAACTCGGTTCTCCTGTATCTTCTAAAACAGCGTCAGCAAACATTGAAACTTGATTTCCAAATGTCCAATCTCCCCTAATAGTTACTGATTTTGCAGCAGCTAAAGCTGGAACAGAATATGGGAATCTTTCGTTGAAATCATTGATGTTTTTGTAATAACGTGGATCCAAATCAATATCAGGAAATATATAGTTACCATCTTCCATTTCATATGAATCAGTAAGATGGAATCTATCTGATCGCATAATAAATAAGTCGTTGGTTGTTTTAACAGGCAAGAAACGCATGCGATCAACTTCTACGCAAATTGCGTCATCGAAAAGTGAAGCTATTGCGCCCATTGCTGTTTCTAATTGCACTACTGGTGTGCTGCTTTCGTCAGTTGGGTCAACAGTTTTGTGATTAAAAATAACAGGCAAAGGCAAAATTCCTTTGTGCTCTTTTAGTTTTTCTTCTAGAGCATCTACACGAACCCAAATATTATTTGTGTTGAAGTATGGATGTTTTTTAATGCTTTGTGCGCTTCTACGATCCTCAGGATGAACCTGTGTCATTTCTCGTAGCATTAGTCTTCCTGTTTGCGCGTCCCTAACAATGTGACCGCCCTTACGATCTGCTTGCGTTCGCTTTGCAACCTCAATCATGATAGGTGCGCCAGTATTTTCAAAATGCTGAGCAAGAGTGCGCGACGGTCTAGCACCTAAATTGTCAGAATTTGAAATAAACAAATACTCAATTCCATTTTCTTTAAGAGTATGCAATAAATCAGATTCCCACAGAGTTGAAAAAATATCGCCGTGACCTGGAGGGCACCATTCAAGAGATCGATCTTCTTCGTGAGAAACAGGTTCTCCAGTTTCTTCTACTAATTTTGGTTCTTGATGTTGAATAATTTCTACAGGAATATTGTCTTGAGCAAACTTGCGATTGCGCTTTAGTACTTGCAAAGTATCGTGAGATGTGCGGAAAGAGTTCATGAAAATAAGCGGAAGATTAACTCCTAATCGCTGACGAGCTGTAAGAACTTGTCCAATAATAATATCAATAAAGCGCATTTGGCGAGCTTTATGCCTACGAACTGGTAGTAAAGATTTTGCGCAAGACAAGCCCATAGACGTTCCCAAACCGCCATTTAATTTGATAAAAGCGGTTTTTGCGAATGCGTTAACAGCTTTGTCGTGATCAATAGTTTCGTAAATTTCGTGGAAAGTTGGAACGCTTTTAATAGGCTCAACTGTGCTCTCGCGAATAAACTCAGCAGGCTTATCCCCTGATTTATCTAAATTCCAAGCATTATATAAGTGTTTAAATTGTTCAATAGCAATTTCGCTCATGCCTTGTTCGCGCATCTTTGCAGCGGACAACTCAAACGCGTCATCCATGTAAAAGCCTCCTCGTATGCATGTGACCTTAATAGTTTAGCGATTTGTGCGTCGCTGCGCAAATATTGCTTTTAACGGTTATTTTTAAATACTATTATGATTCTACCAAAGTTAGAAAGTGCAAGTTAGAAAGTGCAAGTTAGAAAGTAATAAGCGCAGCCAATAATAAATACTGACTGCGCTTATGAGAAATTTGCTACTAAATACTACTAAATATGAAATTTAGTTATTTTCTGCATTGTTGTCATCATTTTCTTCCGGTTCATCGCCAGTTTTTAGATGATGCTCGTCATAGCCTTGCAAGTAACGAGTGTGACGCCAATGGTGAATAGAAGCGTTCGTACCGCGATGATGTACGTGATACTTACGTGGAGTACCGCCATAAGGAAGCTCTTTAACTTCGCTAGCAACTGCCATTTGGTTCACATTAGAAGGATCCATAATAGCAATTGGAGCAACAGGCTCTGGCTCTGTTGGAGCGGCAGTTCGATTCTTCAAGTGCGATGGCAACCATTGTGCAAACCAAGACAATGCCAAGCAAATAAGGAAATATATTACTCCTGCAACGCTTAATGTTTGCAAAATATTAAAGTACATTGATCCGAGTCGGCGCGATTCCTGAAGCAAATCAGTGTACATAATAATTGAACCAAGTGCAGTATCCTTCAAAACAACTACAAGCTGAGTTACTGCTGCAGGCATCATAGCAATAATTGCTTGAGGCATTTCAATTTGTGTCAATGATTGGTATTCGCTCAATCCTAATGCAAGTGAAGCTTCTCTTTGACCGTTTGGCAAGTTGCCAACACCTGATCTAACAAGTTCTGCAACAACAGAACCGTTATACATAATCAGTGCCAAAACAACAGCCCAGTAAGATGATTCTTTCATACCAGAAAGTGCGAATGCTCTCCACAAGAAAATCATAAGCATCAATACTGGTACTGCGCGGCAAAACTCTACTACTATTGCGGAAATACTACGAATAATAAAATTAGGTAGTAAACGGCAAAGTCCGAAGAATAAGCCAAATACAATAGAACCAACTACTGCAAGTAACGATGCCTTTAGTGTCATCCATAATCCAGGAAGATAAAAATCAATCCAGGCTTCAGATTCGAGAGCAGGATTCCAAAGTATCCAAGAAAGTTGGTTTTCTCCCTCTGGAGGATTGCTCAAACGAGCGAGAATAGCAATAATGCAAATAACAAAAATGCAACCGGCAATAATATTAGCTATGCGAATTTTCTTAAGAGCTTTTGGACCTGGAGCATCGAATAATAATGATTGTTCACGTTGTTTAGCCATTGTTATCACCTTCTCACAGCAAGCTTATTTGACAAATAAGTAGTCAAAATGCCGATAGGAATGATGAGCATAATGTATCCGCAAGCGAAAATTAAGAAGATTGGCACAATCAAATCTGCATGTTTCTCAATCATTTCGCTCATCATTGTTGAAGTCTCTGTGGCAACTGATGCTGCAGCAGCAACTGTAGAATTCTTAAGCAAAGCAATAAATGTATTACCTAATGGTGCTACTGAACCGCAGAAAGTTTGTGGAAGAATTACTTGTGTTGCAGATTGGAAGAAATTTAATCCAAGAGCGCGGCAAGCTTCTGCTTGACCAACAGGCACTGTATTAAGACCAGATCTCAAAGATTCGCAAACAAATGCTGCAGTATAAAGCGACAATCCAGCAATTGCCAGCCAGAAGAAATTCACTTCAAAAATTGAGGAGAATCCTATCTTAAGCTGAGCGTAAACGCCTAAAACCATGAAAACCATAATGATGGTAAGTGGCATGTTTTTAAACAATTCAACATAAACTGTAGCAATCATGCGTAATGATGAAACAGGGCAAATGCGCATAGTAACAAGAATTACGCCAATAATTGATGAAAAAAGTACACTCCATAAAGTTATTTCAATATTAACCAAGAATGCTCCTGGAATATTGTAGGAGGTAAATAGCTGCACAAAATCTTGCATATTACTTCTCTCCTTCTTGAGGAATTGGCGGATTATACTTTGCGTTCGGCTTAAAGCCAGTGCCTCGCAAATTGTCGTCTAGAGCTCGTTTCCATGAGCCGTTTTTAATCATTTCTTTTAAGGCTGCATTAATTTTCTTAGCTAAGGCTGTATTTCCTTTTTTAATGCCAATTCCGTAATATTCTTCGGTAAATGGCTTGCCTACAAGCTTTAAACGACCTCGAGAAGCGGTTGCTAAACCAGCAAGAATAATATCGTCGGTAGTTACAGCATCCACAATTCCTGAGAATAGTGCAGTTGCACATTCTGCATAACCAGGCTGTTGCATAAGTTGTACTTTTGAAGAGTAACGCTCTTTAATAGAAATTGCAGATGTTGAGCCTGAAACTGAGCATAAACGCTTTCCATCCAAATCATTTGGACCGCTTACTTTATGCTCATCTTTTCGAATTAACAAATCTTGGCCAGCAATAAAGTAAGGTCCTGCAAACGAAACCATTTTCTTGCGAGCGTCAGTAATGGAATATGTTGCAACAATAATATCGACATCACCGTTTTGAAGCATTGTTTCACGCTGTTTAGATGGTGATTCTTTCCATACGATTTGATCTTCTGAATAGCCGAGCTTTTTAGCAACATATTTTGCAACATCAACGTCGAAGCCAACGTAAGTTCCTGCTTTTTTGAAACCCATACCAGGCTGATCGAATTTAATACCAATGCGTATTACTTTTTTACCATCGCTACGATCGCAAGCTGTAAGCGGCATAACGCAGCATACGGTACAAAGCATCGCTAGTATCGCACGAAAAATGCGATTATGTAATATTTTCATATCTTTTCCCTTCATAAGAAATGTTTTAAAGTTTCAGGATTTTTACTGAAAGATAAAACAAAAAGCAGATTAATGCGTAAGAATCTTGGAAAGGAAATCTTTTGCTCGATCAGTTTTTGGATGCTCGAAGAATTCTTCTGGAGTACCCTGTTCGAGGATTTGACCATCGGCCATAAACACAATTCTGTCAGCAGCTTTACGAGCAAAGCCCATTTCGTGCGTAACACAAATCATTGTCATGCCTTCTTTTGCAAGCTCAACCATAACATCCAGTACTTCGTTAACCATTTCTGGATCGAGTGCGGAAGTTGGTTCGTCAAAAAGCATAACTTTTGGCTGCATAGCAAGAGCTCGAGCGATTGCTACGCGCTGCTGCTGGCCGCCGGAAAGTTGTGAAGGCATTTTGTTAGCCTGATTATCTACGCCTACTCTAGTAAGTAATTCCATGGCAAGAGTTTCAGCGCTTTGCTGATCCATGTGACGAACTTTCATTGGTGCAAGAGTGACGTTTTCAAGAATCGTTTTGTTTGCAAAAAGATTAAAGGACTGGAATACCATTCCAACTTCTGCTCGCAAAGCTGCAAGTTCTTTTCCTTCTTGAGGAAGTGGCTCACCATCAATACGTATGTCACCTGAATCGATAGTTTCGAGACGGTTAATTGTGCGACACATTGTTGATTTACCAGAACCAGATGGACCGATAATAACTAGTACTTCGCCTTTGTTAACAGTAAGATTGATATCTTTAAGCACATGAAGTTTTCCATAATGCTTTTCGACATGGCTTAGTTCTACGAGGGGATTTGCCGCTTTTCGCACTGAAATAGTGCTATTAGTCATATCCTCGGCGTTTGGATTTGACTTTGATATTTGCTTATCCATAACAAGAAGTTTAGCCAATCTGTGTTACGGTTATTTATCACTATCGTTACGTTTTGTAACTCTTACGTTACAAAAAGCCGTTGATTGTAATCATAAAATAACAATCAACGGCTTATAAATAATATTTTTTACAAGTATTTTTATTTACTCGTCTTCTTCTGGATCGTAATCGACGCCAGTTTCAGCACGCTGCTCGTCAGAAATTGGAGCAGGAGCGCCGGTTAGAGGATCCCTACCGCCGCCAGCCTTAGGGAATGCGATTACGTCGCGGATTGAGCTTGCGCCTGCCAAAATTGCAGCAGTACGATCCCAACCCAAAGCAATACCAGCGTGAGGTGGAGCACCATACTTGAAAGCTTCAAGCAAGAAGCCGAACTTTTCGTCAGCTTCAGCTTTATCGATTCCAAGAACGTTAAGCACACGATCTTGAATATCGTCGCGGTGAATACGAACGGATCCGCCGCCCATTTCGTTACCGTTGCACACGATATCGTAAGAATCGCTCATAGCGTGCTCTGGATCTTTATCAAACTTATCGATCCAATCAGCAGATGGCATTGTGAATGGATGGTGCATAGAAGTCCACTTTGAGTGGCCAACAGCAACGTCGTCATCATCTGGATCATCAGTGCGCTTGAACAGTGGGAAGTCAACAACCCAAGTGAAAGCAAACTCATCTGGGTGAAGCAATCCTGCGCGGCTAGCAAGCTCTACACGAACAGCGCCGAGCAAAAGCTGCGAAGACTCGCGGGAACCTGCTGCGAAGAATACTGCATCGCCATCTTCTGCTCCAACAGCTTCCTTAAGACCTGCGCGCTCTTCTTCGCTAAGATTCTTAGCAACAGGACCCTTTAACTCGCCATCTTCACCAAATACAACGTAAGCCAATCCCTTAGCTCCACGCTGCTTAGCCCAATCCTGCCAAGCGTCAAATTGACGACGAGGAGTTTGCGCACCGCCCTTAAAGAGCACAGCTCCAACGTATGAAGCCTGGAACACGCGGAATGGAGTGTTCTTAAAGAAGTCAGTTAATTCAACAAGTGGGTTTCCAAAACGCAAATCAGGCTTATCGGAACCATACTTATCCATTGCTTCCTGCCAAGTAATACGAGGCAAAGGAAGAGTAATTTCGTGACCGGCTTCCTTCCAAATAGCAGCAATAACGCGCTCTGCCATAGCCATAACATCTTCCTGGCTTGCAAAGCTCATTTCCATATCAAGCTGAGTGAACTCAGGCTGACGATCTGCACGGAAGTCTTCGTCGCGATAGCAGCGAGCAAGCTGATAGTAACGCTCGACGCCAGAAACCATGAGCAACTGCTTTAGAAGCTGAGGAGACTGTGGAAGTGCGTACCAAGAGCCTGGAACCAAGCGTGCTGGAACAACGAAGTCGCGAGCGCCTTCAGGAGTTGACTTAATGAAAGTTGGTGTTTCAACTTCAGTAAAGTTCATATCTTCCAAAGCGTGACGAGCAGCCTTAGCCATATCAGAGCGAAGCTTCAAATTGCGTTGCATAGATGGGCGACGCAAATCAAGATAGCGATACTTCAAACGAACATCTTCGCTTGGGAGCTTGTTTTCGGACTCGTTTTCCAAAGCTGTTGAAACCTGGAATGGCAAAGCATCTGACTTTGCGAGAATAGTAACAGTTTGAGCAACAATCTCAATTTTACCGGTTGCTAAATGGTCGTTTTCGTTGCCATCTGGACGCAAGCGAACTTCGCCGGTAACTTGTACAACGAATTCACTACGCAATGGTCGTGCAGTTTCTTCATCGTAAATAACAACTTGCACTAAGCCTGTGTTATCACGGACATCGACAAAGGCAACTCCACCATGATCACGGCGACGATCAACCCAACCAGCGATGGTTACTTTTTGCCCGACTAATTCTTCAGTCACTTCAACGGCATGATGTGTGCGATACGCCGTCTGGCTCATAAGTCCACTTCCTCTACAATCTAATTGATATATTCATTTGTTTCTATTGACATGATTTTGCGCACAATATTCAAGCAAATTTGCAAGAACATTATTTAGCGCAAGAAACTGTCTGCCGGGCATAAACAGTATCCGGTTGCCAAGACGTGGCATCCGCGGTTTCCTGTTCGCCAGTAATAATATTTTTTACTTCATCGTGAGATGACTCTGATTCAGTGCTATCAGCAGGGAACCACACATAAGGAATGCCGAGCTTGTCAGCATATTTTATCTGCTTACCAAGCTTTGCTGCGCTAGGAGAAACATCTGCTGCAATGCCTCGATCTCGTAAAGTTTTAGCAATAGCATTGCATGCAGGACGATCCTCCTCATTCCAAACTGCAACAAGTACTGCAGCAGGAGAAACTCGAGAAACAGTAGCACCTGCAGTGTGAAGCATATAAGAAAGCAGTCGAGACATGCCGATTGAAAGTCCTACGCCTGGATACTTCTTCTTGCCTTGTGAAACTAAATTATCGTAACGACCGCCAGAGCAAATTGAACCAAGAGATTCTGCGTTGTCAAGGAAAGTTTCGTAAACAGAACCAGTATAGTAGTCAAGTCCACGAGCAATCTTCAAATCAGCAACAACAGCGCCTGGGCGGATACGTGCTGCTTCGTCTACAATCATCGCAAGAGTTTCAACACCTTGAGAAGCTAAAACGTAAGATTCGTTATCATCGCTTCGAGAAATACTATGCTTATCGCATAATTCGTTGAAACGAGACTTTAACTCATCTCCTGTTTCGGCAGTAAGTTCAGCTAATTCTAAGCATGCATCAGCTTGAGAAGCTGTAGCGCCGCATTCTTTTACTAAAAGCTTAGATACTTCTTCAGCGCCAATTTTGTCTAGCTTATCGATTTCTCGAAGAACTCCCTCGATATCGCTTAATCCAATACCGCGATAAAAACCTTCCGAAAGCTTTCGATTGTTAGCATGAACAGTTGCCTTAGGAAGACCGAACTTACGTAAACGCTCAAGAGCTTCAACCATAACAAGTGGAAGTTCAACTTCGTAGTGTGAAGGTAATTCGCCATTTCCTACGACATCGATATCAGCTTGTACAAACTCACGGAAACGACCTTCTTGTGGACGCTCCCCTCGCCAAACTTTTTGCATTTGCCAGCGTTTAAATGGGAACGTCAAATCACCAGTATGCTCAACTACGTAACGGCTGAGTGGAACTGTTAAATCGAAATGTAAACCAATGCGTTCTTCTACAGGAGTGTCGGATTCGTGACCGACTTCTTGTAAACGCGATAATAAATAAATTTCTTTACTGGTTTCGCCTTTTTTTAATAAGCTTGAACCCTGTTCTACTGCACGCGTTTCAATTCCAATAAAACCGTTGAGTTCAAACACTTCTCTTAGTGTATCAATTACTTGCTGTTCAACAGCGCGTTCACTAGGAAGCCATTCAGGGAAACCCGATATTGATGAGCCTTGTACCATGTCCACTATAATAGGTGGTGTTGCGGAAAAATCATGGCTTACCGTCATACTTATTCGTAACAATGTTACCGTGCATCTGCTGTAAGGAGTCGTCCCGTGACCGAACAGACTAAACCTGAAGAAACTACTAAAACTACTACCGCGCCAAAGCCAGTTGCTCCATCTCCAGCAAGCTTCGCGCATAAGACTCGTGTTGTTGCTCAAGCACCAACCATTTCTTATAGTGAAGAGGATATTAAAGCCGCAAAAACCTTTGGCCGAGTTGATGAAAATGGCACTGTTTACGTTACTGAAAACGGTGCTGAGCGTGAGGTTGGTCAATACTCCACTGGTACTCCTGAAGAAGCGTTGACTTTCTATATTCATCGTTATCTTGATTTGAAGATTAAGCTTGATCTTTTTGCTAAGCGCTTAGAAGCTTCCAATGTAAAAGCAAAAGAAATTGACGAAACGCTTAATACTTTGAAAGCTGAATTGGAAAATCCTGCTGCCGTAGGCGATATTGCTGCTTTACGTGCGCGACACGCCGAATTAGCTGCAAAAGGTAATGAAAAGAAGGAAGCAATCTCTAAAGCTCGAAAAGAAGCTCTAGAAAAAGCTTTGAAAGAACGTACAAATATTGTAGAACGTGCAGAATCGTTAGTAGCGCAAATGAATGAATCTACTAACTGGCGTGAATTAAACGATAAGCTACGTGCTTTATTTGACGAATGGCAGGAGCACCAGCGTACTACTATTCACTTGAATAAGTCTGATGCCGATGCTTTGTGGCAGCGTTTTTCAAAGGCTCGTTCTGCGTTCTCTCAGGCTCGCAATTCTTGGGTTAAAGAACGTGAGCATGTGCGTAATACTGCTAAGCAGCTTAAGGAAGCTATTATTGCAGAAGCTGAAAGCTTAAAAGATTCAAAAGATTGGCGTGAAACTTCTATGAAGTTCAATGCTTTAATGGATCGTTGGAAGAAAGCTGGCAATGCTGGTCGCCAGCACGATGATGCTTTGTGGGCTAAGTTCCGCGAAGCTGCTGATGCTTTCTATCATGCTCGTCAAAATGACCGTGAAAAGGTTAATGCTGGAGAACACGAAAATCTTGCTAAGAAGGAAGCTTTGCTTGTAAAAGCAGAGGCTTTGTTGCCAGTAGAAAATGAAGAGGCTGCTAAGAAGGCTCGTAAGGCTTTGTCTCAGATTCAGGAAGAATGGGATGCTATTGGTTTCGTTCCTCGTGAAGATATGCGTCGTATTGAGTCTCGCTTGAACGACGTTGATAAAAAGATTAAGGCTGTTGAAGACGCTGCTTGGCGTGAAGCTGATCCTGAAGCTAACGCTCGTAAGTCCAGTTTTGCTTTACAGTTGGAAGCACAACTCGAAGAGCTTAACGCTGCTATTGCTAAGGAAACCGATAATAAGCGTAAAGCTAAGTTGGAAGCTGAAAAGGCTACTAAAGAGCAGTGGCTTAACGCTGTTAAGTAAATTAGTTTTATAACTAATTAAAAGTATGGGGTTGCTTAAAAATCAAGCGGCCCCATACTTATTTTTCGGCTGTATTTTAAGATTTATTTGCTTTTAAGAGTTTTTTATTAAAGATTTAGCTAAATGAATAAAAGTATTAGCTAAATTAGAATCTGCCAATTTTCCATCTTCGGTTAGAACAGCAGGTCGCCCTGCTTCACCAGTTTCTCTAAGCGCAGGATCTAAAGGAAGTTGAGCTAAAAGAGGCACATTAGTGTCAAGAGCGTTACAAAGTTGTTCGCTTACTCTCTTTCCTCCTCCTGAACCAAACAATTCTAAGCGCTCGCCGTTATTTTCAAACCAGCTCATGTTCTCAACAACTCCGCGAACTTTTACAGGAATTTGCAAAGCCATAAGACCCGACCTAACTGCTACGTCTGATGCGCTAGGCTGTGGAGTTGTTACTACAACAAGCTCTACATTTGGTAAGGATTGTGCTACAGCTAATGCCATATCTCCTGTGCCTGGAGCTAAATCAAGAAGTAAAACATCGGGGTTGCCCCACCAAACATCGGAAAGAAACTGTTCTAAAGAACGTTGTAATCGTGGTCCTCTCCACAAAATAGCACGATCAGTTCCAGCAAACATTCCAATAGAAATAAGCTTTACTCCCCAAGCAACTACAGGCATAAGCATTCCGTTTAAATTTGTTGGTTGAGAATTAACTCCAAACATTCGCGGTAAAGAAAAGCCGTAAATATCGGCGTCGATAGCTGCAGTATCGTAACCTAATGCTGCAAAAGTTGCAGCTAAATTAGCAGTTATAGAAGATTTTCCAACTCCGCCTTTTCCAGAAGCTATAGCAAAAATTCTCGTGCGAGTGCCAGCTTTATTAAATGGATTTTCTTTGCGTTCAGCTTTTAAATCTGCAACTAACTTTTCTAATTTAGTTTTACTCATTGCAGTGGCGTTAACGTGCGGTATGAGTATTGCTTGAGGATATTTAGATATAGCTTCTTGAACTCGTCCTGTAATCACTTCTGCAAGAGGGCAATTTGGCACAGTAAGTTCAAGATTTATCTCTACATCATAAGCAAACTTTGTTGCATCAATAGTTTCAGCTTTTTTTATCACATGCACTCCGGTTACCATGTTTAATTCGGTAACAGAGCGACCTAATTCTGGATCAATAACGCTACCCAGCAAATCGTAAACTTGTTTTTCGAGTTCACTTGTATTCATGCGTTATGATTCCTCAGCAATGAGATTTGGCACAGTATTATTTGCAATTTGTAGTATTTCTTCTAAGTCCCCAGTTTTTAAAAGAGTATTAAACTGTTGTTCGTTAAGCATAGGAATGCCAAGTTCTTGCGCTTTAGTTGCCTTGGATCCTGCATTTTCGCCTAGAATAACGCAATATGTGTTCTTGCTTACTGATCCTGATGCTTTGCCGCCTCTTGAGACTATAGCTTCTTTTGCGCTGTCACGTGTAAATCCTTGCAAAGACCCTGTAACAACTATTGTTTTACCTACTAATGTTTGAGCGAAAGATGATGTTTCAACTTTCCCTACTACACCTGCTTCTTGCCACGATTTTAATACTTCAAATTGCCAATTAGCAGGGTCTTTAGCTTGTTGGAACCAGTTGTATACTGCTTGCGCAATTTCAGGACCAACTCCATCAATTTGTGTAAGTTCTTCAATAGATGCTTTGGAAATATTATCTAAAGATCCAAAATTTGCCGCTATAAGACGTGCAGTTGGTGGACCTAGTCTACGAATAGATAAAGCAACCAAAACTCGCCACAGCGCTGCATTTTTGCCTTTTTGAGCTATTTCTTCAAGCATACTACGAGTAGTTTCAGAAGGTCTTGTATACCATGGCACATTTATTGTTTCTTTAGCGTTGTCGCTAGTTTTAGCATTTCTAGTAATGCGCTTATTTTTCCAAAGTACTACTTTAGCGTCAATTGGAACCTGGAATTTAGGATATTGAGGATCCCATTGTTCGTTTGATGAAGTAGTTTTTTCGGAAGTTTCTGCTGCTTCGTAATTTGTAGATAACTTTGCTTCGATTGTGCGAGTCCAAAATGCTCTAACTTGATGCCAAAGACCAGATCCACCTATTTTGCGTGTACGCTTTTTAAAGCTACCGTCTTTACTAACTTCTTTCCACTCTTCAACAAGAGGGATTTCTTTCCAAACCATTACATTTTGTAAATCGTTGGCAGTAATACTAAATAATCCAGCTTCATTTCTAAGTACTGGAGTTTGTGGTTCAGGTAGCGTTAAATCTGGTGACGGTATATATGGTTGTTGAGTTGCGCCTCGCTGAATTATAATTTTATCCATATCTGGGCAGTAAACTTCTGCAGTTGTAGGCCTGCAATCCTCAGGATTTGTGAGAGCTAGCGCAGCGTTATCGCCCAAATTTTCAATATCAAAAGCTTGTCTGGAAGCCAAGTGAATTATTCGTTCTGTAAGTTGAGCTGGGCAGTTTTCTACATTTGGGCAACGAATGTCTTTATCTCCCTCTTTTGCAGGAGCTAGCTTAGTTCCACAAGATGGGCAGTATTCTGGCATAACAAACTTTCTAAGTTCATTTTCTCGCCCTTCCCTAGCTTTAAGTACCGGACCGACTAATTCCGGAATAACATCCCCAGCTTTACGAACTACGACAGTATCGCCAATTAGCACACCTTTATGTTCAACTTCGTAAGCGTTATGAAGAGTTGTGCGAGAAATTGTCGATCCTGCTACAGTAACAGGTTCAAGAACAGCTACAGGAGTTACTCTTCCAGTTCTTCCAACCTGGACAATAATATCCTTCAAATAAGTATTAACTTCTTCAGGAGGATACTTGTATGCAATAGCCCATCGTGGAGCTCTAGAAGTAGCTCCTAGTTGATGCTGTAATGCTCTGTCATCAACTTTTACAACTATGCCGTCTAAAGCGTGCAAAATATTTGCTCTATGCTCTCCGTAATAGTCAATCATTTCTTCTATTTCAGAAAAATTTGTGACTTTTCTCGTGTACGGAGAAACAGGTATTCCCCACTGTTGATAGAACTTATATGCGTCAGACTGATTAAATTTTGTTTCACTATTGTTATGGCTTGTATTTTCTTTCCAACGAAGCTCACCTAGTCCGTGTGCAAAAAAGCTTAATCGACGCGTGGCTGTAATTCGTGGATCTTTTTGACGCAAAGAGCCAGCTGCAGCGTTACGAGGGTTTGCAAAAGCAACTCGTCCAGCATTTTCTTGTTCATCATTTAATTTCCTAAAGTCTTCCCATTTCATAAAAACTTCGCCACGAATTTCCACGAACTCAGGAATATCGTCAGGATTGTCAGAATGAAGCTGTGTTGGTATTGCTTCAATCGTTCTTACGTTTAATGTAATATCCTCGCCAGTTACGCCATCGCCTCTAGTAAGACCTTGTTCAAGAGTACCGTTGCGATAAATAAGATTTAAAGCAAGACCATCAATTTTTACTTCGCAAGTCATAGGAAGAGGTTTGGACTCATCCCATTGTAAATCGCGAATTACGCTGTTATACCAATCATGTAATTCTTCAATTGAAAATACGTCATCCAAACTCATCATTCGAGACGGATGCTTTACAGAAGTAAAATCGTTAGAAAAAGTTCCACCTACGCGATGTGTTGGAGATTGAGGAGTATCTAAAGTTGGGAAAGCAGCTTCTAAAGCGCTTAGCGCTCGCATTCTTGCATCGTATGCTGCGTCTGAACTAGTCGGAGAATCTTCTACATAATAAGCAATTTGATCAGATTGTGCCCAAGCTGCCAATTTCGCCCAAAGTTTCGCAGCTTGCTCTATAGTAAGCGTCGCTGGTTGCAAATTTCCAAGAGCCAACGCATCAGTGTCTGTTGGCTGAAGTTGAGCAATCCATGTATCTGTTTTTTGCGTATTTTCATGAGTCTCATTTTGCTCGTCAAAATCGTCAAAAAGAGTCCATTGTGCGTTTTTTGACTCGATATCATCGTGAGTCATACTCATGAAACCCCCTTCAAATCAGCTGTTGCTTTATATAGATTATGTCACTTACCATTTACGCATTTAATGAACGTAAGAACTGTGTTTGTACTGTGCTACTTAGATCTTCGTTAGAAGTCATTCGAATATTTGCAACACACAAAGTTCTTGCAATTACAAACATTCCATCGTTCACAGTTAATTTTGCTGCTTTATCAATAATCTCTTCTGCTTCAATATCAGGCCAAGCTGGTATGTCTTCAGAAAGAAGAGCCATCTGCGCTTCATGTATATTGCTCGGTATTAGCTTGCACTGCGATCTCATTCTAGAAAGAAGTTCATCAAGTTCCATTTCTAGCGGCTCAATCTTTCCTGGAGCTAAGTATTGTGCCATTCTATACGAAGATGCAGCAATGAGGAAATTATTCTGCATCCATTCCGCATAAGCGAGCTTATAGTAAGCAAAAGCAGCGTCATCCCTATCGAGAGACACATTCAAAGCGTTAATGCAAGCTGCAATAACAGATGGCCAATCCTCTTTTTGCGCAAGTATATCAGCTAATCTTAAATGAGAAAGAGCGTAAGTAGGAGCGTACGAAACCATAATATTTAAATGGCGTAAAGCTTCGTCATGTTGGTTTAATTGCGAAAGTAAATCAGCAAGTTCCATATGCGCGTAGAAAAGACCGTCAGGAATAAGTCTTGTTCGTTCTTCTTTAGTTGCAAATAGATGATTATAAATTACTCTCTCAGCATAGGAATTAAAGTATCTTGGTACAGCTTCGCTGCTAGTAAACATAGTATCGAATTGTGCTACAGAATTTTCGTACTCTTTTAAAGCCTCGCTAAGGTCCCCATTCATAAACTGTTCGTGAGCTTTTGTACGAATATCTCTTATACGTTTTGCTGCAGTAAATGAAAGATTAGGTAAATCTGTTTCGTCAATTAGCGCTCGCGTTATTGAATCTGCTTGAGCATTAAGTTCAGGATCGTCAATGCTTTCAATAATACTCATAGCTTCGTGAGCTTTTTGTGCAGTTGTTGGCATAAGTTCTGAAGCAATATGGTGGAAGTCGGCAACAGCTTGTTGCAAAAGATCTTCGCGTTGTATAGAAAGCCCTTGTGCGTATTGTGTTCCCAGTATGCTTTCCTGATCTGCTGTAAAAATTTTGTCAGAAAATTCAGGTTCTTCTTGTGATCCATGAGGAGAAAAGCGGCTACTGTGAACATCAAAATCTGGTTCGATGGTATTTAATTTTCCATGAGAATCAATGTTTAATTTGGCATTAAATTTTTCGTATGTTTTTATAGGATTATTTAATCCGTTTTGGTGAATAAGTTTTATAAATCTGTCTCTGCTAAACGTAACTGTAGTTAGAGCTCGTATGGATGGTGCTGTAGTAAAAGCTGCAAATGAATTTTCTTCTTTAGACTTATCCATGCTGTTTTCGGACAGTTGATTTTCGTTAGAATCTGCGTTTGTGCCTGTTTCTGAGTTTAATTCTTGGCTGCTTGCGCTCGCATGTATTGATATGACATTATTGTTTGTCTTGTTTGCGTTACTAATATTAGTCTGCTGCATTTCTTGCAATTTAGACGGGTCTCCATGAACGTCACCGTCTTTTGGATCTCCTTTTGACTTGGATGAATCATTATTTGCAGCGTCACTATTCATAACGTTAAGCGCATTAAGAGTACGATTTACAAGATTGTTCATAGCATTGTTTTGTGCTGTAACCATCTCTTCTAAGCCTATTGAATCTAAGCGTATAGAAACATTTTTTACTTTACCGCTTGCTCCAAAAGCTAGAGTAGACATTATCATTCCAACTTGAAGATTGTAGTTTGTAGCTAGTTTTTCTTTATCGTCGTCGTTCAGATTTTTCCAAGATTTATCCTCATTAACGTAAGCTACAGATGGCATAAGTGCAGCTCCAGCTGTAGTAAGGTTTATTGCCACGTTACCATCTTCTAAATTAGATCTAAATTCCGCGTCAAAACGGAACGGCAAGTATACGCTTCTAATAAGATTAGAAAGACGCTGCCTATAGGACCATTCACTGTCGTTATCTATCTTATTGAAATACTTATCGTTATTTTTTACCTGCTTTGCTCTTCTCCACATGTGCAAAATAGGTCTTATTTTGTCGTCCATCAAAGGATTGCCAAAAAATTGCATACCTATTGAACCGCTTGCTGCAAAAGCAACATCTTTAATCATTGCCATGTCGATTTGTGATGCCTGCTCTTCTTTTATAGTATTTTCGCAAGTTTTCCCTCCCGTAATGGAGTTAATTTGCAGACAATCATAAATTGAATATAAACGGTTAATAGCGCCTTCTATTTTAAGTACTTTGAGTGCAGCATTTGGTTCCAAAGCATCATCCCAAAGTAAGTAGTTTGCTTCTGTTTGCTGAGATTTTTGCATGTGTAGGCGTTCCGCACCATGCACTGCTTCCAGGCTGCGCTCTGTTTCTAAAGCTCCAGTTGAGCGCATTAATTTTTCGAAATATTCTTCTAAACCTGAAACTCTTAAATTCTCTTTTTTCGCTATTTTTATGTCTTCTACACTTCTTCGTATTGCTCCTAAAGGTGCTTCGTGTTCTAGTCTGCGAAGTACATTGCTGTAGCCAAATCCAGTTAAAGACTTGTGCATGTCTGGAATGAATAATGCTGCAAAGAATGCTATTGCTATTGCATTTGTGTATGTAAGATTGCATCGTAAGTTTTCTGGAAGTTTAGTTCGTAACTCTTCGAGAGTATAAGTTTTTTTAGATCCGAACCCGTGTGCCATCCATGATCCGATTTTAATTAAACCGTCATCTTCTGAAAGTTGTAAAACTAAGTCTCCGTTTGATACGTAAAATACGTTTTCTTTTCTAATTTTTGAAAAAGTTTTAGAAAAGTAGTTTATTTTTCCGGCAAAAGTTTTAGAGCGTTGTTCTGGTTTTAACGCGCTTTTAGACTTACTGCTTTCTAAAGAAGCGAGAAAATCTTTTACGGTTGCGTCGCCATTTAAATAGGATTCTACGATATTATCCATATCATAGTCTGTATGTTTTGTGTATGTTTCGTCAAACGCTTCCGAAAATGCACATTTTAGAGTAATTTTTGTTTTTTTATATTGTTTTCCATAAAAACGGCGTAAATCTTTCAGTGAAGAATTATTTTTTTCTACAAATGAAAGTTGCGGCCTCATGTCTTGAATATCTTCGTAGCTAAGGTTGCTGCCGAGAAATATTCGCCCTTCTGAATCTGCTACTGCTAGTTGAAGGAATTTTCTTCCGTCTTCTTTAAATAATCCAATTGACGTGTATTCTTTTTTCTTGTTAAGTTGAACCCAGCCTAATTGATTGTTGATATTTGTTTGTGGAAAATCTTTAATAACGCACTTTTTAGCGCGCGACGAAATATCTATTGGATTGCCTTCTGACCACAACGAGTTAAGAGATTCTTGTAGTTGCAACATACTATCTTCCTGAGATTCTGAATTTTCAGTAGTTTGCATGTTGTTAGTCATAATCCCCATTCTTTCACTTTGCTTTGTGGCATGTGAGTTTTTGTTTTATATTTTTAGCGCACATAATGTGGCGTTTAATCACATTATTTTAGTATATAAGAAATTATGCATGTTATAAAATGCGCGACATTATTTATCGAAATTATTTCATCAATAGATTGCTAATAAGAGAATAGGACGATTTCGAATATTGAGAAAAAATGGAGCGGACAACGGGACTCGAACCCGCGGTCTCAACCTTGGCAAGGTTGCGCTTTACCAACTAAGCTATGTCCGCAAACAAGTGAATACCTTATATCATTTTCATAAAAAGTGCAAATTAGGTATGTCGCAAGCCTTACAAGTACTGGATGCACTTGTAAGGCTTACTTGTTTCAGATTTTTAGTGTTTTAAGTTGAAAACTTATTTTATTTGTTTGCTTACTTGTTTTCGTCATCGCGCTTTGGAGAAGATGGTGTTGCACCCTTTTCAAGCACTCGACCAGGGCCAGCAAGATAAGCTGCGCGGCCTGCCTCAATACCAAGCTTGAAAGCTTTAGCCATAAGCACGATATCGTTTGCAGTAGCAACGCCAGTATTTGCCATTACAGCTGCAGCACCCATTTCCATTGCTTCAGCAGCCTGGCTTGGAACGCCAATGCCGGCATCGACAATAACAGGAAGATCGATTTCGTCGATAATAAGTTGAATGAACTTCTTAGTTTCAAGACCCTTGTTAGAGCCAATCAAAGAGCCGAGAGGCATAATTGCTGCAGCACCAGCGTCGCGCATTGCCTTAGCAAAATAAAGGTCAGGATACATGTAAGGAAGAACAGTAAAACCTTCGTCAGCCAAAATCTTTGTTGCTTGCAAAGTAGCTTCATTGTTTGGCAACAAATACTTGCGATCAGGAATAATCTCAAGCTTGATGAAGTTTCCGCAACCCATTTCGCGAGCAATATGAGCAGTGTTAACTGCTTCCTCTACAGTTACGCATCCGCTGGTATTAGGCAAAATGGTAACGCCTTCTGGAATATGCTTTAAAATTCCTGCAGCTTTCTCACTATAGCGAATTGCTACAGTAATCATTTCAGCTTTAGCACTGTTTACTGCGGCATCAATAAGTTCCTCAGAATACTTTCCAGAACCCAAAATGTATCGAGAAGTAAACTTCTTACCGCCCAATTCTAAATAATCTTCATTCTCCATAATTTCCTCCATTTTTTATCCATTTCAACGCTTCTAAGGCTTCTAAACTCGCGATAATCGAAACATAAGGCAAATACAAGCCTTCTTCAGGAGAAGACTTAAAATCACCTACTAAGCACACGTTTGAAAGATGCTTAATTTTTACGTTCCTAATATCTCCTAGTCCAGATAAGCCAGAAGCAGTAATAACATATTTGTTAGGATGATTCATGAAATAGTCAAGAACCATTGCTTTCGATTCGCGATTGTCGAATGCTTCAATAAACAAGTCGGAGCGATCAGCAATCTCATCTAACGATTCCGGCGTAACTTTTTGCACGAAAGCTTCTACTTCAACGTACGGCAAAGTTTCATTAAGTCGCGCTTTAGTAGCATGTACTTTGTGTTGTCCAATTTCGTTAATCGTATAATTTTGACGGTTTAAATTCGAATACTCGATACTGTCAAAATCGTAAATGTACAACTTTTTTACGCCGGCTCGCGCAAGCATTAACGCAATATTTGATCCCAAACCGCCGCAGCCAAGTATTGAAACTGATTGTTGAGCAAACAAATCATTATCTTCCTTTAGCTGACGCTTAAGAACTTTTGCGCGAATATCGTCACTTTCCATTCATCCTCCTCCCATAATGCTAAATACTTCAATTTTTGCGTTATCTTTAACTATGAAAGTTTCAAAATCTTTGCGTTTTACTAATTCACCATCAACTTCTATTGCAACAAAAGTACTGTCGTAGCCTTCGCGCTTAAGTAGTTCAAGTAAATTCTCGTTCTCAACATAATCCACAGTATCGTGATTAAGTTTCAGCACACTTACCTCCTTTCTGTAGAATATGCTTTAAGTTTTTAAATATTACGTTTAAATATTCTACCTAAGCCTTAGCCGGATGAAGAATAAACTTGCCCTTAAAGTCTTCGCAAACGCCGTTTTCTTTGCTGTAAATTTCTTCGCCGCGAAGCAAAGTTCTTACCACCTGGCAGCCAATAGTGCGACCAACGTACGGGCTGAACTTGTTGCGATACTCAAGATCCTCAGCTTTAAGAACATAAGGAGCATTTGGTTTAATGAATGCAAGATCTGCGTCATAACCCAAACGTATGCTGCCTTTTCCTTTCAAATCGAAGCGTTTTGCAGAATTGCTAGAATTCAATGCCACAAATTGAGTTAATGACATTCCGCGCTTTTGCACAGCTTCATCAAAGAACACATCAACATCGTTTTGAACGCTACCAATACCACCCCAAGCTGTGAAAGCATCATCAGTTTGCTTCAAACTCAAAGGAGCTGGCGAATGGTCGGAAACAATGAAGTTAATAGAACCGTCAAAAACCTTTTCCCACAAGCCATTCTGGTTTTCCTTGTCACGAATTGGCGGAGTGCACTTAGCGATATTTCCAATTTCGTCAAGCTCAGAAGTGTCGAAATACAGGTAATGGTTGCAAGTTTCGCAGCTTACGTCTACGCCATTCTTACGAGCGTCAGCAACAGCTTGAGCGCCTTCCGGTGAAGAAACATGAACAATATGAATTCTGCATCCAGTTTCTTTAGCAAAAAGACAAGCGCGTTCAATCGCTTCAACTTCAGTGAAAACAGGTCTGGTTGCTACGAACTCAGAAAGTTTTCTAGCTCCCATTTGATGAGCTTTCTTTCCAAGCTGATCTGTAATAGGAGCGTTTTCGCAATGCATAATCAAAATTTTGCCGGTTTTTGCAATCTGCTGCATACCGGTGTAGAGGGAATAATCGTCGCAATTATACAAATCAACTTGCAAATCCTTGTCGCCGGTAGTGCCGAGGAATGCTTTGTAATTAACGACACCCTGCTTATCTTGCTCGCATATTCCGCCATTGAGGTTTTGTGGTTCCAAGCCACCAGTTTGACCAACATCAACCTTGAGCTTTCCGTCGGCTTCTTCAAGTACTGCTTCAAATGACTTTCCATCAGTAGTTGCAGGAATCTGATTGCAAGGCATTTGCAGCATTGTAGTAATACCGCCTTTTGCGCCGGCAGAAGTTGCTGTTACAAAACCTTCCCAATCGTCGCGAACGCCGCCGCCTGGAGCGTTAATATGAACGTGAGAATCAACTTTTCCAGGAACAACTATTAAATCAGTTGCGTCAATAGTTTTTTCTGCTGCAAAGTTGCTTCCAAAAGCGGCAAACTTGCCGTCTTTAATTGCTATATCGGCTTTAGTTGCTTCATTATCGAATACAACCAAACCATTTGTGATTACTACATCGTAGTTCATATTATTTCCTTTCTTTAGCCATTGTTGGCTGAAAAACTTTTGATAGTAATATTTGACACACGAAACCTACAGCGCATCCCACAATCCATGAGATTTGAGTAAGCGGTGAAAGTAGAGGAATTATCTGCCCGGAAAGAGCAAATAAAAGCCCAAGTATCGTAGAAGTATAAGATATCCAGTTAGTTCCAGAATAGGCAGATTTTGACGAGCTATTTGTATCGTAATAAATTTGATCAAGATCAATATGCGTGCGCTTTACTACGTAATAGTCGGCAAGTAGAACACCTGCAATAGGACCTAAAAGCATACCAATAAGATTCAAGAAGCCTGTAATATTAGCCATAAACTTCCACGGCATTAACACAGTGCTTACAAGAGCTGCAATAACTACGCCACGCTTATAATTTACAAATCGCGGAGCTAAAGCAGTTAGCTGGTATGCTGCAGGAACAATATTGCCAGTGGCATTTGTGCAAACTGTAGTAAGTAGAAGCAACCCAGTAGCTATTGCAATTGCAGGAAGATTATCCCACTTGTTTATGATAACAAGAACATCTGTAATAGTTTCATGGTAAAAAAGCGATCCGCCCACTAAAATAATTACGCTTGTAAAAGCAAAAAGCGCGTAACTTAGCAAGAAGCTAGCAATTTGACCTTTTAGTTGAGCCATAGTTGACTTTGCGTTTTGCGTAAAATCAGCAATAGAAACGGCAGGAGCAGCCCAAACGCCCAGCACAGAATTTACAACCATCATCATGAAAAGCCCAAGACCGTAATTAGTTGGCGCTTGAACAGTAGCATGATATTGCATGATTGCAGATAATCCACCAGCACAGCTAATAGCCCATACGCTCATGCAACCAAAAACAACGTAAATAAGTGGGCTTAATACTACAGTTAGCTTATTAAGAGTCTTTCCTCCGCCTAAACCAATCGCCAAGTTAAGCAACCAAAATATTGCGAAGGAAATAATAATAGGTATGTGCGAACCTACAAATGGTATTTTGTTTCCAAAAGTAAGAAACTCAGGGCAAATTTTGCCAACTAGAATCTCTAAAGCTTTCGCACCTATATATGTTTGAATTCCATACCAGCATATTGCAGCAACTACTCCCCTGAGGAATCCTGGTAGTTGAGCGCCTGCTTTTCCGTATGTTGCGCGCAAATGCATAGAAAATGGTATGCCGTATTTGGAACCTACAACACCGTTAGCAACCATGACAATTGCTGTAAGAATTGCGCCAAGCATGATACCAATCATTACGTAAATTGGAGAGTATCCCATTAAAAGGAACGCGCCAACTGCAGCATAATTAGGAATATTGTGTACAGACTGCATCCACAAAGTGCAGAAATTAAGAGCGCTCATTGTGCGTTTTTCTTGCGGCTTTGGCAGTAAATCTTCGTTAGTGTAGCCGCGCTCGCGGTAACATTCCAAGTTTTTACTATCTACTGGCTCGTCTTGTAGCAGTTTACTAATTTGCATGCGCACCTCCTTACTTTTCTTGTTTGTAAATTTGATTCTTTTTTGTGTTTTGAGTTTTTTATTTTGAGTTTTTTGAAAGTAATAATCGCAACTTTGCTCAAAAATAAAAAAAGATACGAAAGGATATCGTACCCGTGGTGGTGCGCCCCTTCGTATCAGCCTCTTATTTGTGAATAAGCGTTGTACTCTCATTCGATATTCACTTTTCTTCGCTGCGATTAATTAAGCAGTGAAGTTGGCATCGTATATGCCTTTTGCGTCCTTCCTAAATTTCTATTTCTTTTTGGTTTTCGTTTGGTTTTAGTTAGTCCTCATAAGCCAAACTATGCAGAGCATCTCGTAAAAGCTTTACTCCGTGAACAGCGTCTTGTGGATCTGTGTACTCTTCTGGAGCGTGACTAATACCATCTTTTGAAGGAACGAAAATCATTCCGGATTTTACAAACGGAGCAAAAATCTGCGTATCTTGACCAGCACCTGAATGCATGACTCTGTACGCATAACCTTGCTTATTAGCTTGATCTTTCAAAAGATTAATAATATCGTCGCTAAGTGGTGTAGGATCATCAGACATCCACTTATCAATCTGCGTTGTAATGCCATAAGACTTGGCAGTTTCGTGAATATCTTCGTCGAGTTCCTGCAAGAATTTATCAAGAAAAGCTTTATCTGTATGACGGCAGTTCATTGAAAAAGTAACTTCTCCAGGAACAATATTTACTTGATTTGGAACTACGCTGATTCTACCGAAAGTAAGTACCAGTGGGTCGCCTGCTTGCTTAGCTTTGTCAAGATTCTTGGCGACTATATGAGACATGCAATCTACTGCATCGTGCCTGTAGGACATCATTGTTGTGCCAGCGTGATTTTGTACGCCTTTAAGATGAATATCCCAACGATGCTGGCCAGCAATGCTAGTGATAATACCTAAATCTTCGTGATTGCTGTAAAGCGTTGGTCCCTGCTCAATGTGTAGCTCAATCCAGGCTTCAAGATTTGCGAACTTAGGTTGAGTTGTTTGATAATTGAACCCAGCTTCACGCATTGCTGTTTCAAAAGGAACACCTTCACTGTCGCAAATATTTTCTACGTCCTCTTTTTTGGCTAGTCCGAAGAAATTCTTTGAACCCCAGAATACGTATGGGAAACGTGAGCCTTCCTCTTCTGCTAAGCAGATAATGCGAAGACTTTTCTTTGGCTTTCCATATCTAGTAAGTAAATTCTTAATTGCTAAATAGGCTGCAACTATTCCAAGTTGACCGTCGAAACGACCTCCTCTTGAAACTGTATCAATATGCGATCCACAAGCTATTATGCTTTCTGGATTTTCGCATCCTTCAACAGTTGCAATTAGGTTTCCAACTTGGTCGAATTCTACAGTCATACCGAGTTTTTCAAATCGTTGACGAAGAGCAAAAAGAGCCTGTTTCCAAGATTTTGTGTAAAGAGGTCGAGTAACTCCTTGTTCTCCTGGTTTTTCTGTGAATCCTGCAAGCCAGCTTATGGCTGATTCTATAGTTTCAGCACTTAT
Source organism: Gardnerella phocaeensis (assembly GCF_048545075.1). NCBI lineage: Bacteria > Bacillati > Actinomycetota > Actinomycetes > Bifidobacteriales > Bifidobacteriaceae > Gardnerella > Gardnerella phocaeensis. The sequence goes on along the minus strand of NZ_JBKQXS010000006.1, from coordinate 3,024 downwards.
GCTGCTATCAATCATGTGCAGTATTCCTCCTCACTTGTGCAAGTTTCCCCAAAAGTGACATTCAGGCGGATATTTTTTGGTTTTGGTGTTTGGTTTTTAGTTTTTTTTTTAGTTGTTTTTTTAATTTTTTTTTAATTGTTTAGTTGATACTCGTGTAATTGCTACTACTTTGTGGCAACGCAAGATATCACGAAAATCGTGATAGAAAGAAATCACTTACTGTAATTGCTCCCTACGCATGTCTTAACAAAACAGGTTCAAAGGGTGTTTCTCAACTGTTTCCAGTACCCCTGCAATTTTCACTTGTACTCGGATGAGTATAGCACGATATTAAATGAACTCAAAATGAACATTAGCATGTGTGTTTCTGTGAAGAAATGATTGGTTGGTTGACTGTTACGAGATATTGCTTCCATTTGTGGTTGCATGTGTGTTCGGTTGCAAAAAATTTTCATATGTAAGTTAGGAAATAAAAAATAGCCAGATAACAAAAAACGCAGTGCTTCTACACTGCGAACATATTGTGGGTGATATAGGAATCGAACCTATGACCCCTTCCGTGTGAAGGAAGTGCGCTAGCCGCTGCGCCAATCACCCAAAATTTTTTAATTATGCGTGAAAGGCAATCCTTTCGAGTGGGCGATACAAGGTTCGAACTTGTGACCCCTTCCGTGTCAGGGAAGTGCGCTACCACTGCGCCAACCGCCCAGGTTGTTTATTAAGCTAACCCGCTTAATCGAGGTGGGTACGAGAGTCGAACTCATCTATACGGCTTTGCAGGCCGCTGCCTAACCGCTTGGCTAACCCACCGTAAGGTCGAATAACTCATCGGACCTAGAGCGGACAACGGGACTCGAACCCGCGGTCTCAACCTTGGCAAGGTTGCGCTTTACCAACTAAGCTATGTCCGCAATGCAACTTTACTGAACAATGTCAGTGCCGAAGCACGAGTAACTACTATACCCGAAATATTTACAAATGCAAGCCCTCGCCTATTTTGGCGTGTCGTTTGGTGTTTCTGTTGGTGTGTTTTTTGGCGTGTTAGTAGGTGTGTTCGTTTGCGCGTGTTGATTGGAGGTTTGTTATGCGTATGGTATTGAAGCATTTGCGAGCGCAAGTGTTACTTTCTCAGTTGGCTAGCTGAGTTTTTAACGATGTTTGGGCTGTGAGTGTTATTTTCTCAGTTGGCTAGCTGAGTTTTTAACGATGTTTGGGCTGTGAGTGTTATTTTCTCAGTTCGTTGACTGAATTTTTAACAGTTTTTTGCTGATTACCGTTACTTTTTCAGTTCGTTGACTGAGTTTTTAACAGTTTTTTGCTGATTACCGTTACTTTCTCAGTTCGTTGACTGAATTAGTAACGGTGTTTAGAACTTGGCTTAATATTCCCAGCTTCGCAATCTTCATTTTAAGTATATTTTCTAGGGTTATAGGTTCTAGGGTTATAGGCCAAAATTTATTTATTCATCTGGAGAATGAACTTTACGCGGGACTCCTAAATCGTCTGCTATATCGTCATAATCATCGCCACATTCATAAGGATCTAGCAGGTTATAGGCTTCTATTAGCAGCTCTTTAGGTGCGCTCTTGTGTAGCCATGCTTCTACTAAATAATAATCAATTGCAATCGATGGTTCGCCTGCTCTAATAGCACTATTGGCTGCTTCTTTAGAGAGCTTATCCATATTAGGTTCGGCATAAGGACGGAGCCTTTCAACCATGTCATAACAAATTTTCATCATATCCATTAGCTTTTCACTCCTCTCTTATCTTCTACGTCATGATATGCAGTAACAACACGCTAAGATTTTTTCTTTTTGATAAACGCACTTCTAGGATAGCATCAGCGTATGCGGGAAAGCCTGTGAACCAAGGCGAAAAATTACACCATACTCCAGCGATAATAACGAGTGAGAATATAGCTGATACTATTGCATCTAATTTCATAATGAGCCTGCAGTATAGTGGATGGTGAGTCCCGGACACCTGGATTGTTCGGGACTCTTTATTTACTTATTGCGCTTCAAGGATTACCACTGCGTAGGATCACCCCCGCGTATGCGGGAAAGACAAATGAAGCAAGACAGCGGCATTAAAGCTATTGGGATCACCCCCGCGTATGCGGGAAAGACTGAAGCGCATTCCACAACTACCAGCCGCGTCAAGGATCACCCCCGCGTATGCGGGAAAGACATGGAGATTAAGCCCCTTCTGCATTGCGTTGCGGGATCACCCCCGCGTATACGGGAAAGACTGCGTTTGGTGTTGCTGACTTCGTTAAAGCGCGAAGTCAGTCCTCGCTTGCGTTGAGAGCACGCTGTGCTTTCAACTTTGAGCAAGCTCGGCGCTTCAAGGTGCTTTCGTGCGTTTTGTGTTGCACTCAAGCAGGTTGAAGCGCTCACGCATACGCGGGAAAGACTTTTTAACTTGTTCGGGAATTCCGAACAACTCAGGATCACCCCCGCGTATGCGGGAAAGACTAGTGCCCCCGGTGAGGGGACACTTTATTGAAAGGATAACCACGCATATGCGGGAAAGACTCATATGATAGAATCGAAATGAATGCTAGGGCTCCTCTTTCCCTTTAATCTCGTAATGAGTTGGTTTGAGGGTATGACTAGCTTTCGTATATTCCAACTGTTTTATAATCTTTAATGATTCATACGTTATAAGCCAAAAGTAAAGGAGCCTACGCAACGCCTAAAGTGTTAAAGCAGTCAACGGCATGAAGCCGACTTTCAACGCAGGAAGACTCCTATAACTCATGTTACCAAATAGGGTAAGCGACAAAAATATCGGGCACTAACAGCAGTGTGCTAACGCCCAATATGATTTACTACTTTTCTATGTTGCTTTCAGATTTCCACTTTTCTATGAGTCGCAACGCTTCTCGCTCAGTAGCATGGTTAAAGTCATCACTATTATTTTCATAATTCAATACAAACGACGCTAATATTATTTGCTCTTCTTTAGTAAATTCATCTAAATGATTTTTAATGGAATCATTAATTTCATTGTAAAGATT
>NZ_JBKQXS010000005.1:0-51944 GCF_048545075.1 Gardnerella phocaeensis | reverse complement strand
AGCAGCAAGAGATAAACTTACACCAACCCACGCTAAAACGCAAACCCACCAAAAATAAACACCCCAAAACCATTGAAAACAAGCCAAAACACCGGCGTGTCGAAAAACGCAAAAAAGCACCCAAAAAAGCATGCTATCCAATATCGAATTTATAAAAACTTTTTAAAAAATAATAAATTTCTTAAAAAATACGCAAAAATAGGATAAAAATACGCAAAAAATCACTAACGCTCACGCGTCAACGCGCATATTAAAGATTTCTGCCAGACCTGCAATATCTGGCTCACCATATTTCGCGACCAATTGCATCCACTTATTAGCATTGTCTTCACCAAATCGCGCAGCCTTGCGACGATAAGCGTCAACTGTCAAAAAACGAGGAGGAATTGATTTGCTGTTATATTTATCCGCAACCATAACAATTTCTTGCTCAACTGTTTGCGGAATATAGTCTTCAGCAGGAAGAGGCAAATTTTGCGCAACAACTTGCTCTCGAGTCAAACCAACTCCAGTATGATTGCGCGCAAATTGCGCAGCGTCCTCGCTAAAACCATTATCAATTAAATATTTATATCCGCGCAAACCGTGCAAAATATAATTCGGCCCATCAAAGCGCAATATGCCACCAGCGTTGCTACTGCCATCACTTTCAAGAACAAAATACGTGCCAATATCGTGCAACAATCCACCTATTAAAGCTGCGTATTCATCAATATACTGTTTTGGAGCTAATCCACCACTGATCGCAGGTAATATTGCATAACTATCTCCAACAAGCTCCTGAAGGCAATTTTTTGCTAATTCAGCACGCTTACGCAAAGTGTCACTCATTTGAGGAGCATGATTTTCAGATGACAAAAGCATATTGCAATGATGAGCAATTTGCCAAGAGATTGTCGATATTACAACACAATGACCGTGAATAAGCTCATAAGCAGCAGAAGATGGTGCAGTTGCTTTATGCAATTTCTCTACTTCACTAAAATCAGGTAAATTAGCGAGTTTTATCGAGTTGCAATTAAGTATGCTTTCTGCACCATTTTCCATTTTTAAGACTCTTCCTTAAGATTCTTCCTTAAGATTATTTTTTGCGCTCTTTTCAGTTGCAGCGCTCTTTTCAATTGCAGAATTCTTTTCAATTGCAATGCTTTTTTTGGATTCCACACTATTCGCATCATCTATGCGAGCAGCATCCTCCACAGCTTGTACAACAGCATGCGTCACATTCGCTGCATCGATATTTGCTACGTCTTTATTAGGCTTCTCCGCGCTAACTTTTTTTGTCTCTTTAATTGGAACTGGGCTAATTTTCCCAGTATTGGCAAGTTTTTCGTCAGCAAACATCACATTAGCAGCCGCAATATCTCGTGCATTCATAACAGCAGTTTGCTCAGCGTCAGTAGGTCTAATATCTTTCGCAACGTGAATATTAGTCTCAACTGCTGAAGCACCTTGCAAAGATTGAACTGCTCGCTGAGAGCAGTCTTCACGCTTCAAACGCGGAGGCCTGCGAGTAGAAACAAACAACGGTTGCACTTCAACAACCGGATTGTACGGAGCCAAACCAAACCATTTAACAGGCGTACCAGCAACATGCCTAATTGCATATTTCATCTTTAGAGATAACGCTCCACGCACAGAAATATTAGATTCCGGCATCAACGCTTTGTGCAACAGCACGTAACGAATTGGTCCAATATCTGGATCTGCATCAACCTTTGGATACACAGATTTTTGACGAGGAAGCTCGCCCGTGTGAGACAAATCGTGCATGATTTGGTGAAGATACGCTGGTATAGAAGGCGACACTTTAAATCCGAGCTTAATTTTTACGCGGAATAAGTAGTCAGTACCGAAATTCTCTACACAATACTCACGAGTAAACGGAGCGTCATCTGTTTCTACAGAAACAGCCCACCAAGCTCTAGCTCGCTTTGGGTGATCAGCAAAAATGGAGAAGAAGATTCCAGTATCGAGACGCTTCATTTCACGATCGGAAGTCAAATACACAATATTGTCGGCGAAATACGGAATTCTAAAATCTCCATGCAACTTATCTAGCACAGGTAAGAAATCTTTCGGCTTCATGTGCAAACGTTGCGAACGTTCGATTTTAGTTCCGTCTTTCCAAGTGACCATAATGATCAAAATTGAAGCACCAAGCAGCATAGTAAACCAGCCACCGTGCATGAATTTCGCCATAGAAGCCACAAAGAACATCATCTCAATCATGAGGAATACAATTGCAAACACGAAAGCACCAAAATGCTTCTTTTGATACCACATGTGCACTGTGAGCAAAATAGTCGTAGCAAGCATAGTTAGAGTTAAAGCTAAACCGTATGCGCCAGAAATATGCTCAGAGTCGCGGAATACCGCAAGAACTGTGATAGTGGCAACACATAGAACAACGTTCACAACTGGAATATACAGCTGTCCACGAGTTCTAGCAGGATATCGCACTTGCAAATGAGGCATCCAATTTAGGCTTGTTGCCTCAGAAACCATCGTATATGCGCCTGTAATCAGCGCTTGAGAAGCAATAATGCCTGCAGTAACCGAAAGAATAACGGCAACATATCGTACATTCGGTTCAAGCATTTGGAAGAATGGGTTCAAGCCTTCTATTGACCATAACGCTTTATCGTTTTGATTTTTCAACATCCAAGCGCCTTGCCCAAAGTAATTCAGCAGCAAAGCAACTTTAATAAATGGCCAGGTTGCGTAAACATTACCTCTACCAACATGCCCCATATCGGAATATAACGCTTCAGCACCAGTAGTAGAAAGGAAGATCACGCCCATAACAGCTAATCCCTGCACATTGTGCGTGCTAAACAGGAATTTCACGCCATAAATTGGGTTAAGTGCTTCAAAAATAGCCCAATCTTGGTCAATATTCATAACGCCAACAAGCGCAAGAAAAGCGAACCAAAGCATCACAACAATGCCAAATACTTTGCCAATTCGCTCGGTTCCGCGCTGCTGTACAGAGAAAAGTATGACGATTATAACAATCGTAATCATCATCGACAAATTCTCATTTTCTAAGAATATTGGCTTAAACACTGCAATAGTACGCAAACCTTCAACTGCTGAAGAGATGGAAACTGCAGGAGTCAGCACAGAATCTGCCAAAAATGCGGCTCCACCAATCATTGCCGGTATTGCAAGCCACGCACCTTTTTTACGCAGAAGCGAATATAAAGCAAAAATGCCGCCCTCGCCTTTGTTGTCTGTTCTCATTGCAACAAATACGTATTTTACGGTTGTAATTAATGTGATTGACCAGAATAACAGCGAAAGCATGCCGTATATAGTTGCGCGATTTATGCTTTGTAAGCCACCTTGACCTGCTAAAAATGTTTGCGCAGTATAAAGCGGAGAAGTACCAATATCGCCATAAACAACGCCAAGAGCAACAATTGCCATTCCCAATGTAAAACGATCGGAACTGGTTTGCAATTTTGCCCACCATCTACCTAACGGACCTCGTACTGCACTAGCAACAAGCTTTTCTGCTTCTTTTACCTCTTGCGCTTGCTGTTGAGCTATTACTTTGCGCTCTTCACGCGTTGTCGTTTTTTTTGACACCTGAGGAGCCTTAGTAAACGAGGCAGCTCGCAATATAGCGTCCTTAGTGCTTTTTAAGGATTTAGTGCTTTTCTCGGAATCTTTCGCGCCGTTGCGAGGATCCTTTGTACTATCGTTTGACGGTACAGCAGTGCGTGACTTAGTCATGCTTAATTGTTCCTCCATATATGAGGCTTCTTCTTGATGCCAACAAGAAGTCGCATAAACCTCACACCTCACAGTTTTATTTCCGTACTTGGATATTGTATACAACAATAGTGCATCGCGCAAAAAATATTAAAAAATCCTTGAAAATTAAGGATTCTTATATTCCTAAAATTCGTAAATTTTTCGCGTATTTTCGCGTGTAACTTTCGCTGCTTGCAATAACGATATATTTAAAACTTCAGAAAGCGTTTCTAGCGTATAAGGAACCATATAAGGCGCGTTTGGACGTCCACGATACGGCATTGGCGTTAAATATGGAGCATCCGTTTCAACAGTTATATGATCTTTGCCAATTATTCGCGCAGATTCGCGTAATTCATCATTGCCTTTGTAACTTATAGTTCCAGAAAAACTTGCGTACCAGCCGTGCTCTTTCAATATTTCTGCTAAATCCACACCACCAGCATAGCTGTGAAATACTGTTCGCTCAGGAGCACCATCTTTTAGCAAGACTTTTACTACGTCTTCGTGAGCGTCACGATCGTGAATTTGCAAAGGCAAGTTTAATTCTTTTGCGAGCGCAATGTGGTCGCGGAAAGCCTGTATTTGTGCTTCTCGCGCAGACTCTCCCGTACGAAAGTAGTCTAAACCGGTTTCACCTATTGCCACTACTTCTTTTGGATGCGCAATTACTAGCGAACGCAAATGTTGCATAGCTTCGTCAAATGGAATATCGTGATACGGCTTATAAACTATCGGCAGTCCGTCAGGGCCTTTAGCTCCTTTGTGACCGTGTAATACTGCTTCGTTTGGATGTATTGCTATTGCTGCGCGAACTGAATTTTCATGCGTTTGAGCAAACTTAATCGTCGGCTCCCAATCTGGATATTCACATCCGACTTCTAGCATGTGCGAAACGCCTGATGATTTTGCTTGAGCTACTAAGTCGTCTGCAGTAGGTTCCGCTATTACATCGCGACCTTTTTCTGCTAATTCTTGATTTAGATTATGCGCAAAATCCACAACGCTAAGCATGTGCGTATGATCGTCTGCAATTGTTATTCCTTCTTGTAGCAGATTTTCCCATACTGCAGATTGCGATGCTAAAGCCGGCGCCCAATTATGTTCGCGATGATGTTTACTCATATTTTTAAGTCTACTCACAAACTCAACTGTCAATTTTTATTGCAATTATAAGTGTTTATAAAACTGTTTTGCGAATTGCATCATATTGCGATTTTACAAGACGATAATATGCTCCTCTTGCATCCATAAGCTCGTTATGAGTGCCTTTTTCAACAATTTCTCCATGATCGATTACGCAAATCAAATCTGCATTCTCAATCGTCGAAAGCCTATGCGCTATTACAAAAGATGTGCGATTTTTAAGTAATTGAGCTAATCCTGCTTGTAATGCTTCTTCTGTACGAGTATCAATATTGCTTGTTGCCTCGTCTAGAATAAGAATTCGCGGATTTGCAAGTAATACTCGCGCAAACGATATAAGCTGACGCTGACCTGCAGAAAGAGTGGCTCCTCGCTCTTCAATTTCAGTATCGTATCCGTTCGGTAATTCTTCAATAAATTCGTGAGCATGAACTGCGCGCGCTGCATTCTCAATTTCTTCATCAGTTGCATCGAGCTTTCCGTAGCGGATGTTCTCGCGTACGGTTCCACTGAAAATAAAGCTATCTTGCAACATTACGCCCATTTGTTTTCTAAGAGATGCGAGCGTTACTGAACGTACGTCGTACCCGTCTATAGTAATTGAGCCTTCTGAAACATCGTAGAATCTAGAAAGAAGACTTACAAGAGTTGTTTTTCCTGCGCCAGTAGGTCCCACAAGAGCTACAGTAGCGCCAGGATTAATATGCAAATCAACCAAGTTTAATATTGGCCTTCCATCTTCTTCGTAACGGAAAACAACGTCGTTTACGTCTACTTTTCCTTCGATTTGAGGCAATTGAATAGCATCTGGTTTATCTACAATATTTGGCTTAATTCTTAAAGTTTCAAAAATTCGTTCCAAATAAACTGAGCATGTTACAAGTTGCGTGTAGAAGTTTCCAATATTTACTACTGGATCCCAAAAAGTAGTCGAATACCAAACAAATGCTATAAGCGTACCCGTACTAACGTTCATTCCGCCTAAATTAGACACTCCAACGTAGTACAAAAGCGCTATTGCTGCAGTCTCAATAATTGAAGCGCCAGGCCAAAGTAACATTTGCACTCTAACGTTTCGCATCCAAGCAGTTCTTACTTCTGCTTGTTGCTCTTGGAAAGTAGCGTATGCTGTAGCTTCTCGCGCAAAAGTTTGAGTTGTTTTTACTCCTGCGATTGATTCGTGCAAATACGCATTTAAATTACTTTGTTTATTTGATAACTTTTTAGACGCTTTTCTTTGCAAAATTTGTAAAGTGCGTGTCCAAATTATAAATATTGGGAATAGCGCTAAGCTCCACAAAGCCATTCGCCAATCTATAACAAACATTGTTATCAATGTAATAATAAGCACAAAAACGTCGGAAAATACGTTAATTAAACCAGACGAAAGCGTGTCAGAAAGCGTATTGATGTAGTTTACAATGCGAATCAGGATTTTCCCGTGTGGACGCGAATCAAAATAGTCAAAAGATAATGATTGCACGTGCGTAAAAATATCTCGGCGCATGTCTTTGATTATCATCTGACCGATGCGCGTAATTGCTAAAGTTCTATACGCTAAACCGAGTTCATACAATATAATGAGCACTGCAAATACTGCAATAATTGCATATAAATAATTTACATTTTTCTGCGGCAACACAACGTCGATTAGCGTTTTTGTAATCATTGGCATTGCTGTCATAATTATGCTTCCGCTTATAACTACCATAATTACGAGTAGAAGTTTAGCAGTGTACGGCTTCATGTATTTTTTAACGCGCATAAGCTCATGCACGTTCACATGCTCTTCTTGTTCTTCATCTTCGCGATAAGTGTTTCGTTGCGCCATTTCTACTCCCCCTTCGTTTCGAATCCTGCAGATTTACCGCTTTGCAATCCAAGCTGCTTCCTGTAAATCTCCCAGTATCTTCCGTGTGCTGCCACAAGTTCTGCGTGCGTGCCACGTTCAACGATTTTGCCGTGATCTAGCACAACAATCATGTCTGCATCTTTAACGGATGAAATTCTGTGCGCAATAGTGATTACAGTGCGCGTGCCGTCGAGTTTCTTTAGCTCTTGTTGAATATGCTCTTCCGTTTCCATATCTACAGCAGAAGTTGTATCGTCCATAATCAAGATTGCAGGATTATTTGCCAATGCTCTAGCTAAGCTCAAACGCTGCTTTTGTCCACCAGAAAGACCTACGCCACGCTCACCTACTACTGTTTCATAGCCTTCTGGCATATTCATAATAAAATCGTCCGCTGCAGCAATTGTTGCCATCGTGCGAATAGTATTATCTAATTCCTTACAATTTTCTTTAGTTTGAGTTAATCCAAAACTAATATTTCCTGCAATAGTGTCCGAAAATAGGAATGTTTCCTGCGCAACTATGCTAACTTGGTTACGAACAGTTTCTAGCGGCCATTCGCGCACGTCTTTTCCATCAATTAAAACACGACCGCGCGTAGGATCGTAGAATCTTGCTATAAGACTTACGAGAGTTGATTTGCCGGAACCAGTTTCACCAAGAATACCCAGTTTGCTCCCAGCAGGAACGTTTAAATCAATATCTTTTAAAATTAGAGAGTCTTGATCATCTGGGAATGAAAAATCAACATGCTCAAAAGTAATTTTGCCTTTGATTTTAACTGTTTCGTCAGCTTCTTTTGGATGTTTAATATGCGATTCTTGCGTAAGAAGCTTGCGAATATTCACGCATCCTGCGTTAAAACGCTGCCAGTCGTTAATAAGCCATCCCGCCATTCGTACAGGCATGTGAAGCATCCAAAGGAAGCTGTTAAAAGTAACGAATGTGCCTAATGTCATGCTGCCGTTTAAAACAAGCCATCCGCCGAAACCAACTGTTATAAGCTCGAGCATAAAACCCATGCCATCAAGCCACGGCATGTATTTTTGGGTGTTTTTTGCAAGCGTAATATTGCGATTAAAATAGTCTTCGTTACACTCGTCGAATTTTTTAGTTTCGTAATCTTCGCGCACAAAAGCTTTTACTACGCGATTACCCTCGATATTTTCTTCAACCATTGAATTCATGCGCGCGAAGGATTCGCGAATTGCAAGGAACTTCGGTCTAGCTTTTTTGCCCATAATTTTTGCAAGCAGGAACAAAAATGGCGTAATTGCCATAAGTGCTAAAGCGAGCTTCCACTGAATTGAAAACATTATAACTAGCGCAAGCACGAACATTACTACGCAATCTAACGCCATATATGAAACCCAACTTAAAATATGGCGAATCGCATCTGTATCCGACGTCATTCGGCTCATAATATCGCCTGTGCGCGTGTGATTAAAGTACGTAAAATCGAGAGAATGAAGCTTCTCATACTCGTCGCTTACAAGGCGGTACACGGCGTTTTGGCCGAATCTTTCCATTTGAAGCTGGTAAATATATCTTGAGCCAACGCGAATAATCATCATTGCGACCATTAAAATGCATACGCTTATAAGTAGATTATGCTGTTTGCCAATAATGATTTTGTCTACAATAAAGCCCGAAAGCAACGGCATTGTCATTGCCATTGTGTCGTTAATTGTAAAAAGTACAAGCGATACGCCTACTCTCCACATGTCTGGCTTGCAGTATTGCAATACCCAGCGCACGTTACTCGCGTCTTTGCGTTTATTTGAATTGACATACATGCGCTGTTTTCCCCTTTGCTCACACAAATAAAAAAAAAATAAATCAATAAATAATTTTACATGCAAAAACAAAAACATGTGTTAAAGGTCAAAAGATAAAAAGAAGCCCGGCGAGAAGAGAAACCCGCCGGGGCAGAGAGAAAGAGAGAAGAAGGTTTCAATTATGGGGTTCGCGAACGAACCTCGCTAATGGCGAACCATTAACATATGTTAGTATAGCTAAACATTCGTCCAAAGAAAAGAGTTTTTTCCTTAAAATTTCCTTAAAATATTTTCTTTTAGAGAAACGTTCGCTAGGTTTTCTAATTTTACAATTTATTTATTGAAAATTTCAACCTATTCCCCATTATTTTCCAAAGATTTTTTTGCAGCAGCGAGTCTTTCTGCCTCGACACGCTGACGCTCAGATAAAGCAGATGCGAAACGCTCAAGCTCCTCCTCAACTGCTTCTTTTGGAATCTTGGCAAAAATAGGACTTGGCTTAGGCACAGGAGTACCTGCTACCAACTCCTCACTCTCCCAAGGATGAACAGTTTCTCCCAAGCGATAATCGCCCGTAATAATCGGATACTTAAAGTCTGGGTTATCCAAATCTTCAACTTCTTCAATATGAGGCAGAGGCGAGAATACGCCAGTTCCACCAAGCGCTTCCCAAACTTTTTGAGCTGCATGAGGCAAGAACGGCGCAAGAAGATGATTGGCATCCGAAACAGCTTGAGCTGCAACATGCAACACAGTACCAAGGCGCGCCTCATCGTCCTTAATCTTCCACGGCTCAGTTGCGGAAATATATTTATTAATATCCGCAACTACTCGCATTGCTTCAGCAAGAGCATTCTTCTGACGATGGCGCTCAATCAAACTACCAACCAAAGCAAAAGCATCAGAAGTTTGATCGAGAAGAGCGCGATCCATTGAAGTCATAGAATCTTCATCAAGAGGAGGAATTGCGCCAAAGTTCTTATTAATAAGATTTGCAACACGGTTGACAAGATTACCCCAACTTGCAGCAAGCTCTTCGTTATTGTGACGCACAAACTCAGCCCAAGTAAAATCTGCATCAGAATTTTCTGGACCCGCAATAGAAATGTAGTAACGCACAGCATCCACAGGGTAACGCGCCAAAATATCCTTCACATAAATCACAATTCCGCGTGAAGAACTGAACTTCTTGCCTTCCATAGTCATGAACTCAGAAGCAACAACCTGTTCAGGCATATTCAACGGGCCATAAACGCCAGCTTCGCCACCTTTAGAACCGGCACCATTGTAAGCAAGCATTTCTGAAGGCCAAATCTGAGAATGGAAAGTGATGTTATCTTTGCCCATAAAGTAGTAGCCAGGAGCCTTAGGATCACACCACCAATCACGCCATGCATCCGGCTTACCTTGACGACGAGCCCATTCAATAGATGCAGACAAGTATCCAATAACAGCATCAAACCAAACATATAAACGCTTATTTGGATTATCAATCCATCCTTCAACAGGAACAGGAATACCCCAATCAATATCGCGCGTAATAGCTCGCGGCTTTACTTCATTAAATAATCCAAGCGAGAAATTAATAACATTCGTGCGCCAACCTTCGCGAGAATGAAGCCAGTTAACATTCGCCTCAGCCAAAGCAGGCAGGTCTAGGAAATAATGCTCAGTTTCTTCAAAGCGCGGAGTTTCGCCATTAATTTTAGAAACTGGATTAATAAGCTCATCCGGATCAAGCTCGTTTCCACAAGCATCACATTGATCACCACGAGCACCATCTGCGCCACACAATGGGCATGTGCCTTCAATATAGCGATCTGGCAAAGTACGACCAGTTGAAGGAGAAATAGCAACCTTCTGAGTGCCCTTGTAAATATAGCCGTTCTTTAAGCATTGACGGAACATTTCTTGCACAACATGCTCATGATTTGCAGTGGTAGTACGCGTGAATAAATCGTAGCTCAAACCTAAATCGCACAAATCCTTAGTAATCACGCGATTATAACGATTAGCAAGCTCTTGCGCAGAAACGCCTTCCTTATCTGCTTCAACCAAAATAGGTGTGCCGTGCTCATCCGTGCCAGACACCATTAATACGTCATTGCCTTTCATGCGCTCGTAACGCGCATACACGTCTGACGGAACCCCGAAGCCTGCGACGTGACCAATATGACGAGGGCCGTTAGCATACGGCCAAGCAACATTCACCAAAATATGACTCATAGACAATTATTATCTTGTTCAACGCGGACAGTAGATAAGAACATTGCAAAACGAATCCCAAATATACAAGAAAAACACGCTGAATAACAAGCCTCATACGAGTTCATCCACATATCCACAAGTTATAAAAGCAGCCTGGAATTGAAGCAAATATGAACATAACCTCAACTTATGCACTACGAAACTTATCCGCTACAAAGCATGCATTACAAAGCATTCGCTAGAAAATATGCGTTAGAAAAACATGCATTAGAAAAACAACAATATGCGCGATACGCATTGTAAATAGTCGCGCTAAAAAATAAATACGCAGAAAGAAAGGATTGAGGAAAATTGAAAAAACAACAAAACATACGCGATTTATTGGATATTTGCGAAGAAGCACAAACGCAATTCCCGGAATTACTTGACGACAACCATTTACCGGGCCCAATGTGCATGAAAAAACTTTCTCAAATTGGCGTATTCAATAGGCTTGATTTAAATGCAGGATATTCAAATAAAACAGCTACTTCCACTCAAGGAAGAAGCAATATTGTAAGCAATCTTATGCCTACAGAAAGCATAGCCTGCTTATTTACTGCAGCATGGGTTTGGATAGGAGGCAATTTTCCTGAAAATATAGATGTTATTGATTACGGGCATAGAAGAAAAAAGCCGCACGGCCATGCAATACGCGCATTTCGAAGACACTTAAACAATGAAGAATACGTGATACTTGGAAAAATTAGAATAACAACGCCAGAACGAACAATTTGCGATTTAGCGTACACTCCAAGCGAAAACGAAGAGTACGAACCTTATAGAAAAGATATTGCTCACTTATTGATATCTAAATACAGCATTGACTTGCGAAAATGCAAACGCACTATTGACAGAAACCCATATTTCCCAGGCTCAATACATGCAAGAAATTGGATACGAAACATTGCGAAAGAAGCAAACAAACCATGGAAATGAAGAACTCTTATGCAACTAGAACAAACAGCCCTCCAAAACCACCTATAATACTCACGCCATCTGTTGCTATCGACCCTGCAACAAAAACGGAAGTGCTATGGTATATCGCGCAAAAAATACCTGAACTTCGAAAATGGATTATTGCAAACCCTTCAGCAGACGCGCAAATTTTAGAATATATTTCTCAACAAGGTGGGCCTGACGTTCGTTACAGTTTTGAAGTGCTATTTTCTGCGTATGACAGCAATGAATAGAAAGCAAAAAAATGGTAGCAAAGAGCAGAAATCTTACTTTTGATCAGGTTTATGCTCAAGACAAGACGCGTAAACTTGCTTACGATTAGCAAAAGATCCATCAGCAAACGGATGCTCTTTTACTACTTTCGTAATGGCTTCTTTTATGCGCAAGCCTTCAGATTCTGCACATTCAAGTGAAAGCTTTGCAAGAGCATCAATGCTTAAATCTGTGCTTTCAGACTGCACTTCTTCGTCACTTGCACCACCGATAACTAAAACTATTTCACCTCGAGGAGGATCCGCTAAAACACCATCGTGAATACTTTGCACAGTTCCACGACGAATTTCCTCAAAATCTTTTGTAAGTTCACGACATAACGCCATTGGACGATTAGAGCCAAGTACTGCCAATATGTCTTCCATTGCTTCTGCAATACGATGTGGAGCCTCATAAAATACTATTGTTCGTCGCTCGGCTTTAAGCGAGCGCAAATGTTGTTGACGCTCACCAGATTTACGAGGCAAAAAGCCTTCATAACAGAAGCGATCAGTTGGCAATCCAGAAAGAGCAAGCGCATCTAAAACTGCACTAGGACCAGGCGCGCAAGTAACAGGCAAATCGCGCTCTATTGCACGTCGAACAACAGCAAGACCTGGATCGTTAATTGTAGGCATACCTGCGTCTGAAACAACAAGAACAGTGCTACCTTGCTCAACTTTGTCTAGCAAACCATCTGCCTTGTTGCGCTCATTATGATCGTGATATGCGATTACGCTACCAGAAACATGTACGCCAAGGCGATTCGCTAAATCATAAAGCCTACGCGTGTCTTCAGCAGCAACAATATCAGCAGTTTCAAGAAGATTAATTAATCGTGCAGAAGCGTCTGACATATTCCCAATAGGCGTAGCAGCTAAAACAACCTTACCTAAACTATCTTCTTCGTTACACATCTTGAATCTCCTTATAAAACTTCTTAAAACTCTACACGAATTTATAAAAGAACGCACTTACAAAGCGAGGTATTTGATTAGAATTATGCTTAGTGTAATTGCAATATAAGCGAAACGAAAAGAGACACTATGAAGATTATAAATCAGAAAATAAAAAGTACAGATGGAAGCGATGCGCAGCTTATTGGATATATTTTAGACGATAATTTAGATAGCGAAGGCTTGCAAAACCGTCCTGCAATTCTAATTTTGCCAGGCGGAGGTTTCTTGCGCGTCTCGAATCGTGAAGCAGAACCTGTTGCTATGAAGTTTGCTGCAGAAGGATTCCACACTTTTGTGTTGCGATACTCGCTTACTCCAAGCACATACCCAACTCAGCTTTTAGAAGCCGCAGAAGCGATGAGCTTAATCCGCAAAAACGCAAAAGAATGGCACGTAGATGCGCAAAAAGTTGCAATTATTGGATTCTCCGCTGGAGGGCATGTGGCTGCAAATCTTGCAACTAGCGTTAGCGACGAAGTTGAGGAAGCAAACGGGTATGTTGCTGATGACGTGCGTCCAAATGCTCTTATGCTCGCATATCCTGTTATTTCTGCTGGAAAATATGCGCATAAGCCAACGTTCGATCGTCTATTTGGAGAAGTTAGCGACGAAGAGCGAACTGAACTTGTCAATAAACTTTCGCTTGAAAATCACGTGGACCGCAAAACTCCACCTGTATTTGTATGGCAAACCATTACTGATCAAACAGTTCCAGTAGAAAATTCAATAATGTTTGTGAACGCTTGCGTTGAAGCTGGAGTAAGTGTTGAAGCGTACCTGTTCCCTAAAGGACCGCACGGCTTAGCTTTGGCAGTTAAAGAAACAGCAAAACGCGACGAAAACGGAAATGTGCTTACTGAATTTGTGCAGCCAGAAGTTCAGCAGTGGGTTAAGCTTGCTTGCGATTGGTTGCATCGCACTTTTGCGTGCTAATCAACCTGCCTTAGTGCTTTGTTTTAGATTCGTTACATTTGCCTCATAAATGAAGCAAATGTAACGAAAATCAGCCTAAAAACGTTACATTTGTCTCGCAATTAAAGCAATCACACGATTTTTGGCATTGGAGTAGTTAGTGAAGATGTGAGATTTACTTGCACAACTCCAGCTCCAGCGTGAACTTCCACTTTCTTCAATGTCACAGTGCGCTCTTCAGCAGGCTTATGATCGTCGTCAGTCATAGTTGCAGGAGATTTAACAGCAACTAGCGCAAGACTGTTAAAATCAACGCCAGCATTCGCGCACAAATCCTCAGCTGCGGATAACGAATCTTCAAAACCAGCTTTTTCAATCACACGTTCAGTTGGAACACCGTAAGCTTCTGCACACAGCAAGTTAACGCGATCCAAAAGCGCTTGACCTCTGCGACTTTCTGGAACTTTCGTTTCAACATCATCAGTTATTGCAGACACAAAATCGTCAAGCTGATCTGCCAAACCATCTCCACCATCGCGGAATAAATTGCCAACAATCGGCTTTCTGAATCCTAAAGACTTAGCTTGTTCCAACAATTCAGGCACTTGATCATCCTCGCCTTCCCACAAATTAATCAACGGGAACGTAGGGATATTAAGAGATTCCAAACGAGAAACATGGAATGGGTAACGCCAAGCCAAAGTTTCGTCATCTCGCCAAGTAGTTGCGCGAGTAACTACAACTGCAGCGGCAGGCCACTTTGCACCAAACTCGCGAGCAGCAATATCTAACCACTTTTGAGCACCAGCATCCGTGCCATAACCTGCTTCCACAACCACAACATCATGCTCAGCGCAAGCCATTTCAACGCTTACAAGGCTTGGAATACCAAGCGAAACGTTCGCAAACGGACCACAATGTACGTAGATTGGAGAACCATTAATCGTCTCAGTTTTTGCAGGCTTTACAGCGTCGGCAAGAATATTTGTAATTCGCCACAAATCCACAAACTCGCCAAACTTAACAGGCTTACCGTCTTTTGTGCCAGCAATCATTGAAGAAACACGATTAGAAATCTCGTCCATACTGCGCGACAACACTACGATTTGCATGAGCTCGCAAGTTGGCGTCAAAACAACGCGCTCAGGAACAGTACCCTTGCCAAAATCAACAGCAATGCTTCGCAAAGATCGCGAAGGAACTTCACTAACTCGAGGAACTAAAATAGTATCAATAACACCCTCGTCGACTGCTTTTTCCGCAAACGACACAAGCAAATTCTGCGCGCAAGCAATAGCAGCCATTTCACCACACAGACCCCAGTCAATTAGTTCAGGGTGAGAAAGCGAAGACTTACCGCCACCACTCGCGCCACCTTTAGAACCAGCGGCTGTAATGCCCATGCTCGGCTGACGAAGAACTGCAGCTGCGTCCACACCGCGCTCACGCAATGCATCAACTAACGCAATAGTTGTAGTTGTTTTACCTTCTCCGCGAGAAGCTTTTAAAGGAGTATCAGCAGTAACAAGCAGAACTTTACCGCACTTCCTAGGCTCCTCTGGATGTTGCTTTAAATAATCCAAATAGCCAAAGGCATCAATTTTTTTAACCAAACCGAATGTTGTAGTGTATGAATCAAGAATGCTCATGTACCCCTCTTTCATAGGCATATTGGCACAACTATGCATGCGGATAATGTTAATTACATGATTCATACTATACGATTGTTTGCTCGTAGCATAGGCACCACACGCAATATCTATACGCGCTATTAGCAACGTCTATAGCAAAATAACAAAAGATAACAAAAATGCCTTCCGCATGAAATAAAAAGTTCATTTCTTAGGAAGGCACTTGAGTTATTAAATTATTTTCGTAAGTTTTTCTGTATCAATTTACGAAAACTTATTTAATTGCATTTCAGTGATCGGAACGATTAAAACCATTCTTCATACGCATGCTAGTGATGTACAGCACTGTGTCAAGCAAAGAATCGGTTTCTTTCTTCAACTTTGCTGCCATATCGTCATTCGCTTCTGCCAAAGCCTCGCGCACTTTGTCGTTACGAAGCTCTGCAATAATAGCTTCAGGATCGCGAACTAAATCATCGTAATCTTCGCCTTCATCACCTTCACGCTCTGGCTCGTAATCAGCCAAATCAACGCCAAGAATATCTGCCACGGCAGCATCCGTAGACTTGACCATTGCATGGCCAAGGGAACCGACAGCTTCCTGGTAGCGCTCAATCGCGTTTGCAGTGTCGTTAAATGCGGCATCAGCAAGAGCTGCAATAATACGATTCTCCCAATAGAAGTTTTCGCTTGTTACGCGAGTAGTCGTATCTTCCAAATACTTTGGAGTGCGATTTACGTTTGGATAGAACGGGATCAAAGAATTGAAAGGATTAGAACCGTAAGTAATCCACTGAATTGCACGCATTGCTTCCGGCATGTAAGGGCGGATTTGCATTACAGCAAGCTCGCTTTGACGGTTAATTCCGATTGGACGCAACATGTGACGAGTATGCTCATCTCCAAGCTTGCCGTAAGGATCATACTCAGTGCCCTGATAGTGAGAGCTCAAAACGTACTTAACGTCTTCAATTGTTACCTTACGCTCAGGCTGGCGAGCCCAAGGAATATCGTTGCTGTCCGGACGATGGTCAGCATCTTTACCATCCCACACTTCGTCATAAGGATTCAAGAAGCGCTCCATAAACCATGCGCGAGGAGTGTTGTAAACATGATCAGAATCCGAATGAGAGCCGAATGCATCGCGCGGATTGAAAGGAGAAGCGTTTTCCACAGACAAATCCAAGTGATTTTCTTCAATAAACTCAAGCAAATCAGCAGAGCACATATGCTCTTCTTGAGCATCAAAAGCATCGTCCAAATCAAACTCGTCAATTCCAAGCTGGTTTGGCATAACAACATAAGCTTCATCTGGCACGCGCTTAGCAATCCAATGATGACCGCCAACAGTTTCGAACCACCAAATCTCGTTCACATCCGAAAACGCAACGCCGTTCATCTCGTAAGTGCCGTACTTTTCAAGCAATGCACCCAAACGCTCAACGCCTTCGCGAGCGCTACGAATATAAGGCAAAACAAGCGTTAAGAAGTCTTCTTCACCAATTCCACCCGGCACTTCCGGCTTATAGTCAGCATCCCCAACTTTGCCTTGTTCTTTTTGAAGCTCAACCATTGGGTCTGCGCCTAACACGCGCTCGTTGGATGTGAGCGTTTCAGTTGCGCTCATTGCCACGTTTGCTTCGTTAACGCCAGCTTCTCCCCAAATTCCTTCGCGCAAGTCTGCATTTGGCACGCTTGTGTATTGCATTGGATTATCCGGCAACTCAACTGTTACGTGGCTAAGAACAGACTTATAAACGCGAGGCTGATCTTCAGGCTTTACTACCACTAAACGCTTTGGATTAAACTCGCCATTTGCTGAGTCTTCATTGCGCGCAATAAGTGTGGATCCGTCGTAACTTGCTTTTCGACCAACAAGAATTGTTGTGCATGCCATATTTGCATCCCCTGTTTTTAGATTTTATATTTTATTTTTATATTTATTACTGTTTGATTCTAACGCTTAGGCGTTAACTGCTCCCATAATTGGTTGCTCTAGCGCTTGCGTTTAGGCTTTACCAGTAAGGAACATGCCACCAGCGTCTACACCTGAAGTTACGTTTCTCACTTCGCGCAACAATTCATTCATATAGAATCCCGGCTTAAGGTTTGGCAAAGGCTTTTCTGTGCCAAAAACTTCAAACATATATTCGTGATCTTTATCAGGAGGCTGAGGGCCGTTGTAACGCATAGTAATTGCTGGATCATTGCAACCAATAAATCTGCTTGCTTGCGAGTTGCGTCCTTGAAGAGCTTCCGGAATCATAGAAGTCATTGTGCGAGAAAAATCTTCCGGTATTTGCAAAGCGTGAGAATCGTTAAAATCAAACATTAACGCTTCAACAGGCACGTTTGCAGCAGTCCAGTGAATCCACTCAAAACCGCATACTGGGATTGCGTCGTCGTCAACAAAACGCCAATGCAAATAATGCACGAAAGATGGCATATTATCAACGTAAAACGGGAAAGAAACTACCGGCACTCCACTGATCTTATTCTGCTCCGGCGCAGCTTTAGAATAATCATCCGGAATGGTAGTGAAATCTGTAGAAATATTCATAATTTAAGTATCTACCATTACACAACACTAATCAACTGCGCGAGTAACAAATAAACGCAACGTTTGTGCAATCTAATTATTCAAGCGGATCGTGGCGCTCAAGCAAAAAACACTACAGAAACAACGCTAACTGCATAATTTGACGGTCAATATAAAACGTGCGCCCAGAAAAATCTAAACTGGGCGCATTAACTAAAATGTAATTTTTTTACCGTACTCTATTTATTTTGTAACAGCCTCCTCATGAGTTTCAGCAGCCTTAGCTGCCATAGCTGCTTTCTTAGCAGCACGCTCTTGCTTCTTAATTTCTTCAATGAACTCAGCATGCTTTACTGCAGGAAGCCAGCCAGTGTTAACAACCTTAACCTGCCATACCCAAGCCAAGGCAAACAGAATAACAGCAACAATAATCAAGCTTATAGCGCCAACGCCGGCACCGAGGTGAGCGAAGTTACCCACAACAGTACCAATCCAACCAAAGTCAGCATCGCCGAAGGTGGAGTTTGCCAAGCCGAAGGAACCCATAACAGTAAGCAATACTGCTGGAAGGAATGTAATAATTAAACCGTTAATAAAACCACCGAGAATAGCACCACGACGACCACCGGTTGCATTACCAAACACGCCTGCACCACCACCATCGAAGAAGTGAGGCACCATTCCTGGGAGAATCAATGCCAATCCCCAAGCTGGACCCATCCAAATTGCAATAAGTCCGAGAGCTACAAGACCTCCAACGAAGGAAGACAAGAAGCCAATAAGAGAAGCATTAGCACCGTATGGGAATACGATTGGAATATCCAATGCTGGACGAGCGCCTGGAACGACCTTGTTAGCAATACCCTGGAATGCAGGAACCAATTCACCTAAAATAATACGAACACCATAAAGGATGACACTAACACCAATTCCAAATTGCAGAGCCTGAGCAAAAGCCGCCATGTAGAAGGCACTATAATCCGTAGGGTGAGACGCGAAAATCTTGAAGAGTTCCTTTACTGGCAACACAACTGAAGCCCACACTGCGAATACCAAATACAGCACAACCATCAACAAAGTCGTGGAGACCATTGAATCACGCAAGAAGCTCAAACCCTTAGGGAAGTTGATATCTTCAGTAGACTTAGACTTCTTACCAACAGCAGCACCAACAGCACCAGAAACAATGTAGCTTAAAGAGTTAAAGTGACCGATCGAGAGCTTATCGCTACCAGTAATACGGTTCATAAAAGGCTGCGCAAAAGCTGGCAGAACAACCATAACCGTTGCCATAATGACAGAGCCGACAATAACAATAAGCAACTGGTTGCCTGCACCAAAACCAACGGAAAGAACTAGAGCCAAAAGCATAGACATAAACACCATGTGGTGACCAGTCAAGAATATGTACTTCAAAGGAGTAAAGCGTGCAGCAAGAAGCATAAGAACGAAGCTGAGCACAATAATGTATGCAGAAGTAGCACCGTACTGACCTGCAGCCTGAGCAGTAATAACCTCATTTGTAGGTACAACACCATGAGCACCAGTAGACTTCAAAACCAAGTCACCAAATGGAGCAAGTGCGCCAACAACAACGCCAGCACCTGCACCCAAAATGAGATAACCCATAGCAGCTTTTAAGCCGCCTGCAATCACTTGTCCTGCACTACGCTTGAGTGCGATAAGACCGATTGCCGCAATAATACCAATCAAATAAGCCGGCACATTCAAAATCTGCTGACTTATGAAATTTAAAACCTGAACTACAATGTTCATCTTATTTCCTTCTTTTTATTTAGAAAAGCGAATAGCGCATGAAATAACAGTACGACTATGCCAAAGCAGTAAGCACGTAATCAGCATAATCAAACGTTTATTTGTTACACATAATTTATGCGTAACGCTCAAGCACACCCTTTACCTCTTCAACATCCATGAAATTTTCAATTGTTTCTACAGGAGTGGTAGTGCCCTCAAGCTCTGGAGCAAGCTGAGGAGAAGTGAGCACAAGATCATTCATATTGGCAGTACCTTTTGCACTTCCAGCATCGGAAGTAGTAACTGTAACATCAAGACCTAAGTCTGCTGCCGCAGCCTCAACATTGATTTTTAAAAGTACAGACGTGCCAATGCCGTTTCCGCATACACATAGAATATTCATAGATAACCTCTTTCGTTGAGTTGTATTTTTTTAATTTTGCAAAATTAACTAATTCTTTAGTATTTAACTTTTAAGAATTGCGCGAATTTCTTTAGCGTTTTTTGCTTGCGCAAGTTCTCTAGTCTTCACAGGATTAGACAAAGCTGCAGCAACCGCGGACATAACGCCAATATGCTCATTTTCATCGTGACCTGCAAGACCAATTACTAAAGAGACCGGATCGTTGGCAGTGTTACCAAATTTAACAGGCGTACTTAAACGAATCCAGCTCAAACCACTTTTTAACACTGCTTCCGACGGGCGCGAATGCGCCAAAGCCAAGCCTGGGGCAATAACAATATACGGACCCATTTTTTCAACTGTCTCAATCATCTGATCCGTATATTCATCAGTAGTAAAGCCAGACTCCTTCAAAGCATTGCCCGCAAGACAAATAGCATCACGCCAATCTTTCGCTGCAATATCAAGGTTTACTGCAGAATCCGGGAGAAGCTCATCAATATCAGCACTCATATTTTCTCTTTTCTAAGCATGTTAATTATTCTTGATTATTTCTGATTGGTAATCGAATTTTTAATGTTTTTCGTAACAATCATATTTTGAATTACTCCCTTGGCTTATTCTTGCATGATTGAGTGGTAGAACTTTCCAGCTAAAGCCTCATGAGCTTTAGCTTTAGCTTCATCAAATGTAGTTTGAGCAAGTTCTGCTCGAACATCGTCCAAGGCAACTGGCGTCATAGAAAGCGAGTTAACACCGAGACCTGTGAGAACAACCGCTAAGTCTGGATCTGCTGCAGCTTCTCCACACACTCCGACTGGCATACCATGTGCGTTACCAGCGTCTGCAATCATTTTGATCGCACGCAACACTGCAGGGTGCCAAGCAGTTTGATAATTAGAAACAGACCCAAGGGTTCTATCTGCTGCAAGAGTGTATTGCGTCAAATCATTCGTTCCGATAGATACAAAATCAGCGACTTGAGCAACCTCCTCGGCAACAAGAGCGATAGAAGGCACCTCTGCCATAATGCCAACCTTTTTAAGACCTTTAGATTTACCAAGTTTTACAAAATATGCTGCTTCATGTTCGTCTGAAACCATTGGAGCCATCACCCATAAGTCAGCATTCGTCACAGCATCAGCACGAGATAATGCCTCCAGCTGACCATCTAGAACATCCATATGCTGTCTTAGAGTACGCAAACCTCGAAGTCCGAGAGCAGGATTTGGTTCATCTTCAGGAGTCAAGAATGGTAACGGTTTATCTGCTCCAGCATCAAGCAATCGAATAACAACTTTCTTGCCTTCAAACTGAGATAGTAACTCTGTATAAGATTCTGTTTGTTCTTCTATACTAGGCGGTTGCTCGTTACCAATAAACAGAAATTCCGTTCGGAATAGACCTACTCCTTCTGCTCCATACTCATGAGCAGTTGCAGCATCTGAGGGCTTTCCTACATTGGCTAAAAGAGGAATCAAATGACCATCGTTTGTACTTCCAGGCAATCCACGCAATTCACGAGCACGGCTTAAACGCTCACGAGACTCTTTAACATGCGCGATTTCTTCTTCACTAGGACTGCTTATAACATGACCATTAACGGCATCTACTACAACAATTTGATGATTCTTCAGCTGAGAGGCATCGTGCGCTCCAACAACAGCAACAATCCCACGAGCACGAGCAAGAATAGCAGTGTGACTTGTAGGACCACCATCAAGAGTGACAATTGCCTGAACCTTGCTTAAATCAAGTGAAGCTGTATCAGCAGGTGAAAGATCCCTAGCAACCAGCACAAAAGGCGAATCACTTTCCGGCACACCAGGAGCTTCAACACCAATCAAAGATGCAATAACACGCTGGCCAACATCATGCAAATCTCCTGCACGCTCAGCCATGTAACCACCAAGATTACGCAACATGTCTTCAAATTGTGCGAACCCTTCCCAAGTGGCACGTTCAGCTGTTTTCCCCTTATCAATACCAGATTCAATTGCACTTATTAACGCTGGATCGATGGCCATCTGTGCAAGAGCTTGCATAATTGGTGCTGCTTTTCGAGTCCCCTCATCCTTTGCTTCAAGAGCCTCACTTGCACGATGGCTTAGGTCTTTATTTACTTCATTTAAAGCATTTTTAACAGCCTTTTTTGCATCCTCAGCCAACACACTAACAGCACGAGGAGAATCCTCTGGCTCATGCAAAGCAGGTGCCATACACAATACTTCACCATATGCCATCGAGAGCCCAATGCCAACACCAGTGATTACCATACTTAAAACCCTCCTTTAGGTTTAGAAACTTTATTACGGCCGCAACGCCGCATAAGCATTTCTTGTAGGTAAACGTTTCTTACTAATGAAACTATACACCATTAAAAACGTTGTTACAACAAGTGAAAACGTTTTCTGTATTTTTCAATTAATTATGCTACACTTAATGTTGAAAATAGCAAACAAAAAACCTTAAGAAAAAAAAAATATGG
Source organism: Gardnerella phocaeensis (assembly GCF_048545075.1). Taxonomy (NCBI): domain Bacteria; kingdom Bacillati; phylum Actinomycetota; class Actinomycetes; order Bifidobacteriales; family Bifidobacteriaceae; genus Gardnerella; species Gardnerella phocaeensis. The sequence continues at coordinate 29,257 of NZ_JBKQXS010000005.1, read as the reverse complement.
TTTGCTTTTATATGAAAAATAAAAATAAAAGCAGAATTTGTTAATTATTATTCAAAGGAGAAAAAATGGCAATTGCAACTCGTACTGTTACTATTGAAGACCCAGTTGGAATACATGCTCGCCCAGCGTCAGAATTTTCTCAAGCCGCGATGTCCTCAAATTGCATTGTAACGATTGCGAAAGGCGAAGGTACCCCTGTAAGTGCGAATAGCATTCTTTCAATTATGGGATTGGGTATTACTAAAGGAGATTCAATCACAATTACCGTTGATGGTGAAGACGCTGAAAATGTAGCTAACAATCTTGTCGATGTAGTCACGAAAGGCGAATAATATAAATAAATAAGTGTACATAAACTGACAAATAAATAATATTCAATTTGCGGTGCTGTTTACCAATAATTACAGCACCGCACTTATTCGGGGGCAAATATGACAAATCAAACTAATCAAAACGCCTCCATAACTCATGTAGCAGCTCTTGCAAAAGTTTCAATTGCAACAGTATCTCGTGTACTTTCTGGTAGACGAGCCAAAGATGACGATATCGCAAAACGCGTAAGGAAAGCCGCAGAGCAGCTTAATTATTCAGTAAATTATGCAGCAAGCGCATTAAGAAGTGACACAACTAATACAATCGGCGTAGTAATAGGCACAAGCAACGTAGATGATTCATTCAGTGTAAATATGCTTTCTGCATTGGATGAAGCAGCTCATGAAATAGATAAAATACTTCTTGTTGGAACTGGAAAAGACGCAGAAGCTCAAGAAGAACGCATAGAAGAGCTTATCGGTCATAATGTTGACAGTCTTATTGTCATGCCATCTAACAATAGTGATTTAACAAAAACACTTGAAAACTACGTTGACAATCTTCCCATTGTGCAAATTGGTGGCACTGCTACTTCATTCCACGTCAATTGGGTTGGCATGGATCAAGAATCAATGATGGAAGCTGCTTTAATACATCTTTCGCATCACGATGCCCATAATATTGCTTATTTAAGTGGAAATGTTGACTCCACACAAAGCGCAAACCTATTTGCCAATTTTCAGACTGCTGCAAGCCGATTAAGTTTACTTTCTGAGCCAGATTGGACAACTTTTGGAGAACTTACTTATCAACGTGGATTCAAGGATACAATGCGGCTTTTTTCTGATTCTACTGCTAAGCAATCTCGCAAACCAGACGCTGTTATTTGCGCAAATGACGCTGTCGCACTTGGAGCACTTCTAGCTTTAGATGAGCTTTCTTTGCAAGTTCCGCAGGATGTTCTCGTAATAGGTTACGGAGATAGCAGACAGGCAGAAATATCTGAACCAAAGCTTTCTTCAATCCGTCCTCCGTACCAGCAAATTGCACGCGAAGCAATCCGCCTAACCGCTGTCAACAAATCAGAGCAACATTGGTTACCTGCACATATGGAGTTTAGACCGGAAATCATGCGACGCGAATCAACAAATTCACCAAGAATAGGCACAAGCGATATGTCACTTCCGTGGAGGATATGATACTTTTGTATTTTATTGACTTTGCAAAAGTGAGCAAAATAGTGCTTCAAAAACAAGAGTTGCGTTACCATTTCTCGAAAGCCGACGACGAGCAGTAGCAATGCTGTCGACACAACCCAAGGCACTACTTGCTGTCATGCTTTGTGCCAACTGGATAATTCTAGACTTGTATTCCTGATTTATAATTGGCGAAGACTTTTGCGCGTCGTTAATAACAACTAAAACATCTCTATACACGCTATCGATTGCATCAAGAGAACGGCATAACACGTCACGGCTTACACGAGTTACTTTACGTTTTACGTCATCCTTTTTTCCAATTGCATTGTAGAGTGCGCGCAATTTGGGCGGAATACGATCCTCATCGCCTAATCCGTTAATCCTGCGAAATTCTTTTTGTTGATCCTCAACATTTCGCTGAACCTCATCTTCTGCTTGTGCTTTTGCATCGTCAATAAGCATTGCAGCAAGCATAATTGCGTCGGCAGCATCATGCATACGAAGCAATCCTGCAACAAGCTCATCTCGCCTACTTAAAGCACGCTCATCGCTTGCGTAAATAAAAGCAGTTGCTATATTTCCTTGAGAAAGCCTGGCTGCACGATTTGCTAGCTTATTATCCGCATCCGTTTTTTTAGTAAGATATTCTGCTATAGACTGCTCATTTGGAGTAGCTAATTGCACAAGTTGCGTACGCGAACGAATTGTTGGAAGCACATCCATAACACTTGAAGCGCATAAAAGCCAAATCGTATGCTCGCTTGGCTCTTCAATCTCTTTAAGAAGAACGTTCGTGCTACGTTCCAACATTCTGTCAACATCTTCAATAATTATGATTCGCCAAGGAGCAGTGCTAGGCATCTGCTCAGAAATCCCAATTGCCTCACGTACATCGTCAATACTAAGAGTTACGCCTTTTGTTGCAAGCGTATGCACATCAGGATGCGATCCTGCTAAAACTTCTTTGGCAGTTTTACTAAGCTCACCTTCGCCGCTAATTCCATCACTGCCTTCTCCATGATCAGGACTTTCGAGAGCTGCAGCGAAAGCGCGCGCAACTTGCGCACTACCGAAGCCAGCAGCTCCGCAAATCAGCCAAGATTGCGCTATTTTGCTAGCATCCGCACAAGCAATTTTTCGCAGTCTAGAAACTACCTGTTCTTGCCCAATAACGCTATCCCACACACTCATCGCTTCACCCCCTGCATAGCTTCTTTACTTCTTCACTTTATAAAGTTCGCTACTTTATTTAGTTTCAATTTCTTCAATTAAGTTATGTACGTCTTGCACAATAAGTTCAGATAATGATTTCGCTGAGAACGTTGCGTCTAATACGCGATAACGATCTGCAGATTCCTGCGCTAAATCTAAAAATGCTTCTCTAGTGCGACGTGCGAAATCCATTCCAGCTGATTCCATGCGATCTTGCTCGCGATGCAAACGTTTAAAAGCATCTTCCGGTTGCATATCTAGCAAATAAGTGCGATTAGGCCACAGAGAATCCGTTGCCCACTCACTTAAAGTTCGCACATCATCCATAGTCAATTCGCGACCGCCTGCTTGGTAAGCAAGCGAAGAATCAATATAACGATCCGTTATTACTACTGCACCACGGCTAAGTGCAGGGCGAATCACTTGCGCAACATGCTGTGCACGATCCGCAGCAAAAAGCAAAGCTTCTGTTCTGGCAGATACACTCGTGCCATGCAACAGTATTTCGCGCAAAGTTTTACCCAACTGCGTACCGCCAGGCTCGCGCGTCACTACAACTTCTCGCCCCAAAGATTGCAAATGATCCTTAAGAGCCTCAACTTGCGTAGTTTTGCCAACGCCATCAATGCCCTCGAAAGAAATAAATAAACCTTTATTTGCATAAGATTGCTCACTTCTGCAGCCGCAGTTTCCTCCGCAAGCGCAGCCACCAGAGAAATCGTCATTTTTAGATGCCATATTTTTGACTCCATATGCAAGGTCTATTTAATCTTTAGATTTCATTCCTATGCTTTTTTAGCGGTAGATTTTTTCGTAGTAGTCTTCTTTGTAGAAGTTTTCTTTGCTGTAGATTTTTTCGCAGTAGACTTCTTTTCAGAAGATTTTGCAGTGCTCTTAGTCGCGCGCTTTTTGCGTTTTACTGGACCTGCGGCACGCTTTTGCGCCAAAAGTGCAAACGCATCCTGCGGATCAATCGATTCAGGCGTATACTGCTTTGGCAAAGTGCGATTCGTTTCACCATCAGTAATATAAGCTCCGTAGAAACCATCCTTAATCACTACTGGCTTTCCAGTTTCAGGATCTGCACCAAGCTCACGAAGAGGCGGCTTAGCGGCACCGCGAGTACGCTTACCGTACTTTGGTTGCGCAAATAAAGCCTTCGCTTCTTCTAAAGTCGTACTAAAAATAGCGTCTTCACTAGAAAGAGATCGCGTATCCGGCTTAGATTCAACAGTTTCTCCAGCAGAAGTATCTACAGCAGAATATGTTTTAGTTAAATATGGGCCATAACGACCATTATTTGCTTCGATACGAGCTAGTTTCACAACGCCTTCTGCATCAACTTCTTCATACTCGCCAACCAAACGTGGCAAATTCAAAAGTTGCAACGCTTCTTGCAAAGTCAAAGTCGCTGGATCCATGGTTTTAAACAAAGAAGCCATTTTTGGACGAGCTTTAGCAGACTTAGAAGCCTTAGAAGATTTAGAATCTTCCGCATTATCCTGCTCTTCTACCAGTGCCACGTACGGACCGAAACGACCGTTGCGCACTTCTACGTTCCCACCCGTTTCTGGATCTACTCCAAGCACACGTGGCCCTTCAGCATTATTCTCAAGCAATTCTCGAGCAGCATCAACAGTTAACTCATCTGGAGCTAAAGTTTCTGGCAAAGAAGCATGACGAGGGTTGCCTTCAGCATCAAGATTCTTAATGTCTTCCAAGTAAGGACCATAGCGTCCAATACGCACATGCAAACCATCGCCAATGTCTATGGTATTTATTTCACGCGCATCAATTTCACCAAGCTCTGCAACCTGCTGTTGCAAACCAATATGAGCTTCATCAGCTGAATTAGCAGCACCCTCACCAGAACCGAAATAGAATCTAGTTAACCAATCGCGACCGGTTTCTTCACCGTGCGCAATTCTGTCCAAACCATTTTCCATATCAGCAGTAAACGCGTAATCAACATACTTCGGGAAATTCGCTTCCAAAAGCTTAATTACAGCAAAAGCAAGCCAAGAAGGAATTAATGCACGTCCACGCTCATACACGTATCCGCGATCAATAATTGTGGAAATAATCGTTGCGTAAGTAGAAGGGCGGCCGATTTCCTTAGCTTCCAGCGTTTTAACTAAAGAAGCTTCGGTATATCTTGCAGGAGGCTGAGTTTCGTGAGAATCCGCACTAATACTTTTAGCTTCAAGAACATCCCCAGCTTGCATTTGAGGAAGCGCCTTATCGCTTTCACCTTCAGTTGCATGCGCATTGCCAAAAACCTTCATAAAACCAGCAAAAGTAATTACTGTTCCAGAAGCTTGGAACAAAGCTTCTCCATATTCTCCAGCAGAAGCATTTAACTTAACAGTTGCAGTAAAACCTGTAGCATCAGCCATTTGTGACGCAAGGGTTCGTTGCCAAATAAGCGTATACAATTTCAGCTGATCCGCAGGTAATTTATCCGCAAGCTCATCCGGGCTTAAGAAACGCGCTCCAGCAGGGCGAATACATTCGTGAGCTTCCTGCGCTCCTGCAGACGTAGTTGCGTACTGCTTAGGAGATTGCGAAACATACTCGTCGCCAAACGCTGCACGAGCGGCACTACGCGCAGCTTCGATAGCTTCTTTGGAAAGCGTTACGGAATCCGTACGCATGTAAGTGATATAGCCGTTTTCGTATAAAGATTGCGCAGCTCGCATAGTTTGGCGAGAGCTCATTGAAAGTCGGTTTCCAGCAGTTTGCTGCAAAGTTGATGTAGTAAAAGGCGGCAAAGGACGGCGACGATACGGCTTCGTTTCCATAGAGTCAACTACAAAATCTGAATTTTCAAGAGCTTTAGAAAGCTTAGATGCAAAATCAGCATCAACATGCAAAGCTTTTTGTGATTCATCTTTTGTAGAAACCAACTCACCTTTTGAATTGAAATCTTTAGAACCAGCCAGACGACGACCAGAAAGCTCGCTCATGCGCGCTTCAAAATCAACACTTTCACCATCTGAGCCTTTAGAACTTAAAACCGCGCTAATATCCCAGTAAGACGCCTTAGTAAACGCCATACGCTCGCGTTCGCGCTCAACAATAAGCCTAGTAGCAACAGACTGCACGCGTCCAGCAGAAAGACCAGGACCAACTTTCCTCCACAAAACAGGAGAAAGCTCATATCCATACAAACGGTCTAACACACGACGAGTTTCTTGCGCGTCAACCATATTGTCGTCAACATTTCGAGTATTACTAAGCGAGGCTTGAATTGCATCCTTAGTAATCTCATGAAACACCATACGCTTTACTGGCACAGTTGGCTTCAACGCTTCTACCAAATGCCACGCAATAGCTTCACCTTCGCGATCCTCATCAGTTGCCAGATATAATTCGTCAGCTTTTGCGAGCGCAGACTTTAAATCGGAAACAGTTTTCTTTTTATCTGAGCCAACTACGTAATATGGCGCAAAACCATGATCGACATCTACACCAAACTTGCCAAACGCCGCTTTGCGTGAGGCTGGAACTTGGCTTGGCTGAGCGAGATCGCGAATATGCCCAACCGAAGCCATGACGGTGTAACCATTGCCTAAATACCCGCCAATTTTTCGCGCTTTCGTGGGAGACTCCACAATGACTAGCTTATTCTGTGCTGCCATATTCGCTCCTTTCCTAACACAATCGAACATATAATCCGAACTATATGTTTCACGCTAACTGTATCGCAACTTAAGTTATACGTCTATTACATTCCACCTCGGTGGATAAAAGCAGATAGAGTAGACAATATTACTTAGAAGCAGATGGAGGCGTCGGCGGAGCGCCTACTAATCCAAGCCTACTCAACGGCGAAGCTGTAGAGTGACGCATTACCATAATTACGCCAAAAACAAGCAAAGACACACCTATAATCAGCCAATAAGTTGCTACATAAGATGTGCTTGCAGCCCATTGAGCAAAAATATCAACACCAGGAAGAATTTGCCATATTAAATAAATTGCATACAAACACGCCAACACGCCAATCGTAATCATAGAGCTTCCTACAATTTGAACGCTAATTGAGGAACGTCTATAAGCTGGCATATCCATTCCACTACTGCGAGTGCATGCGAGCATAATAAGCGTTACAGCACCAACGATAAGCAATGAAATAAGAACGTCAGAAACTCTATGCCAATGTGCTGCAACCAAAGAAAGTTCCACAAGAACGCTTATAAAAGCTGCAGCTACTGACGCCCATGCGCGCCAAACACGCGAAACTGCACAAATAAGCAACGCACATGATGCAGTAATAAGTAATGTATGACCTGAAGGTGCTGAATTTGCAGCCAAATATTCAATACTTATAAGCATTGGGCGAGGAAGAATTTTTTTCAATGGTTCAGCAGCAGCCGAAAGAATAATAATTCCAGCGCATTGACCAAGAAGCCACCAACGCTTACGAATACAAACTACTATGAGTGAAACAAGAGCAATTATTATGCCAGCAACTATAACAACCATAGAAACGCTTATAGGTCGCAAGCAAAATGCAAGCCAAGATGGCATACCATGAGAACCAAATCCATCAATTACCATTTCCTCATAGCTTTGACCAAGTACTGTTTGCACACTAATAAACCATATGAACGCAGCAGAAGCCAAGAAAACAATTGCAATAGCAACACACCACAATATGGTAGATATTCGAGGACGCTTTACGAGTGGATCAAGCTGATCAATATCATCTGCATCTGATTGAGAATCTTTAGAAGATAACTGATTAGTCGAATACGACAAATCAGACGAGCCTTGCAAACTAGACAAATTAAACAAATCAGACGAGCCAGAAAGATCAGACAAATCAGACAAATCAGATTGACGTTTAGTTTGTTTCACAGACTGTTTCGCAGGCTGTTTAGAAGATTTTTCTTCATTATTTTCTGGGAATAAAGGCGATATTTTTTCGTCATTATCCTCAGACGAGATTGGAGAAAATGGCGTAATAGTATTAATCGAATCCAAAGGATGCGAATAGGCACTACCTTCATTGTTGCGATTAATATCTTGCGAAGTTTCACCTACTGACAGCGCATCATTTTTCTCATCAGAATCATCGTGCTGATTGTCAATGCTATTGGATTGAATTCCTGCAAATTCTTCACTCATACTTTAGACTTTACGACAGTATTTGCAACCGCGCTAGTTTTACATATAATAAAACCTCCGCGCACCCACCAGAGGCCACTTACCCTTGCTGCATTTCTGCCCTGGGGGGATTGGGTGACTTAGTGCCACACGGAGGCTTTATCTATATTACACGATTTTCGCTACATGTCGAGTAGTAATAAATTATGCGCGCCACACGCTCTTGCCATGTTCTTTTGCAAATTCAGTATCTTCATCGAGCTGAGACTCATTAGCTTCAACATCACCAGAAATATAGCGTTCAACTAATTGGCGAGCTTCGCTATCTTCATGCTGAACTGCAGGAGACTTCATAAAGTACGAGCTTGGCGCCAAAATCGGGCCAGAAAGCTTACGATCCAAAGCAATCTTTGCAGCACGAACAGCATCGATTACAATACCTGCGGAATTTGGAGAATCCCAAACCTCAAGCTTGTACTCCAAATTCAAAGGAACATCACCAAAAGTAGTACCTTCCAAACGTACGAAAGCAAACTTGCGATCATCCAACCAAGCTACGTAATCCGAAGGCCCAATATGAACATTATGCTCATCCATTTCATGAGGCACGATTGAAGTTACTGCACGAGTCTTAGAAATCTTTTTAGACTCAAGTCTTGAACGCTGAAGCATGTTCATAAAGTCCATGTTTCCGCCAACATTCAGCTGATACGTGCGATCCAAGCGCACACCGCGATCCTCAAAAAGTCTAGCCATAACGCGGTGAGTAATAGTTGCACCTACCTGACTTTTAATGTCATCGCCAATAATAGGAACTCCAGCATCACGGAACTTTTGCGCCCACTCAGGGTCAGAAGCAATAAAGACTGGCAAGCAGTTTACAAATGCACATCCAGCTTCCATCGCAGCAGTTGCATAAGCTTTATCGGCTTGCTCAGATCCTACTGGAAGATAAGAAACAAGCACATCCACGTGCTTATCTCGCAAAACTTGAGCAACGTCAACAGGTTCAGCTTCTGACTCATCAATCATCTCACGGTAATAATCACCGAGACCGTCATAAGTTGGACCACGCAATACTTCTACACCCAAATTTGGTACATCAGCAAAACGAATTGTGTTATTTTGTGAAGCGCCAATTGCTTCACTTAAATCATGCCCAACCTTTAGAGAATCAACATCAAACGCCGCAACAAACTCAATATCGCGCACACGATACTGACCAAATACAGCGTGCATCAACCCTGGAATTTTCTCACCGTCATCAGCGTTTTTGTAATATTCAACGCCCTGAACCAGCGACGAAGCACAATTGCCGACACCGGCAATGGCAACGCGGATGCTCATATAGACTCCTTGCCCTGCAAAAATAAGCGACATTACATTATGCCGCACCATACACATTTCATAATACTATTGCTTTAACAAATATGTACTAATATTAAATATTTTTAATCTTTTCTAAACAAAAAACATGCTGTTTTGTAGAAAAATTCAACACCGGACGCTACGGTGGAATGTATGGTTGCACGTAAAGATGGAAGACGAGCGTCTACTTCGCATGAGAAAGCTACTCGAAGCATATCGTCACAATCACAAAAAAATACGAATATGCCTTCACCTGTCCCACCACGAGGACAAGAATCATATCGTACAAATTCGTATTCTTTTGAATCAAACAAAAGCAGCCGCAATTCGAGATTCGAACGTTCTCGCGCAGCAACACGCAGAAGGCGTCGTAGAACTTGGCGAGGCAGACACCCTATTATTTTTTGGGCACTTATCGTTATTTTTGTGCCAATTTTGCTAGGCGCAATTGCTTTTGCTTATCTGTATGCAACTACAGACATACCGGCACCAGACAAAGTTGCTATGGCAGATAAGACGAAAGTGTACTATTCAGACGGCAAAACTGAATTAGGTTCTTTTGCTGAGCAAAATCGCGAAATTATCAATTGTTCAGTACTACCTAAATATGTTGGTAAAGCAATAGTTGCTTCAGAAAATCGTTCCTTCTACCACGATGGCGGAATAGATTTTAAAGGAATTGGACGCGCACTACTCCATAACGTTACAAAGCACGGGCGTTGGGGCGGCTCCACTATTACGCAACAATATGCGGAAAGATATTATCTCGGTGAAACAAAAACTTATTTTGGAAAACTAAAAGAAGCTATTTTAGCTTTGAAAATTGCACAAACTCAAGATAAAGATACAGTACTTTGCAATTATATGAATACTATTTACTTGGGTAGAGGAGCATACGGAATTCAAGCTGCAGCTAAAGCATATTTCGGTATAGAAGCAAAAGATTTGTCACTTTCACAAGCTGCACTTTTAGCAGGTATTATTCCAGCACCAAGTAGCTGGGATCCTGCAATTGGTCCAAAAGAAGCAGGCATTCGTTTTAAGCGCGTGTTACGCATTATGAAAGAAGATGGCTACATTACAGCTTCTCAAGCAGCGCAAGCAAAAATGCCTAAAACTATTACTCAGACGACTCAAAACATTTACGCAGGTCAACAAGGTTACTTATTGCATATGGTTCGCGATGAGTTAACTAGGAATGGTGCTTTTACGCAGGAAGATCTTGACAGCGGCGGATATCGCATTATTACTACTATCGATAAAGCTAAGCAAGATTTAATGTTCAAAGTTGCAAGTCCTTCTCAAGATGGACGAGGAATTGTGCCAGAAGGACTGCAAGTTGGCGGAATTTCAATAAACGCAAAAGATGGTTCAATCATTTCCGTTTACGCAGGAGACGATTATCTAAAGAAACAGCTTAATAACGCTACACAAGCGCTTTACGAGCCAGGCTCTACTATGAAGCCTTTTGCGCTTATGGGAGCAATTCAGGCTGGCACTAGCTTGGATACAATGTTCAATGGCAATTCTCCACGCAAGTTTGATGGTATTGATAAGCCTGTTGGAAACTTTGCAAACATGAGCTACGGCACAATTAACTTATATAGCGCAACTGCAAATTCTGTGAACACAGTATATATGGATTTGCAAAGTAAACTTGGTGCTAAGAAAATTGCTAATACTGCAGTTATGGCAGGTTTAAACCCTGACCGCGTCAATGGTAATAATCCGTTTACTGTTCTTGGAAATGATTCTGTACATGTAAGCGAAATCGCGCGCGCATATGCAACATTTGCAAACCAAGGAAGACGCCCAGATCTGCATATTGTTGCCAGCGTAAAAAATCCTGACGGTAAAGAGTTCTACCGCGCACCAACGGCTGGAAAGCAAGTATTCTCACCAGCTGATGCCGCTTTAGCTACAAAAGCAATGATTGGCGTAGTGCAACATGGTACAGCAACCGAAGCTCGCTCTGTAGGTAGAGAAATTGCAGGAAAGACTGGAACAGCAAACGACGAAACTGCTGGTAGCTTTGTAGGATTTACGCCAAATATTGTTACCGCATTTGCTATATGGAATCCAGATGCAAAAGGTAGTCCACAAGTAATTAAACCGTTCCACGGATATCTTGGAGGAAGCGACTACCCTGTGCACTTGTTTACAAGATACATGCGTCAAGCGGTGATAGGAACACCGAATACTAAATTCCCTGAAGCAAAAGACACAGGCAAAATTGGCGGGCCTGATGGAAAATGGGGATTAGGCGAACAACGCGCAATCACGCACGCAAAAACCGAGGATGAAGATAAAGATAAAAACAAGGATAAGGACAAAGACAAAGACAAAGATAAAACTTTAGACCTTGATAGCCAGCTGTATGGTCATGACGATTCATCATCGGGCGGCGTTGGCAGCTACGACAATAATTCTGGCGGTCATAGTTACGACAATAACTATGACACAACTGGAGGAAACTAGTAAATTAACTGTAGCTATTTATAAACAAAACTGTAGCTAATTTACAAACAGATATGTGAATAGCTAGCTAAGTAAATAGCTAAATAGTTTGTTAATTAGTTTTGATAGCTTATTAATTAGTTTCGGCTCAAAACAATGTTCTCAAGCATTTTAGCAGTAATATTTTCATAACCGTTAAGTTCTGCATGATGCTTGCTTTCAGATATGTTTGCGCGCGAAAAACCTGTTTGCGCAATTACAGTTGCTCCGGAATTAATTGCAGCAGTAAGACCAGATAGAGAATCTTCTATGGCAATGCAATTAGCCATCTGCTTTGCAACTTCCTCATCCGTGCCCTCAATGCCAACCATTTTCCCTGCAGCAAGATAAGGCTCAGCACTAGGCTTCGGCTTAAATCCATCATCTCCACACACGTACCCAGCGAAAGCACCTTCTGGAGCATGATTCACAATATTTTCAACCAAACAACGCGGCGAATTGCTAACCAAAATTGAAGGAATGCCAGCATCCGTAAGACTTTTAAGCACGTCTAAAACTCCTGGGACCCAAGGCACGGATTCAGCTTCACGAGCAGCAACGTAATCAACCATGCCTTTGCCAATTTCTTCTACTGTAAGTTTTGTGCCACTTGGAATCATCTTATTGGCAACAGTGTCAAGAGATCCGCCAGAGCATTCCCAAGCTAAATCTTCATCCCAATATCCACCGTATTTTTTTACTAAATAAAATTCCGACTCATGCCAATACGGCTCTGAATCTATAAGAGTGCCATCCATATCCCAAAAAACTGCACGCAACACATGTTTTTCTTCACTAGAGTTAAGAGTATTTGCACACACATTCGTCGTCTGTTCAGCCATTCACAATCCTTCATATTGCATATATTTGCTTTAGCTTTTATAGTGCATATTTTTTCGCACTAATTCTGCATTACTTTTCGCACTATTAATTCTTCTCGCTAATTCTCGCTAACTAATTCTTCTCGCTAGTTCTCACTAATTTCTAAAAGCACAATAAGTAGCCATGCCTACGTTACTATATGCTCCACGCTCTCCACAACACCACAGATTTTTCATCTGAAGACTTTCGATTTTTATAATTGCTGTTATAGCTTTCCGAAGAATACGACGAAGGTAACGCTCGTCTCTCTGTAAGAATATCCCGCCTCCAGCGACGCGCATTGCGAGAACGCTGCATTTCCACAATGTCACCATCTGCATTTGCAGCAAAAATGTTACGCTCTGAAGACTCTGCAGAATCTAGCAAATGCCTCACTTGCCTTTTAAGCTGTCGATTTTCTTCTTGCAAATCAAGTATTTGCATGATGCCAGCAAGATTAATGCCTTCATTTTGGCTTAAATGCTGAGTTTGCACAATCCTGTCTATATCTCGCAAAGAATAGCGGCGAGCGCCACCTTCAGTTCTATGCGGCATTATTAAATGAAGCCGATCATACTGTCGTAAAGTTTGCGGATGCGTATTGGTTAGGCGTGCCACATGGCTTACGGTAAATATTGGCAAATCAAGAACAAATCCTACTTCATCTGCCCCGTCAAGCGTTGCAGTACCACGCACTAAAGCAACTGCACACATTTCATACAGTGCTTTAGTTTCACGCGTTATTGGTGTCATAGCACGCCTTCCTTTGCCCTTTTAGTATGTTTAAAGCACTGTTACAAGCAATTCAACAGTGTTTAACCTACTAAATTATTGTTAACTTAGTTTTGTCTTAATTTTTTAATTTCTTCAGCATAAGTTTCGCCAGCAGTTTTATCAAATTCTTTTGCAACGCGTCTGAGAGACATGCTCGAACGCTTTGGCAAACGAATCTGCACAACACCAACAAAATTGCCATTCTTTCCAGGCACTCCAGCACCTTCTATACAAACTTCATCACCGCTTGAAACACAAGCTGGAACTTTGAAAGTAACAGGATTGCCGTCTACGTCGTTTATGCTAACTTTTGCACCATGCACTGCTTCACTTAACGTTAGCGGCAATGTAGAAATCAAATCGTCGCCTCGCAAAGTAAATTTATCTGATGCTTCTACTTGAACATGCAAGTACAAGTCACCTGCAGCACCACCGAACTTGCCTGGCTTGCCTTTTCCTTTCAAACGAATTTTCTGTCCGGTTTTTACACCAGCTGGAATATGCGTTTTAAAAGTTTCACCAGCCGCACGCAACGATACTGTAGCGCCTTTAAAAGCTTGCTTAAATGTGAGCTTTATATCGGTTGTTATATCTTCGCCAACTTCAGGCACGTCAGCTTCCTGCGATTGAGAATACCCACCACCAAAGCCACTCGTACCTTGGAATCCTGCTGAATCTTGAGAGCGCTGACCTCCACCAAACATGGAGAAAATGTCGCTCATATTTGGTACAGCACCGTTGGATGTAAAGCGAATGCGCGAACCGTTTCCGCCCATACCACCCATGCCAGAGCCGCCGTTGAACATGGAGAAAATGTCCGAGAAGCTCGACGCATCGAAACCGCCAGCACCACCTGCTCCTCCAGCGAAACGAGCACCACCAGCACCAAATTGACGGATAGCATCGTAACGTTGGCGAGTTTGACTATCTTTTAATACGTCATAAGCTTCAGAAACATCCTTAAATTTTTCTTCAGCTTCTTTTGTTTTGTTTAAATCAGGGTGATATTTACGAGCAAGTTTGCGATACGCTTTGGTAATCGTTGCCTCATCTGCGTCTTTGGAGACACCGAGAACCTTATAAAAATCCTTAGCTAACCATTCATTTTCAGCCATTTGTGCCTCCTTTCTTCACAAGCACATTGGCTATTTCGCTTTTGACCAAATATAGGCTATAGATTTATTTAGATTGTTTGTGGTGCGAGTTTTGAGGGATTTCTTTATTTGCGATTTTATTTTACGCAAATGTGAGTGATAGGAATTACTTGTCTCGCAGCGCTCCGCTCTTATACCTTATTTGGACTTAGCGGTTGCGTAGTTGAGTTTAGTTTTTTACTTACTTTTCTGCAAAAATAGTATTCGTCAACAAGATTATTACTATCGTTCCGCTTTTATATTGCTCGACCAAGCAATTCCTATCACTCACACGTTAATTCCAATCACAGTTGTTTTTGCTGTGGTAGAAAGAGTGCCTGGAGTGGCACATGCAGTAGCACTAATACTAGTGTTCGCTAATCAACAGGAATCAGCGTCTGCAGAGCACAACCGCAAAACTTCATAAACGTGCAAGCATCCAATCAGTGCAAAAATCTCAAATCTCTACCACACTTGATAGCAAGCAGAGAATAAATCATTGCTGCGGTGAAGAAACGACCACACGAGCGGCGCGAATAACGCGATCTCCTATTCGATATCCTGCTTCAACTACAGCATCAACAGTTTCTTTTGTAGCGTCTGGATCTGGTCTGTGCAAAATTGCATCATGCTTGGTTGGGTCAAAATCTTCGCCCTTCTCACCAAACTTTTCCACACCAAACTTTTCAAAAGCCTTATCTATCTTAGTTGCAACAGCCTTGAACGAATCATCCATTTCGCTATGCTCGCGAATGCGGTCAATATCATCCAATGCTGGAAGCAATGCTGTCAGCACGTCAATAATTCCATGCTGTCTGAAACGATCCTGCTCTTTGGCAGAACGATTTCTGAAGTTTATAAACTCAGCACGCTCTCGCTGTAACGCTTCCAAGTACTCTGCAGCTTCTTTCTTAGCTTTACCTAAGGGAGTTAAACTGCCGCTATCTGCGTCTTGGCTGTCTTTCAATTCTGAAGATTCAGTGGAATTCGCTGTATCCTCAGAATTTGCGGAATCCGCAGAAACGTTAGCATCAGCTTTCGCGTCAGCTTTCGTTTCTGCAGGATTTGCATCTTCAGTAGCTTTCGATGAAGATTGCGCAGACGATTTCACAGAATCACCTGTAGCTTTTACATCCAGCGAGTCAGCATCTTCCATATCTTGCAAATATTCGTTGGCGTTAAAGTCGGACATTACTTGTTGTCCTTATCGTCCTTGTCGTCGTCCACCACTTCGGCGTCAACTACATCATCATCCTTAGCTGCAGAACCAGCCTGAGCACCAGCAGCAGACTGAGCGCCAGCTTCGGCACCAGCAGCACCCTGAGCACCAGCAGCACCCTGCTGAGCGTAAAGCTGCTGACCAATCTTCTGAGCAGAAGTCATCAACTCGCTCTGAGCAGACTTAATCTTCTCAACGTCGTCACCCTTCAAAGCTTCCTTCAAAGCATTAACCTTGTCGGTAACTTCCTTAGAGATTTCGTCGGAAAGCTTGTCTTTATTGTCGTTCACGAGCTTTTCAGTCTGGTAAGCAAAGGCTTCTGCTTGGTTGCGAACTTCAGCTTCTTCCTTACGCTTCTTATCTTCAGCTTCGTGAGCTTCAGCTTCCTTCACCATGCGGTCAATTTCGTCCTTTGGCAAACCAGAACCACCGGTAATAGTCATGGACTGTTCCTTACCAGTGCCCTTATCCTTAGCGGAAACGTGCACAATGCCGTTAGCATCAATATCGAAAGTGACTTCAATCTGAGGAACGCCACGAGGAGCTGGAGCAATACCAGTCAATTCAAAAGTGCCAAGAGGCTTGTTATCGCGAGCAAACTCACGTTCGCCCTGGTAAACCTGAATCAACACAGATGGCTGATTGTCTTCAGCAGTAGAGAAGACTTCCGAGCGCTTCGTTGGAATTGCAGTGTTGCGATCGATAAGCTTTGTCATAATTCCACCCTTGGTTTCAATACCCAAGGAAAGTGGAGTTACATCGATAAGCAGAACGTCTTTGCGATCTCCCTTAATAACGCCCGACTGCACGGCTGCACCAACGGCCACGACTTCATCTGGGTTCACGGACTGGTTAGCTTCCTTACCGCCTGTAAGTTCCTTTACCAAATCCTTCACAGCTGGCATACGAGTAGAACCACCAACGAGAACCACGTGATCGATCTGGCTTACGGAAATACCAGCGTCAGAAAGCACGTTGTTAAATGGTGTACGGCAGCGGCCAAGCAAGTCAGAAGTCATTTCCTCAAAGTGAGCACGAGTCAAAGTCTCATCCAAATGCACTGGAGTGCCATCAGGAGTCATTGCCAAGTACTGCATAGAAATTGAGGTGGAAGTAGAAGAGCTAAGCTCCTTCTTTGCCTGCTCAGCAGCTTCCTTCAAGCGCTGCAAAGCAATCTTATCCTTGCTCAAATCAACGCCGTACTTGTTCTTAACTTCGCCAACAAGCCAGTCGATAATCTTCTGATCCCAATCGTCGCCACCCAAGTGGTTATCGCCGTTAGTTGCTTGCACCTGAATTGTGGAGAATCCGTCGTCATCCTTACCAATTTCAAGCAAGGACACATCGAAAGTACCGCCACCCAAGTCGAATACCAAAATGCGCTCGTCTTCCTTGCCTTTTTCGAGGCCGTAAGCCAAAGCTGCAGCAGTTGGCTCGTTAATAATACGAAGCACGTTCAAGCCTGCAATCTTGCCAGCATCCTTAGTTGCCTGACGCTGAGCATCGTTGAAGTAAGCTGGGCATGTAATAACAGCATCGGTTACCGGCTCGCCCAAGTAAGCTTCAGCGTCGCGCTTCAACTTCATCAAAACCTGTGCAGAAATCTCTTGTGGAGTCCACTTCTTGCCGTCGATGTCAACAGTCCAATCAGTGCCCATGTGGCGCTTTACGGAGCTAATCGTGCGATCAACGTTTGTTACAGCCTGGCGCTTAGCAACTTCACCAACCAAGATTTCGCCGGACTTGCTGAATGCCACAACAGATGGTGTTGTGCGAGCACCTTCAGCGTTTACAATAACGGTTGGGCTACCGCCTTCAAGAGTAGCGATGCAAGAGTTGGTTGTTCCCAAATCAATACCTACTGCGCGTCCCATAATTTCTCCTTAACTAGGTATTGCACATTTTGTGCAATTACGCTTTCCTTCAAGTTTTGTAGTTACGTGAGCTGAGCTTTATTTAGATTCCTTGTTGGAAACTAGCAAAGCATCAGCTTTTTTTACTTTCCAAAACTTGAGCCTACTACACTCAACTTGTAAAAGTCAACTTTTATTCCCAAAAATTACAAAAAACTTTATACAACCAGACTCAAGTTTTAAATAAAAGCATAACTTAAGGAGAAATTACGCAAGCTTCACGCGCTGAACTTAAAGCGGCGCAAAGAATTATCTAATGCGTTGTAGCGCGCTAAAACGCCAATAAGCGGCGTGCCAATACCGGTTATAAGTTTGATTGCTTCAGTTGCCATCATTGCGCCAACAATAGCCGCAGTCGCACCCAATACTGCCGATTTTGGCACTTTTTCTTTAGGAGACGGGCAAGTATATAAGTCACGCAAACCAGGCCCTTTTCCTGGAACGAAAACGCTTACTTGACCCTCATAATAAAGCACCGAGCCGTAAACTTCCGGCGTACCAGCGCTCCAAGCAGCATCCGCAATCAAAAAGCGAGTAGCAAAATTATCACAACCGTCAATTATTAAGTCGTGATTTTCTACAAGCTGCTTTGCGTTGTCTTCATTAAATCTATCTACAAGGTTGATTTTTAAACCTGGAGATAACGCTTGCAAACGTTTAGCTGCAAGTTGCGCTTTAGATTTGCCACACTGATCGACAGTATATAAAGTCTGCCTTTGCAAATTAGAAAGCTCAACAACATCGTCGTCACAAATCGTGATTTCGCCAACTCCTGCTGCAGCAAGCGAAAGCAAGCACGGCGAACCAAGTCCACCTGCGCCAACCATGCAGATTTTCGCATCGCGAAGTAACTGCTGATGTTCATTAGTAAAGCCCGGCAGGAGCAAGTGGCGGCTAGTTCGTTCCGCCTCAAGCTCCTGCAGGTTGTCGTAAATTTTATTAATCGTCATGTTGAATAATATGCCGAAAAATTACAGTACAAAATTTACAGTACAGAATCAGCCCAAGCGCGACCTTCAACAGGCGAAGAAGCGAGCGCATGTTCACGCTTAGGAATACGACCAGCATCGTGAGCAAGCTTTCCAGCAGTTACAGCAGCAGCCATTGCGCGACCCATCGTTACAGGATCTGGGCAGCGAGTTACAGCGCTTGCAAGAAGCACGCCAGAGCAGCCGATTTCAAAAGCTTTAACAACGTCGGAAGCAGTGCCAACGCCAGCATCCAAAATCACAGGAACGCCAGCTTCCTTGCATTCTTGAACAATCAGCTCAATATTTCGAGGATTCAAAATGCCAAGACCAGTTCCAATTGGAGCGCCACCAGGCATAACAGCCTTCACACCAAGCGAAACCAAGCGACGAGCCACAATCGGGTCGTCATTCGTGTAGCAAAGAACGCTAAAGCCTTCTTCAATAAGCTTTTCTGCAGCAAGCAAAACTTCGCGAGTATCTGGAAGCAAAGTATCATCGTCTGCAATCACTTCGAGCTTAATCCAATCAGTTCCAAGAGATTCGCGAGCCATTTTTGCTGTAAGCACGGCGTCATGCGCAGTTTTGCAGCCTGCAGTATTTGGCAAAACGTTAATATTGTGGCGCTGCAACATGCCGTAAATATCCACGCCTGTTTTTGCGTGACGGCGCATAGCAACCGTTGCCACTTCCGCACCAGAAGCCACAAGTGACTTCTCCATAATGTCAATGCTTGTCATGCCACCAGTGCCAAGCAAAAGCCTTGAATGCAAAGTCTTACCGCAAAGCTGCCAAGTATCGGCACTTTCTTCTGTATTATTTTCTGTCATTTTAAGCCTTTTATTTAAATTTTTTTTGAAACTATACTCAAATTATTTGAAATCAGCCGCCTTGAACTGCACTAAGAATCTCGATTTGATTCCCATCACATATGACGGCTGATTCCCATTGCGTGCGAGAAAGCACATCGTCGCCAATTGCGACCGCTATGCCGGGTCCTGCATCCGATCCATAACGTTGCGCAATAAGCTGAGCAACAGTCAATCCGTCTTGCACTTCAACAGTTTCACCATTGACTACGATTTGCATAATCTAACCTTTACTAACTAAAAGCTGAATTACTAAAAGTACTTTCTGCATCACATTTACGTCTATATTTGAACGCTTCACACAATTCACAGCGGAATCTAGCGAATTCACTGGAATTAGCAATTAGAAGCGAGCAGGATTGCAGCTCTCCAAGAAGCCCTTTTCCTTCTCAGTCAACTCTTGCTCAAGCACAAGCTTTGTAGTCAAAGAAGAACCCAAAGCGGTGAGCAAAATGCCGTGACGGAAGTAGCCAGTAGAAATCGTGGTATGCGTCTTAGGATCAATACCAATGAATGGCAAATCGTCTGGAGTTCCTGGACGACCGCCAGCGGTAACCTCAGTAATCGAGCATTCCTGAATGCCAGGAAGCACACTTGCGGCATCGCGAAGCAAGTCAAGCACGCCACCGACCTTTGGAATATCGCGGTCGTCTTCGCGAGAAGTAGCGCCAAGCACGAGCTCGCCTGTTTCCTTAGCGCGAGGCACCAAATAAACTGGGCGGTCATGCACAAATCCACGAACCACAGAGCTCAAAATTGGGCGCAAAGGCTCTGGAATAGTCATACGAATCATATCGCCCCACACAGCGCGAAGCTTAAGCTGAGGAAGCATATCCTTAGCACCCAAGCCAGATGCCAAAACTGTGTCTGGACCCAAATCGTCTGGAGTGCTTGCGCGACGCTCAATAACAACACCACGCTTTTCAAGTGCATCAATCATTGCTGCAGTAAACTGACGAGGGTTGATTTGATGGTCGTCAGGCACGCTTACAGCGCCAGCAATAGTTGGCGAAAGAGCAGGTTCAATTTCACGAAGCTTACTCACAGAAATATGCTCAGCTCTACGGCCGTAACGGTGCTGCAAGTTTAGCAACTCGTTTACGTGCTCGTTATCTGCAGCGTCGCCGCCAATTACGTAAGAGCCGCACTCTAAGTAGCCGGTTGGCTTATCGGTGTACTTTGCAACCGAATCAACCAATTCCTTATACATGGTTGCGGACTCAAACATAAGCGGATACAACGCTTCTTGCTGATATTGCATTTCTGCGGTAGGAGCTAACATGCCGGCAGCATGGTGAGAAGCGCCCGAGACTGGATCTGGATCAATTATGCTAACTTTTACGCCAGCTTCCGTAAGTCTCCACGCTGTTGCTAAACCAATAATACCTGCACCAATAATACGAATATTTCGCATAATACTCCTTCCCTACGGCGGCATTACCCGCATCAGGTTTACGGTCGGCTTTCGCCCTCTCAGCCTGTATAGAACAAGCTCCCGCGATGTAACCTTGACTTTCAAGAATTACAAATGCAGAACGTTTCAATATTGCTAACTTAGCAATACCCAAATGCTGCAGGTAGATGTAACAAAATTATGTGAATTTCATCACACTACCGTGTAGAATTCTAGCACTTCTGGCAAAAATTTGTTAACTGAACCGGTATGTCAAATCGCAAAACTAAGCATTTTTGTTACTAGCGCAGATTGCGTTCTGCGTCAGTAACGAATAATGTCGTTTTTTCGTTACTAGTGCAGTCAGCGCTCGCGCGGATTACGCTCGCGCGCGAAACTCGCGTTGGAAGTCCACTGGACTTCCAACTTAAGCGAGTTTCCGCTCCGAGTTGCCTTCGCGTGCTACGCTCTATGCGCTCAGGCAGGTCGTCGCGCTGCGCGAGTAACTTACCTCACGTTTGGAGGGTTTAGTTTAGTGCAGCAGCGAAAAAAAAAATCCCTCGCGGATTATCGTAGGATAACCTGCGAGGGATTACTTAGTTATGAGCGAACTTACTCGTTGGAATGCTTGCGGCGGCGAGACGCCACGCCTGCAACACCAAAGCCAGCAAAGATTGCAGCAATACTTGCGAACAATCCGGTTTCAGCACCCGTCTTAGCAAGACCACTAGCACTACCGGAAGCGCCAGAAGCATTACGCCATGCAGCCTTAGCAGCCTGAAGCTTCCTCAAAGCCTCATCAACCTGAGCCTGAGTAGCATTCTTATCAGCAAGCACACGCTTAGCTTCAGCCAAAGCACTCACGTAAGCTTTAGCAGCAGCCGTGTTCGACTTAGACACAGCAGAAGAATCCGCTTCAGAATTATTAACTTCGACTTGCAAAGCAGACTTATCAACCGAAGCACTCTGAGAATCACTAGTATCAAAACCATCCCCAGCATCAGCATCGGTGTCATAGCCGCTACCGCTACCAACACCACTGCCAGCGCCAAACGGGTGATTAAGCTTATACTTAGCAGCCTGAAGCTTCCTCAAAGCCTCATCAACCTGAGCCTGAGTTGCATTAGGATCGTTAAGCACGCTGTCAGCTTCAGCCAAAGCCTTCTTATAAGCCTCAATATCGTCGCGTTTGCCAATAATGAAGTACAAAGACTTACGGAACTTAGCATCATCATCAGCCTCAGTCTGAAGCTTAGACTTATCAGTCTTATTAGAATCAGTAAGCTTCTTCTTAGCATCCTGAAGCTTCTTCAAAGCCTCATCAACCTGAGCCTGGGTTGCATCCTTGTCGCCAAGAACCTTGTTAGCGTCTTCGAGAGCCTTCTTGTAATCCTCGAGAGCCTTCTTAGACTCGTCATCACCATTAGCTTGAGCATTCTGATACTCAGGAGTCTTAGTGAAGTCAGAATCCTTACCAGCCTCAGTATTCAAATCAGACTTATTAGTCTTGTAGTCATCAGTAATCTTCTTCTTAGCGGCTTGCAATGCATCTAGAGCGTCGTAAAGCTCTTTCTGAGTTGGAGCCTTATCCATGCCTTCTGGAAGTTGAGTTTTTACACTGCCATCGTTGCGATTGAAGGCGCCGAGAAGCTTCTTAGCAGCTTCAAGCTTGTCGTTGTAATCCTTAAGAGCTTGCTTAGCCGCATCATCACCCTTAGCAGTCGCGTTTTTGAACGCAGGAGTGTTCTCGAACACGTCATCACGCTTGTCTTTATCTCCGTCCTTAGACTTGTCAACTTCTTGCTGAAGCTCAGTAGGACTCGTCTTGTAGTCAGCAGTAATCTTGTCCTTGATTTCCTTCAGCTTCTTAAGAGCCTCGTCAACTTTTTGCTGGGTTGGAACATCCTTAACACCAGAATTTGGCTTACCATCCTTATCGAACTTGCCAAGCAAAGTTCTAGCATTCTTCAACGCTTCATTATAAGCAGTGACGTCAGCATTATCCTTGCCGTCTTTACTCTTCTTAGAATCAGCGTTCTTGAACTCGGTAGTATTCTCAAAGTCATCTTTACCAACGGTAGTTGCACCATCAGCAGTGGACTTCGCAGACTCATCCTTCAAATCCTTAGCGCTGGTCGTAAAGGCATCATCGATAGCTTTCTTTGCATCTTGCAAAGCCTTAAGAGCATCATCAACCTGTTTCTGCGTTGGACGATCTTCTGGCTTTGCATTCGGATCTGGGTTATTCACCTGATTGATAATCTTCTTCGCTGCTTCAAACTTATCGTTATAATCTTGAAGCTTCTTGGTGGCAGAAGTATTAGCCGCTGCATCAGTACCAGTTTCGGACTGCTTCTTATACAGAGCATTCTTGTACGGAATCGACTCCTCAAATGGAGGTGTTACATCCTTGCCATGTTCATCCTTATCGCCTACTTCGTTAGAAAGCAGCTTGACATCAGTATTATAATCGCTGGTAACTTTGTCCATCGCCTTTTGCAAAGCATCAAGCGCATCATCAACTTCCTTCTGAGTCTTACCAGCTGGATTATCGATAATATCCTTAGCTTTCTTCAGAGCACCGTTTTCAGTGTTCTCATCGAGAGCGCTAACGTCAGTATTGGCTTTATTCTTCTTCTGTTGATCCGCAGTCGTAGAGGTGTCATCTTTAAGCGCCACAGCATTCTTATACTCAGGAGTCTTCTTGAAGTCGCCATTTGCATACTTCTTGGCTTCTTCAAGCTTCGAAGTATCCGTCTTGTAGTTGTCTTCAATCTGCTTCTTAGCTTTCTTCAAGGCATCAAGCGCCTCGTCAACCTGCTGCTGCGTTGGACGTTCGCTGTTCTTCTTGCCTTGATCTGCTGCAGCCTTTACAAGCTCGCGAGCTTTCTTGAGGGCTGCGTTGTAAGCAGTAACGTCTGCGTTTTCATTACCATCGCTTGTCTTAGCTTTAGCGTTCTTGAACTCTGGCGTAGCTTCAAAGTCTGTATCTGCCACGGTAGCACCGTCTGCAGTAGACTTCTTCGATTCTTTGTCAAGCTCAGTGGTATCAGTCTTATACTTCTCAATCTCAGTACGAGCATCATCGAGAGCCTTAAGCGCATCGTTGATGTCTTTTTGAGTTGGCTTTGCGTCTTGCGGCGTATTTTCATCATCATGCTTCTTCAAAAGCTCCTGAGCTTTTGTCAAAGCTTCATCATACGCCTTCTTGGCTGCGGCGGCCTTCTCATTCTTCTCCTTATCAGGAACAAGCTTGCCGCCCTCTTCCTTCATGAAGTGAGGATCAGACGCATTGCGGTATGCGTCGGAATCCTTTGTACCTTCGACAGCAGGATTTGTACCCTCTGCGTCTTTACCGTTCTTATCAACGCTGCTCTTCAGCTTATCGACAGTTGTGTTGTAATCTTTAAGAGCATTACGAGCCTCGTCGAGTTTCTTCTTTGCAGAATCAACATCAGCCTGAGTTGCAGAAGGATTCAACATCACCTTCTTAGCTGCATCAAGAGCATTGTCGTAAGCAGTCTTTGCAGCAGATGCTTCACTGTTCTTATTAGTATCAGCAGTCGTACCATCTTCGCCCTTATAGTCAGGATCTTTCGTATTCTTATACGCAGGCGTCTGCTTGGTATTGTCGTCCTCGTTAATCGACTTAATCAAGTCGTCGGTATTAGTCTTAAACTTATCCAAGCCTTTTACAGCAGCATTAAGATCTGCAAGTAGCTTTGGCACATCCCTATTCAAAGGCTGACCCTTAGCGTGGGACTGGATGCCGTCAAGGTAGCTCGCACTATTTGTGTCTACATCCTTGTCAGGCACTTTGTCAGTCGAGATTACTTGACTACCAGGCTTGCCATCGACCGTATCTTGAGGCATCTCATCATTGAAGGCTTTTTGCAAAGCATCAAGCGCATCATCGTATGCTTTCTTTGCCTTAGCTTCGTCAGAATTTGGATCAGTATTTGCAGACGCGTTTAGATACGCTGGGCTTTTAGTTATAGCCAAGCTGTGAAGCAACGCCGCAGAAATCTTACTGGTGTCAGTTGCATACTTATCGATGACTTTACGAGCATCTTCAAGCGCAGTCTTGGCAGCATCAATCTCTGTTTGCTTTGGCTTCTTGGACTCTTCAGTTTCCTTAAGCTTCTTGCTTAATTCCTTAGCCTTCTGATACGCATCGTTATACGCCTTAAAGTCCTTTGCAGCCTGAGAGTCTGCGCCATCCTTTTGAGCCTGATCAAACGCATTGAAGTACGCTGGCATAAGGTAACCACTCACATTGTTTGCAATTGCCTTCGTAAGGTCGTTATCGTCGGACTTATAATTCTCATGCAAAGCTTTTTCAGCAGCTTCAAGCTTCTTCTTAGCTTCGTCAACTTGCGCCTGTGTCGCCTTTTCGTTGTTAAGAATGGTGCGAGCATTAGCTAATGCCTGGTCATAATTCTTAATTGCTTGGTCGGCTGCTTGTTTTTCTTGATCGTTACCATTATTTTTCTTAGTAAGTGCATTCTTGTAGAAGACGCTTTGTTTACTTTGGTCAGAAGTATCAGGATTATCAAAACTTAGCTTTTCTGCAGCAGCGAGCTTGGACTTATCCGTAGCCTTAGCATCAAGATCTGCTTTAGCTTTCTTAAGATCCTCAATAGCTTTGTTTACATCCTTTTGAGAAGCGTTAGGATCCTTAGAAAGCTCGTTTGCCTTCTTAACAGCGTCGTCATACGCCTTGCGCTCTTTCTCTTCAGAGTTTTGGTAGGTTGGGTCGGCGGTCTTGAGCTTCTCTGTAGGATCAGTCTTAGTCGCATCACCCGTGTTTACCTGACCATGCTCAGCGATGGCAGCGTTAAGCTTATCCTTGTTAGTGCTGTACTTATCAAGCTCCTTACGCGCAGCATCAAGCTTAGCCTTTGCGTCGTCAACAGCCTTTTGCGTGGCGTTCTTGTCGTTGTTTACTTTCTCAGCTTCAGTGAGCGCATTATCGTAATCTTCCTTAGCTTTCTTGGCATCCTCATTCTTTTTAGTATCAGGTTTGCCATCATCGGTCTGGAATGCTTGATCAGTAACATTCTTATACTTGTCAGTAGTTACCGTACCAGGAGTTGCAGCAGTACTACCATCAGCAGCTTTACCATTAGCATTAATCGACTTCTTCAGCTCTTCCTTCTTAGTATCATCACCATCAAGAGCTTCACGCGCCTTTTTAAGGTTAATTGTTGCGTTATCAACCTCAGCCTTAAGGTCTTCACTTAAATCAGCATCAGTTTTGTTACCAACTTTTTCAAGCGTTTCTTTGGCAGCAGCAAGTGCCTTGTCGTACGCATCTTTCTTATCAGCAGACGCGTTGTAGTACTTCGACTCGGTAGGAGTCTTCTGGTCGTCAGCAAGCTTGTGCTCGCCAATCGACTTAGAAAGATTATCCTTCTTATTCTTCGTCTGCGGTACAAACACAACGTTGATACCCTTAGGAGTATTGCGCAAATTATACTTGTTCTCGCCATACACGTAGTTGTAGTAATACAAGCTATAAGGCTCAATGAACAAGCGCCCAATCATGCACTTGCCATTCTTGCCAGCAACTTCAACCGCTTTACTTTCGTCATCAAACGTATATTTATTTACGCTTGACTGCTCGTCACCCATCTTCTTGTCGGAGTTATCAACAGGCTTTGCAAAGCCACCATAACCGCCACCATTGAGCTTAACAAGGTTTAGAACACCAATTGGCTCTTTATTGTCGTCAATTGTGTAAGATCTGTGGCTACGTGTAGTCTCCCCTTTCAAACCTTCTCGCTTAACAGTAGTAATCTCAGTGCCAAGAAGATTATCTCGCAATTGTGGGTTATCAGCCTTCACATCAGACTTTACGGTAGCCTTCAATAAATCAAGTACGGCTTGCGTATTGATTTGTTCGCCTTTATCTGGATCGTAACGATAAACAAGCGTCTTGCCATTTTCTATCCAAGCAAGACCTTCATCGCTTGCGCGACCATTAATCTTGTTCTTATCAGCATCCCAGCTAAGCGTGTAATCCTTGCGCAAATCAATCAAACGCGTAAGTTGATGCTCTTTAATATTAGACTTAAACTGAGCGTATGCTTTATCGGTTCTGATAGTAACAGTAATAGTATTTTCACTCTGACCGTTTGAAATACCCTGGTTATTTTTACCAGAGTTTTGCAAATTACCTTCAATCCAACCAAGCGAAATCTGCTTCTCATAGTCTGTTCCGCTCAAACCAAGCTCTTGATTGTCTTTATTAGCTTCGTAAATAGCCTTCTTGATTTGCTTCAACTCAGCTTGCGAGTAACCCAAAGGATTAGCAACAACTACAGCCTTAACCGTTGAAGTATCAGAATCACTTGGAATTGCAACTTTATCAGTAGCAACTCTTGTAAGCACTAAGTCACTCAAAGGAATCTTTGGATCATCTTGCGGGCTCAAGCCATCGAAGTCGATTATTGCATTGCCATTGCTGTCAAACTTGACTTTGTCGGTAGATACGCCGTTAAGTTTTGCAAGCTTCTTTGCAATTTCTTCCTTAACATCTTGCGAAAGCTGAGTCGGGTCCTCCACAACCGGCTTCTCAATGCGAGTGCTATAGCGCACTACAGTAAGAGGTATTTCCGGAGACTTCATTCCCAAATCTGTTACAAGATACGTTTTGAGCTTTCGCTCGCCAAATGAGTAATCTCCACTATCATTGGTTTTATTAATTTCGGAGAACATGTCACCGTCATAAGAACCCATGTCTTTCGGAATTTTTGCGTCTACCGTATCTGGAGTGTTATTAACAGTGCTTTCATCAACACGTAAACCAACACCCGCTGACTTACTTTGAGCAACAAGCTGCTCAGCTACAGTGCTACCAGCCTTATGTTCAGTAGGAAGATTTACTGCTTTGTGAAGAACTTCTCGTACTTTATCTGCCGACAAACTCTCGTTGTACTTTAAGACGATTGATCCCGCTGTTTTTGGCGGAACAAGCGTTGCGACGCGGAAGTTATTAGATGTTTTGTCATGCTGCAAATTATCCTTATCGTAATACAAGAAGATTGAGCGATTTGCACAATAGCCTTGACCCGAAGATATGCCGCCATCACTGAATGGCTGCTTCATAATCAAGTCCACGCTACCGTCAGACTCATTCGTCTTTAACTCGTAAATTCCAGAATAGCTTTGGCGCCTGTCCTTTACATGCTCAGAATCAAATTCGATGATTTTCTCGTAAGCACTAGGATCATCAGTATTAATACTATCTTTTGAATCTGGAAGAATTACTACGCGTACAACCGGCTTATTATCCTTCTTTGGCAAATGGTACACGATTTCTTGCTTTTCAAGCTTCTCGTCAAACGTGTTGCTAGGAGTTGCCCAACCATAAATATTTGGCAGGTTTTTGGAAAAAGCTATCTCATTAGGACTGTGCTCGTCGCCAGCGCGATCTTGTCCATTAGGTACTGGACTTGCAGTAGTTTCTGAAGGAGCGCTACTAGCTGCAGAAGCGCTAGCTGCATAGGTGCTAGTTTCTACTGGAGTGCTATTAGATACAGGAGTGTTAGTTTCCGCATTAGTGTTATTAGCTACCGGAGCGCTATCTGTAGAAACCTTCTCGTCAGTCTTATTATTTTCGTCAGTCAGCTTAATCTTATTACTGTCTTCAGTATTAGCTTCAATCTTATTCTTCTGCTCATCCTTCTGCTCATTTTTAGCATCATTCTTCTGCTCAGAATCTTTATTAGTGGAACTCTGCTCCTTCTTTTCATCCTTATCATCAGGCTTAGTGCCTGACTTCTTATCTACAGCCACAGGAGCTTTTGCAGGCTCAGCCGCAGCACCAGCATCCGCAGCCATTGCAGGAGTTGCTCCAAAAGCGAATGCAGCACCAGCCAACACACCAGCAGCTCCAACCGTAAATGCCGCCACCTTGCGAGCATCCACAGCCTTCGCAATCGCATTACTTACTGCAGCATCAAGCGTTACCTTACGTGCGTGCTTTCTAGATTTTGCTACCATGTTGTCCTTCTTCCACTTAGTTATCTAATAAAAAACAAATCCACATGCCCGCCGATGGACACGCAAAATGCAAATTCTTAATAACAATCATCTAAAATTTTCATAGCTCACATTTATAAAATCCAAGCTATCTTTGTTAGGTTATTATAACAATTTAAAATTTTTTTTAAAGATGAATAACACATGTTTAAATCAAAATGCTTAGAATACCCCCCCCCCCCCCCCCCCTTTTTTTTTAGGTGTTTAAAAATAAAAAACTTCCTTTTAACAATCTCAACCTTCCCCCCGTGAAACAGAGGCGGATTCACATCATCGTCCGGCGCCTCCAACTAAAAAAAAAACACGAGTACACCCGCGCGCTTCATTTGTCACTTCACGACCTCACCATCGACATCTTGTCGAGAATCCTTCCGAGACGTCG
>NZ_JBKQXS010000004.1:0-91205 GCF_048545075.1 Gardnerella phocaeensis | reverse complement strand
TCGTACAAGTTAGAATATTTAATCTTTAAAAAACAAATCCCCTTATTGCTAAAATTGTTAGAAAATCAACAAATCAAGCAATAAGGGGTTCATATTTTTTGAATATATATATATAAGTCTTCAAACGCATTATCATAGATGTCTTATTTCAGCTACCTATTATAAGCGACGATTTTATCCTAGATCCGCATATGTGCAAATCCAACGATTATTTTTCAATTGCAAAGATAGCGACGCCCAGTATTTCACAGGTCCTGCACAAATGCGCACAACACCTTCAAAATGATTCGGGCTGACTAACATTCCATTAAACAAACTAGGAACTGCAGGAAAACTACGCACAGCAGAGCGAGTTTCCGAATCGTTATTATCAGTGAAATACTCATCCATCAGTTTCCACATGTTAGTTAATTTAGTAATACAACTTTTTGTTAAAAGCTGCGACATTGCTGGGGAAATAGGCCTACCTCTAGAAATATCTGCAGCTATGCAAGCAATTTGACAAGTTTTTAAAGCTAAATTAACAAAAGCCTGCTCATCTCTACTGTCGAAATAGCACATTCCAACATGGTATTTCAAGCATTCACGAGAAAAGCCAACACTAACTTCACCCTCATATACAGGCAATCCAATACGAGATCTACAGAAAACATTTGGAGGATCCTCGTCATTGTTTTTCTTTGCCTTTGAAGACTTATCTTTCAGCTCATCATCACTGTAGTCGTTATCATCCATGCCATAGGCATCAGCAAAATCTATCTTCATATTTCTCTCCCGCTTTAACAATTATTTAAAACTGTTGTTATTTAAAACTTGTTAAGCTTATATTCCTACAAACTAAACGAGTTTAGATAAAAGCTTACAACGTAATTTTTCTCTAACTGCGTAATTAATAAAAATGTGGATAAATTACAAAATATTCGTCGTTTTTATTGAAAATAAACGATTTTATGCGTGTTGAATTATACACATTACGGTTTAAAAGAATAACAAATATAGCTAAAAATCATATTTATGCATAAATCAATAGAATATTCATATAGATATAACAATTTTGAAAACAAAAATGGCGGTTCAGAGCAAATTACTGAACCGCCATATTTTATGCAATAAGCATCATACTTATAACACTAACGAATATCCTGATGGAATGGATTAAATACTACGCTGCAACGCTGGAAGCTCTTAACATCAACATAACCTGTAGAAGCCATTGTTCTGCGCAATGCACCAACAAAGTTTGTAGTACCATCTGCTTCATGACTTGGGCCGAAAAGAATATTCTCTAGCGGAGCCACAGTGCCAACATTTGAGCGCATGCCACGAGGAAGTGACGAATGACGAGCCTCAGCACCCCAATGAGTGCCATGACCAGGAGCCTCAGTTGCGCGAGCTAATGGAGTACCAAGCATAACTGCGTCAGCTCCAACTGCAAGAGCCTTAATAAAGCTGCCGGAATTACCCATTCCGCCATCAGCAATAATTTGCACGTAACGACCGCCAGATTCATCCATATAATCCCTACGAGCTTCAGCAACATCCGCAATCGCAGTAGCCATAGGTGCTTGCACACCTAAAGTATTCATGGTTGCAGATACTGCTCCGCCACCAAATCCGACTAAAATACCTGCAGCTCCAGTTCTCATCAAATGAAGAGCAGAAGTATAATCCGCGCAGCCTCCAACAATAACAGGAACATCGAGATCGTAAATAAACTTCTTTAAATCAAGAGGCTCATGATCCTTAGAAACATGTTCAGCAGATACTGCTGTTCCGCGAATCACAAATAAATCAACACCAGCTTCTAGCACAGTGTTATACAATTCTTGCGTGCGTTGTGGAGAAAGAGCTCCTGCTACTGTCACTCCAGCATCTCTGATTGTATGCAAACGTTTTGCAATCAATTCTGGTTTGATTGGCTCAGTATAAATCTCCTGAATGCGGCGGGTTGCAATATTTGACGGCAACTCAGCTATTTCTTTTAACAAAGGTTCTGGATTCTCATATCGAGTCCATAAACCTTCTAGATCAAGAACTCCAAGACCGCCCATTTGACCAATTGCAATCGCAGTATCCGGGCTAGTAACCGAATCCATTGGAGCAGCAATAATTGGGATATCAAACGTGTAAGCATCTACTTGCCATGAAGTAGATACAGCTTGAGGATCACGCGAACGGCGCGAAGGAACAATAGCAATATCGTCAAGCGAATATGCAACTCGGGCTTTTTTGCCCAAACCAATTTCAATTTCCTGAGACATACTTCTTAGGCTAGTGCCTTATGCTGACGAGTTGCGACTCATAGTAAGACTCATAGTAATTCAAAAGCTACTTATCATTATTTTTACGCAAAGCATTGTATATAGCTTTTGCTTTATTCTCGCCAATTCCAGGTACTCTTTGCAAATCTTCTAATGAAGCATTTTTCAAAGATTTTATTGAACCAAAAGATGTAAGCAAACGCTTGCGATACACTGCTCCAATTCCAGGAATAGCATCAAAAGTAGAATGCAATGAACCTTTTCTTCGCAATTTACGATGATACGAAATAGCAAAACGATGAGACTCATCTCTAGCGCGCTGCAATAAATACAATCCTTCTGAGCTTCTCTTAAAAATGATTGGATAATCTTCGTCAGGAAGCCACACTTCTTCAAGTTTCTTAGCTAAACCACAAACAGTAATATCACTTACGCCAGCATCTTTCATAGCTCTTTTAGCAGCTTTTGCTTGTTCTTTTCCTCCATCGACAATAATTAATTGAGGCTTATAAGCAAAATGCCGCGCATTAGTCAACGAATTACCTGAAAAATGCTTATTAGAAACACTGTTGGAATCACAAATATTAATGTCAGATAAGTCAGATGAGCCAGATGTATCTGATGAATCCGATGTATCAAGCTTATCTTCTTCATAAACATCTTTATGCTTAAACCTTCGCAATAATGTTTCATAAACAGCACTTAAATCATCTGTTTTACCATCACCGTGTTCACCTCGAACCGCAAAATGACGGTACTCACTAGGACGAGCAACACCATCTTCAAAAACAACCATAGAAGCAACTTGATAACTGCCATCAACTGTATTTGAGATATCATAACATTCAATTCGCAAAGGAGATTTACTCATTCCAAGCGCTTTTGCTATTTCATTCATAGCTTCTGTTCTCATATCTATACTGTTAATACGGCTAGATTTTATGCGTTTCAATTCCTGACTAGCATTATCGTTTGCACGATCCATAAGAGCACGTTTTTCTCCGCGCTCTGCAACTCTAATACTTACTTGAGAACCACGAATATTGCTAAGCCACAATTCAAGCTCTTGCTTACGTTCTTCAGAAATTTTAATTGGAACTATAATCTCACGAGGAACAGGCGAAATAGGAGCAAGTAAATCTTCACGACCTGTTCTCCCTTGACGTTCACGACGAGTTTTAGTAGCTTGCGCTCGCAATATTACATCAGTTGCAGTAGCTTGTTGCGTAGAGCTAACAGCGTCGCGAACTTTCTTAATGCTAATAGTATCTTCATGGTTTTGTGTGTAATTTTGCTCATATTCTGCGTATACGCGAGTTAATAAATCAGCTATAAGATCACTGTCACTAATATGCTCATTTCGTTCTACTGACCAATTTTTCTCTCCACGAATCATTCCAGCTCTGACAAAAAATACATGAATTGACGCTTCAAGCTCATCTCCGCAGAATCCAAAAACATCTGCTTCTACATCATTGTCAAACACAACTGCATTTTGTTGCAAAATAGTGTTCAAAACAGCAATTTCGTCACGCAATTTAGCTGCACGCTCAAATTCTAGCTCTTCACTTGCTTCTTTCATCTCGTTCTTAATTTGTGAAATATAAGACTCTCCAATACTGCCTGTAAGTATGCCAACTACATGCTCTACCATCTTGCGATGTTCGATAGGATCTATGTTTCCTATACAAGGAGCTGAACATTTACCAATAGAAGCAAATAGGCAAGGCCTACCAGTCCTATGAGCTTTGTTAAAAACAGAGGATGAGCATGTGCGAATAGGAAAAGTTTTAAGTAAAGAATCTAAACTATGACGAAGAGGCCACACTTTTGCATACGGACCAAAATATCTAGCATGACGTGCACTACGATTTCTAGTAATCCATACTCTTGGAAAAGTTTCTTCTAGCGAAACTGCAACATAAGGATATGTTTTATCGTCACGAAAAACTACATTAAACCTTGGATTAAAAGCTTTAATCCAAGTATATTCAAGTGTAAGAGCCTCAAATTCAGTGCTTACAACAGTCCATTCCAAACTGCGAGCTGTAAGAACCATAGATTGAGTTCTAGGATGAAGTTGGTAAAGAGGTTGAAAATAATTCGCTAAACGATTGCGTAAATTTTTTGCTTTTCCAACGTAAATAACTCGCCCCTCGCCATCACGCCACTTGTATACTCCAGGTTGCGCTGGAATATCACGAGAAGCTGGACGGAATAAATCACGTGTATCACCAAGCAATGGCGCTCCTAATGCATTTACTTTTTCATTGTCAAATGATGAATCTTTCGAAAACTGTTCATCTATCATTTCTTGCGTTTTACGCCATTTTTCACTATCTCTCATCTTATTTTCTTCTTGCAAATCATATGCTTTATAAGAATTTTTATTAAGATCATTATCTTTCATTTTCACCTCCTTTCCTAAACAAAATTTATGCAACTATTCATAAGATTTGTCGAGTAAATTTCTAAGTTCGCAAATTACAAATCGGTAACTTTTTGGACACTCAATGTAACATTTGCTTAAGGAACTTACCTGTCCAACTCTCGTCATTACGCGCTACGCTTTCAGGACTACCTTCCGCAACTAATGTTCCGCCTTTATCTCCTCCTTCTGGACCTAAATCAATAATCCAATCTGCAGATTTGACAACATCAAGATTATGTTCAATTACAATAACACTGTTGCCTTTATCTACAAGAGATTGTAAAACTGCTAGAAGTTTCCTAACATCTTCAAAATGTAGTCCAGTAGTAGGTTCATCGAGAATATAAACTGTTTTACCAGTAGATCTTCTCTGTAGCTCTGTAGCAAGCTTTACTCGTTGAGACTCACCGCCAGAAAGTGTTGTTGCGCTTTGACCAAGACGAATATAGCCCAAGCCAACTTTTACTAAAGTATCTAAATATCGAGAAATAGAAGGATATGCTTTGAAAAATATTGCAGCTTCACAAATAGGCATATTAAGAACATCTGCAACAGACTTTCCGTTATATGTAACTTCCAAAGTTTCACGGTTATAACGTTTACCATGACAAACTTCACATTCTACGTATACGTCAGGCAAAAAGTTCATTTCTATTTTTAAAGTACCGTCACCATGGCATGCTTCACATCTGCCTCCTTTAACATTAAACGAGAAGCGACCAGGACCATAGCCACGAACTTTTGCTTCTGGAGTCTGAGCAAACAATGAACGTATTTTATCCCAAACACCAGTGTAAGTTGCTGGATTAGAACGAGGAGTTCTTCCTATAGGATTTTGGTCAACATGCACTACTTTGTCACAAAGCTCAATACCATCAATACGTTTGTGTTTTCCTGGCACAATTCGAGCACCATTTAGTTTGTCTGCAAGAACTGGATACAAAATTGAGTTTATAAGTGTTGATTTACCAGATCCAGATACACCAGTTATGCATGTAAATACTCCCAAAGGTATGCTTACATCAATATTTTTTAAATTATGCTCATGGGCATTAATTATATGAAGCATACGATTTTCATCTACACTACGACGTTGTTTTGGCACATCTATTGAGCGTCTGTGAGCAATATAATCTCCAGTAATTGAACGCTGAGCTTTAATAATTCCATCAGACGGACCTGAATATACTACTTCTCCTCCATGCTCTCCAGCTTCTGGACCAATATCAACAAGCCAATCAGACTGGCGAACAGTATCTTCATCATGCTCGACAACAATAAGCGTATTACCGAGATTTCGAAGATGATGCAATGTTGCAATCAAACGCTCATTATCTCTTTGATGCAATCCAATAGACGGCTCATCAAGCACGTACATAACACCAACTAAACCTGATCCAATTTGAGTAGCTAAACGAATACGTTGAGCCTCTCCACCAGACAAAGTTTTTGCAGCCCTGGAAAGAGTAAGATAGCTTAAACCTACATCGTTCAAAAAACCAAGTCGAGCACGAATCTCTTTTAATATTTCTGTTGCAATTACTGCTTGAGAACCATCCAAATGCAAAGCATTTACCCATGCTAGACTTCGCTCTACTGGCATATCGCAAACTTCAGCTATGGAAGTATTAGATACTGTAACAGCAAGAACTTCTGGACGTAAACGCTTTCCATTGCATTTTTGGCATGGAACTTCACGCATATACGACTCATAATATTGACGCATTTGATCAGAATCAGTTTCGTCATGTTTGCGCATAAGCGTACGAACTACACCTTCAAAGCCAGTAGAATATTCACGCTGACGCCCCCACCTATTTGTGTAGGAAACTTGAACTGTGAAATCATGACCATACATGATGTCATGTTTAACGTCTTCCGCTAGATCCTTCCACGGAGTATTCATATCAAAATGCAAATCTTTAGCAAGTCCTGAAAGTATGTGCTGATAATACATTCCAGCTGACTTATTCATTGCCCACGGCTCAATCGCTCCCTGCGCAAGAGATTTGTCTGGATCCGGGATAACAAGTTCAGGATCAATTTCGAGATTGTATCCAATGCCAGAACATTCCGAGCAAGCACCATAAGGAGCATTGAATGAAAATGTTCTAGGCTCGATCTCATCAAGCTCTAATTGATGATTGTTTGGACATGCACGATGTTCCGAAAATGATTTACGACGCGTTTGTGAGTCTTCTGGTTCGTCAACAAAATCAGCAATTACTACTCCTTTAGATAGTTTTAATGCTGTTTCAATCGAATCAGTTAATCGAACACGAATGCCATCTTTAATAACTAAACGGTCTACTACTACTTCAATTGTATGTTTCTTCTGTTTAGTAAGAGTAATATCTTCAGAAAGCTCATGCATTTGCCCGTCAATAATCGCACGAGCATAGCCATCTGAGCGTAAAAGCTCAAGCGTATCTTTAAATTCTCCTTTACGCCCACGAACTACTGGAGCAAGAATTTGCAATCTTGTACGTTCTGGCATAGCAAGCAATGAATCTGTCATTTGCTGAGGAGTTTGAGAACTTACTATTTGACCGCATTCAGGACAATGAGGAACACCAATCCTAGCAAACAATAATCGCAAATAATCATATATTTCTGTAATAGTTCCAACAGTAGAACGAGGATTGCGATTCGTAGTTTTTTGATCAATAGAAACAGCAGGACTTAAGCCCTCAATAAAATCAACATCAGGCTTATCCATACGTCCTAAAAATTGGCGAGCATAAGCACTAAGCGACTCAACATAGCGTCGCTGACCTTCTGCAAAAAGCGTATCAAACGCAAGCGAGGACTTACCAGATCCAGAAAGACCAGTAAAAACAACCATACGATTCCTAGGAATCGACAAACTTACATTTTTTAGATTGTGCTCTCTAGCACCCTGGATAGTTATTTTCCATTCAGAAGGAATACTAGATAAATCAGCTATAAAAGTACCGTTGTTAGCGCGCATAGGAGCATTATCAAGCAATTCTTGCAACGAGTCGTTTTGTTCATTCGCACGTTCTGACACAATTACCTCCACACTTCCCCATAATCACTTGAATATTCCCAACCAATACCCAATTTTATTACTAACAAGAAAATTATAGAACAAGTGTTCGAAAAAGTAAAGTATTTGAATATCAACCACATGCTGTATTCGTTACCAGTAAGCAGTATAATAGTGAGTTTGGTTATGACTTTTATAAGTAATAAATAATAGCAGCCTAAATTTTGGGGAACGGAACAGACATTATGCCTATTGACGCACAAGCTTTAACCATTCAGATTGGTGCGCGAACGCTGTTAAATCCTACCGATTTTCACGTCACAAAGGGAGATAAGATCGGTTTAGTCGGCAGAAACGGCGCAGGCAAAACTACGCTTACTCGCGTTATTACAGGAGACATGCTGCCAGCAGGAGGCTTGGTTAGAGTTAGTGGAGGTTTAGGCTACTTACCTCAAGACACACACGCAGCAGACCCAGAACAAAGCGTTATAGATCGCATTATGAGCGCTCGAGATATTGCTTCTATCGTTTCACGTATTCGCAAAGCGGAAAAAGAAATGACAGATCCAGATCCAGACATAATGACTAAAGCTATGAACCGCTACGACAAAGCAATGCAAGATTTTGAAAAAGCAGGCGGTTATTCAGTGCAATCTGAAGCAATATCTATGGCAACAAGCTTGGGACTTCCACAAGAAGTTATGCAACAAGCTTTAGGCACACTTTCAGGTGGTCAACGTCGTCGCATAGAACTTGCTAGAATTCTGTTTTCTGATGCAGACACATTAATTCTCGATGAGCCTACAAACCACTTAGACGCAGACTCAATAATATGGCTTCGCAATTATCTTAAACGATTTGAAGGTGGATTCCTAGTAATTTCTCACTCCACAGAATTACTAGACGAAGTAGTAAACAAAGTATGGCATTTAGACGCGCAACTTGCAAAAATAGACATGTACTCAATGGGTTGGAAAGCATACTTGCATCAGCGCGTAGTAGACGAAGAAAGACGTCGTCGCGAACGAGAAGTTGCAGAAAAGAAAGCTGAACGCCTTATGAAACAAGGCATTCGCTTGCACGCAAAAGCTACAAAAGCAGTTGCTGCTCAAAACATGATGCGAAGAGCTGAACGCTTATTAAGCGAAACAAGTGAAGCTCAAAAACAAGAAAAAATTGCAGATATTCGTTTTCCAGAACCAGCTGCATGCGGAAAAACTCCTATTATGGCAAAAGATATTTCCAAAGCGTATGGCTCTAATATTGTTTTCGCTGGAATTAATCTTGCTATAGACAAAGGTTCACGCGTTGTCATTCTAGGCTATAACGGTGCTGGAAAAACAACAACATTACGAATTTTGGCAGGAGAAGAAACAGCAGATACTGGTGAAGTTCAATACGGACACGGATGCAAAATCGGTTATTTTGCGCAGGAACACGATACATTAGACTTGGATTCTACAGTTTTGGAAAACCTTCAGCACGTTGCACCAAACCTGGATGACACGCAAGCACGTTCTATGCTTGGCAGCTTCCTGTTTTCCGGCGACGACGCAATGAAGCCTGCCAGAGTGCTTTCAGGTGGCGAAAAAACACGTCTAGCACTTGCAACACTAGTAACTTCCAAAGCCAATGTGCTACTGCTGGACGAACCTACTAACAACTTGGACCCAGCATCTAGAGATGAAATACTTAAAGCTATTGCAAAGTATGAGGGAGCAATTGTTCTTGTTACACACGATGAGGGTGCAGTTCAAGCATTACAACCTGAGCGAGTGCTACTCATGCCTGATGGCGACGAAGATTTGTGGAATGACGAATATCTCGATTTAGTTGCCGAAGAGTAAAATATTGAACTGAATTACTTGAATTGTGCAATAGAATGGTTAAGCAGTGATTTCAACGTACGCGTCTAAGACTTTGCCAAATACGGCGAATAGTAGCAGCAGCCGTATAAGCAATCAAATTGACAATCATTGCATAAAACGTGCGCTACATTTTTTGCGAATACCATTCATCGTAATAATTCTTATAACCTTATTTGAATGTTCTATTGGAAATCTGCCATTTTGGAGCAGCGTTACAGGAAGCACAGATAGTATTTCTGCGCACAACGATATAGGTTCTGGAATTAGACGCTTAAATTCCGGCGGCATTCTTATAACGGATCCTTCAGAAGCATATTTAGAAGTAACATCCGACGGAAGTTCGCCTTATATTCGCTTAGAGCCTGCGATTATTAAAAAGAAAAGCAAAAATAATAATCTTATTTCAAACATCAATGTTTTAGTTGAAGCAAACAAATACTTAAGCAAACCTCAAAGCACAAACACTGCTTCTTTAAACCCATCTTTGCTTAAACTTCCAAAACAAGCAGTAGGAAAATCTTGCATTGTTAGAGTGTGGCTGCAACATCCAATAGGATCAATATTAAATATTGAAGACTCAAGAGCAAACGTTCGAGTGCCTTTTAGGTGGTCATGGGGTCGCGTATTAATACTTGCTATTTTTGCATTTCTTGTTACGCTTTGGAATCCTTGGTCCAAGCTTTGGAAAATTAAACTTAACACTCATAGTCTTATTCAACGTTGCTGCTTTGCTGCTTCTCTTCTTCCATTTATTGCTGTTGGTTTGATAACTATTTTTTGGAATTTACGAAACGCAACTCCTATGCATTTTTACACAAATGGTAACTATGCATATGATTTTGATCAATATGCTCACACTGCAGACGCATTGTTAAAAGGTCAAGTGCATTTAAATCTTCCTGTTCCTAATGAATTAGAACACTTGCAAAATCCTTACGATCCTACGGCTAGAAATAATTTGTTAAACCACTCAGTACAACATATGTACTGGGATTACGCATACTACAAAGGTCACTGGTATTCCTACTTTGGAGTGCTTCCTGCAGTATTGCTATTTTTGCCTTATCGCATTATTTCAAGACTATGGACTCCTGAAGGCTCTATGCTTCCAACAACAGTAGCTACGATAATATTCTTAATTGGTTTTCTTATCGCAGGCTCCCTATTGGTTATTCGAATTATTGAGCAGACTTCAAAAAAAGTATCTTTAGGAACGACATCTATTGTTCTTGCTTTATTCTTCATTACTTCAAATACAGTGTATTTGTGGTTTAGAACGTCATTTTATTCCGTACCTATGGCAGCCTCACTTTTCTTCACATCTCTTGGATTGTGGTGCTACCTAGGTTTTAATAGAACGCACTCTTTGCTAAATATTGTTTTAGGTTCTTTCTTTATTGCATTAAATTTAGGATGCAGACCTACTTTTTCCATAGCTGTTCTTTTTGCACTTCCTGCAATTTATTCACATATAGAAAAAGATTTACCAAATATTTTGCGCAACTGGAAACAAGTTTCTTCATGGATTAAGCCTTTTAAATATTTTGTAGCTTGGATACTACCATGCGTAATTACTGCAGTTCCATTTGGCATTTATAATCTTTTGCGCTTTGGCTCACTGTTAAATTTTGGCAATGAGTATCAAATAACTATTACTGACATGACGACTATGCGCTTGCCAGCACAAAATATTTTGCCGTCTATTTTTAGCTATATTGCGCTACCTTTGCGTTTTATTCCAACTTTTCCTTGGATTGGTATTCAACCTATTGCATTTGACCGTTGGCAATATGCAGAGCCTATGATTGGCGGAATGTTTACACTTTCACCATTGGCATTAGTTGGCATAATATGCGTATTTATTATGAAAAAACGCTGCCGCACGCATATTGCTTGGCGCACAAGCGTAACAGCTATAATAGTTGGGCTTGTTCTTATTGTTTTTGACAGCTTAAAAGCTGGTATCGGATGGAGATATATTGCTGATTTTGCGTGGGCTTTTGCTATAGCTGCCGCAATTGGCATTAGCTTGCTTTTAGAATATGCGTCCACTTTGCAATCAGAAAATTCTTTACATAAAAAAACTATTGCTTACACAATACGCTTACTTGTAGCAATATTGCTATTTGCTTCTATTGCTATTGCTGTACTCAGTTGGTTTGTTACAGGACGTGAAGACAGCACGCTTCGTTTTAATCCAAACTTATGGTTTGCGTTTAGAAGTTGGATGACACTGTTTTAAATAATTATTTATATAATTACTATTCTTCTAACAATGCATCTACAGTTCGAAGAAGCGCATGTAATCCGCTACTAAACTGCTGCGGCTCTGGCAATAATGACAACGCTAAATACCCATTAACTGGCATATCGAAATAATATCCAGGTTGAGAAACTAGATTATAATCTTTCATCAATCTCAAAGATAATACATCATCGTCAATGCAAGATGGCACACGCAATAAAATATTCCATCCGCCTTCTGCACGCAACGCGCTAACACAGCATTTAGGCGTGGATGCCAACGTTTCTCGAAGCGTATGCAGATTATTAATAACACGATTTCGTACAATAGCGCTTTGAGAAGATGTATATTGCAATAATTCTGGTATTCGCTCAGAAACAGTATTACCAATAGGCAAAAAATCATCCGCTATAACGTCAAGCCTTTTTTGTGCTTCATAAACATCATCTTTAGGACCTGAAACTTCAATCCAACCAACTTTTGCGTGAGGAGCAGCAAGCATTTTGGAGAATCCATCAAGCGCAAAAACTAAAGTAGAAGATTCTCCAGCAAGACGAGCATTTCCAGCAAAAGGTTCAAGCGAATATTCATAAAATACTTCGTCTGCAATAATCGCAACACCATTATCACGGCATAATTGCAATAGTATTTCACGTTCTTCAGGCTTAACATATGAGCCTGTAGGATTATTTGGATTAATAAGCACAAGAGCTTTAATACGCAAAGACGCATCTTCTAAAAGTTCTCTAACACGCGCAATATCAATAGTCCAAGAACCATCATAGTGCAAAGGATACGGTATTGCATTCACGCATTGCAAGCGCGCAATAGACTCTATAAGAG
The DNA here is from genome assembly GCF_048545075.1 of Gardnerella phocaeensis. Classification (NCBI taxonomy): domain Bacteria; kingdom Bacillati; phylum Actinomycetota; class Actinomycetes; order Bifidobacteriales; family Bifidobacteriaceae; genus Gardnerella; species Gardnerella phocaeensis. Next base: position 78,547 of record NZ_JBKQXS010000004.1, on the reverse strand, counting down.
GATATCCAGGAGTTGGTCCCATAACGGCATCCCCTGCATCGCATAAAAGCATCATAAGCCATGCGTAAGCTTGAGAAGTTGAAGAAAGCACATAAAGCTGATCTGGATTAAGCTTTGATGGAACAGACTTTTCAGTGCGGTTATCTCGCTTATTGATGAAGTTTGAAAGAATATCGCGAATTTCCTTAGGACCTCTAGGGTCTGCTGTGTAACGTCCGCTTAAACATTTAGGAGCTAAGCCGTGAGACGTTGGATTGGAATCGTTTAATTTAGTAAGCTTTACGCCATTAAAAATAGCTTTTCGCTGAGCTAAAATAATAGGATTTGGCTCACTCACATCTACTCTAGAAGAAAATCGCACGAAACTACCCTAACACTTGGCATAACAAAAGCTGGGCTGCAGCATAAACTGCTCACCCAGCTCAATAGAAACAAATAATATTTAGTTATTTTTTTAGTTTTGCTGCACTTTTTGCATTGCATAGTAGGCTGCACCAATAATTCCAGCCTCATTATGCAATGTTGCAACAACAATAGGAGTTTTAATATCGATATGCGGCAAGAACTTTTCGCTTACGCGGCTAACGCCACCACCTACAACAAACAAATCTGGGTTGAAATACTTTTCCATCAAGCCGTAGTACTTAGTCAAACGCTTGGCCCACTTCTTATAGCCCATATCCAACTTTTCACGAACAGAAGAAGCAGCGTACTTCTCAGCATCGCCCTTACCTTTTTCAAGCTGAATATGACCAAGCTCAGTGTTTGGAATAAGCACACCGTTGTAAATCAAAGCAGTGCCAATACCAGTGCCAAGAGTAGTAGCAATAACCAAGCCATCCTTGTCTTTTGCTGCACCAAAACGCTGCTCAGCTAAACCAGCAGCATCAGCATCGTTAACTACAGTTACAGGACGACCACAAGCCTCGCTAAAGACTTCAGTAACATCAACACCAATCCAAGACTGATCAAGATTTGCCATAAAATCGAGCTTCTTACCAGGCTTAATTGGAGCAGGGAACGCAATTCCAACAGGAACATCTGCAGGCACTTCAAAATGTTCAAGCTGCTGACGAACAATATCTGCAACTGCTTGAGGCGTAGAAACCGCAGGAGTGAGAATTTTGTATCGAGGTTCTGCGAACTCTCCCTTTTCCAAATTTACTGGAGCAGCCTTAATACCGGAGCCACCAATATCGACGCCAAATGCTTGTGCAGTGTCAATCATTTCACTAACACTCCCCTCTGAATGTGTGCTGTATGGACAATTACCAGTATTCTATCGTATATCTGATACGACACGCTTACTGTTTACTAACTTCTACTTCAACGAAGGCATAGGTTTCCAGTCTTGATCGTGCAAAATTTTTCGAGAATCAATCCAGCCGGTAAACAATTTACCAATGCCCGAAATAATATGCTCACGATCTACAGCAATCAAGCGAATAATCTCTTTAGCAGCTGTTAAAGCAGTTCCAAGCGCAAACATAAACGGACGAAAATCGCCATGAACCATAAAGTAGCGAGCCATAAAGCCTCTATTTCGCATAATATGATAACGATTCATGTCCGATGTTGAATTTAGCTGACGCACTCCTGCAATATCCCAATTAGGAATATCACGAGTGCGACGAAGAATAATATCCGGAACAACAATAGGGTTCGTAACTTTACTCGCAAGATACCCGTAAGTAGTATCATCCCAGTAAATAAAGTAGCGCGAATCCGGGAAGCCGATTTTTTCAACTATATCTCGACGAATCAAGCCACCCTCAAAACACATCGTATTCATAACTTTGTATCCAGCTGCGCCGAAAGCAGCAGGAGCAATAGGATTTGGAATACCAAGAGGAACCAAAAAATCGTACTGCCAATAGAATTTACCACCGTCATAATCTAAACGACTTCCTTGAACAACAGCGTGACGCTTAGTCCAAGGAGCAAGACGCTCAATAGATTCAGGCACTGTTTCAACATCGTCATCCATAACCCAGAACCACTTAGCTCCAAGTTCGTAAGCTTTTTTAACACCAGCACTAAAGCCGCCAGCACCACCAAGATTTTCATTTTGCGGAGCATACACAACATGAAGTTCATTGCCTTCACAATCTTTTTGAGCTTTACCCCAACGATTAGTTAAAGAAGCTTCAAGACGAGCAACCATTTCGCCAGTTTTGTCACTGCACTCATTGTCAACAACGACAATACGCCAAGGGCATTCTTTTAAACATTCAAACGAATGGAATAAATTCTCCAAAAGCTCTTGACGCTTATAAGTGACAACAACAATAGCTAATTTATCAATGCTAGTTGCGTTATTAGTACTAATTTTTTTTGATGCACTCGTATTGCTCATACTTGTATTCTCGCACCTACCCTCGCCACACAATTATTACAACAATGTTCTTAGCATGAGATACAAAAGAATAGTTAGTTTCAGGGAAGGTGAAAATCCTTACTGGCGGTAACAAAATACGTGTTTCATGCGTTTTTGAAGCCCGCGAGCGGCCTACAAGCTGCTGATTCGGTTAAATTCCGAAGCCAACGGTTACAGTCCGGATGAAAGAAACGGAGACCCATCATGGGCATTTCTAATACAAATAATCACCAAACTTATGCAAAGAACTCTAACTGGTCTAGTGAAAAAATCGCAAAATACGCTCTATTCGTGGCACTTTCAATGGCTGTAAGTTTCATAGAATTTCCACTTATTCCAGACTTGTCGTATTTAAAATATGATCCTTCAGGAATAGTATGCCTAGTTGCAGGATTCGCATATGGTCCTGCAGCTGCAGCAATAGTAAGCATACTAGGTTTCGCACCGCACTTATTTACCAATCCACTAGGCACAGTTATGGCAGTGCTAGTATCTTTAGGAGCTAGCGTCACAGCGGCATTAATTTACAAAAAAATGCATACCAGAAAAGGCGCAATAATCGGACTTTTGGCAGGATCAATTATTGCTATCGCTCTTGCAATAGTTGGAAATCTTGTTATTACACCACTTTATGCGCACATATCTATTGCACAAGTCGCATCTCTTATTATTCCAGCATTACTGCCGTTTAATATTATTAAACTTGCGCTTCACGTTGTAGTAACTATGCTTATTTACAAACCAATTTCCAATCTGCTACACGAAAATAAATAATAATTCTAAGCGGCATAGTTATGCATAATATCAGCACAAGTAGTAGCATGAACGAAGCTAAAAAGCACATGATTGAAAACAATGCGCAAGTAGTGTTGCGAAATATTTGCTTTAGCTACGATGATGGAAAAACTTGGACGCTTAATAATTTAAGTCTTACAATTAACGCTGGCGAGCGCGTGGCAATTGTAGGATTAAACGGTTCTGGTAAGTCAACCTTGGCAAAAATTATTGCAGGTTTAACGGCACCAGATAGCGGTTACGCTACATTGTGCGGCGAAAAAGTTTTTGAAAATACTACTGCTTGTGCTGAATCATATAAAAATGCGCGAAAATATATTGGCGCACTTTTCCAAAGTCCTGAAGATCAGATTATTACAACAATTACTGAAGAAGATGTTGCTTTTGGACTAGAAAATTTGCAATTCCCTCAAAAAGCAATGTATAAGCGTATAAGTGAAGCTTTAAAAACTGTTCATATGGAAGATAAGCGTTACGCTGACCCTAGCACTATGAGCGGCGGACAGCAGCAACGAGTAGCTTTAGCAAGTGCTATTGCTATGAATTCTAAACTGCTTGTTCTTGACGAACCTACTTCTATGCTCGACTCGTTCGCACGCAAAGACGTTGATGCTTTATTCGATAATTTGCACAAAAATGGCACTACTATCGTTCAAATTACACACAATTTTGAGGAATGCAAACGCGCAAATCGCATACTTTTACTAGAAAATGGCATCCTGAAAGAAGTAAGCTTTAATGGTTTAAAAACTTACTTTTCTAATATTAAGTTGACGAATAATCATTTAACTAAAATTAGCGAAAGCAAAAACTTAACAGATAGTAGATGCAAAGAAAATGAGTCAGATATCGCTGTAGAAATTTCCGGACTAACTGTTAAATATGATAAAACTTCACCAGCCATTATTGACGATTATTCACTAACTGTTAAAAGCGGCGAAACAGTTGCAATAATGGGCGAAAACGGCTGCGGTAAATCAACTCTTGCTAAAACAATGTGTGGATTACTAAAAGCCAATTCAGGAAACATAACAGTGCATGGCATATCTGTTAGAGGTAAAACATCTAAAATAATACGACAAAAACTACATCAAACAATTGGCTACGTTATGCAACTGCCAGAACAACAGCTTTTTGCTGATACAGTACGAAATGATGTTGCTTATGGGCCAAAAAATTTTGGGCTGAAAGGCAGTGCTCTTAAAGAACGTGTGGATGAAACCCTACGCTTATTGAACCTTGAGAATTTGGCTGAAAAATCACCTTTTGCACTTTCTGGAGGTCAGCAGCGTCTTGTTGCAATAGCTGGCGTTTTAGCTTGCAAGCCACGCGTGCTAGTACTGGATGAGCCAACAGCAGGATTAGATTTTGAAGCTGCGTTGCGTATTCGAGAAATTCTTGGAATGCTACACAATCAAGGCGTAACCATAATACTTATTACGCATAATCTTCAAGAAGCAGAAGATTTAGGCGCAAGATTAGTAACATTAAAAGCAAGCAATAAAGCAAATAATAAAGAATGCGACACAGAAAGCAACACAGAAAGCAACACAGCAAAAAATACTGAAAATAACAAAAACAAAGAAAGTTCCGCAAAAGCAAAAACAACTTCGCTACTTAAATCTTTTGACCCACGCGCAACGCTTCTATCATGCTTTATTCTTATGCTAAGTGCTTTTAGTATTACTAACTACATACAGTTAGCTATTCTTGCTTTTGTAACATTTACTCTAACTGTTGCTGCAAAAATACCATTCGTTAAGCTTATTTCTTCGCTGCACATGATTATTGCAGTATTTGTTTTCTCGGGATTACTTAACATTCTGGCAGTGCGAACCGGCACAGTGCTAGCAAATATTGCAACTATTCCTATTACAACTGACGGAATTAATTACGCAATACTTTTTGCAACGCGATTCTCGCTTGTTATTATCATTGGAGCAGTTCTAGTACTAACAATGAGTCAAACAACGCTTAGCGAATCTTGCACACGATTACTATCACCACTTAGGCATATTGGAATACCAACGCAAGAAATAGCACTTATTATGAGCCTAGCGCTACGGTTCTTGCCAACACTTAGCGCAGAAGCGCACTCTGTGGCACTAGCGCAAATCGCTCGCGGAAGTAGCATTCGAGATGGTTCTTTTAAACAACGAGTACACGCTATAACAGCTTTAATAGTGCCAGGTTTTGCAGGAGTAATTCGCCATGCTGACACTCTTGCGCTCGCATTAGATGCACGCTGCTACACACCTGGAGCTGAAAGAACTCACTTGCACTCATGGAAAATGAGTATAAAAGATGTGCTGCTATTAGTAGTTACTCTTTGCGTTGTAAGCGCGATTATTGTGTGCAAAATGCTACCTTTGTAATAAAAATTTTGAAATATTTCACACTTTTGCATCACGCGCAATAAATACGGAATAAATGAGCAATAAATGAGCAATAAATACACAATAAATAAATTTGTATTATCACATGCAACAATTCGCAATATACTGTATAATCCGTTAAGCACTATGTAATTTAGGTAATATTTGCGTTATAAAACTTGCATTTGAAAGGACGCCTTATGGCATTGACAAAAAAGCAGATTAAGCAGCTTCGCGCGCTCGCTAATACGCTTAGCCCACTTTTATACGTTGGCAAGAACGATATTACTGATGCAGCTGTGAAGCAAGCAGACGAAACCATGCAGTACCACGAGCTAATGAAGTGTGCTGTGCAAGATGGTTCCGGATTAAGCGCTAAAGAAGCTGCTGATGCACTTGCTCAAAAGCTCGGTGCCGAAGTCGTGCAAGTAATCGGCAATCGTTTTGTTTTGTTCCGAGTATCCCCATTAGACAGCGTTGAACACATTATGCTTGTGCGCGAATAGCGATTTATATTCACACGCCGTTAAAACTGTACACAAATGGGCTTCTCTAATTTGAGAGGTCCATTTTGCTTATGAGAAGCTATATAAATTACGCAATCAAGCCAAATATGCAGCATAATTTTCGCATGCATATTTATCACTACATGCAATTAGAATCGAGTGTAAGAATTTCGCTTAAGAGAGATTGATTTATTCGAAAACTGAGTCAGCGATGCTTGGTTTGTATCATGCTTGAGATGGAGGTTTATTATGAGTAAGGCGAAAAGCTATTTTTGGGGATTCGTTGTTGTCGCCATATTAGCTGGTTTGTTCTATTGCGTTCAGCACAATCCTTCTTTTAGTGGCGTGCGTCACTTACTTAATATAAAACCAGATCTTAACGCTATTAGTGAAAAGTGCCATTTACCAATAAAACGCAGCTACGCTCTCGGAGGAGATAATGCGATTATAAAAGTTGGAACTGGTGACAATTTTCAACAAGCCGCATCATGCGTACTTGATGAGTTTCCTTCTGCTGACGCAAATCATAAAAAATTAGAAAATATTCTTTACAAAAACGGCAACCCATTCGACATGAATGACGACAATCATATTTTTATCGTTAGTGACCCATGTTCTGTAATGATTTTCCCAACTACTGCTGGTGACGTTATGATTGTTGGAAATGCTAATAATCTTTCCAAGATAGACAACGGCTCACTCATGGCAGGCTTAATGAAAGACGTTTCTTCCAATTACGGTGAATGATTTACTCATAAAACGTAGGTTTTGCCAAAATATGATTAAACAGTTGCGACTTTGCGAAAGTAGAGATGCTGGGTATGAAAAAGAATAGCGATTTTCTGTATTATTGCGTATCAACCGTTGTGCTTATATGCTGGCTTACTGCTTGCGTTGTGTATACTCTTTTTGCTGCAGATACCTTACAAAACAACGGCTTTTCGCTAAAAAATTTTGCGAACAACAATGTTGCAACCACTCTAGTTGAGACAAAACCAAATAAGCCAGATAATGTTCTTGCTATGGTAGGTCGTGCCTATAAAGACGTGCTTGAAAATCTTCACGGAAAATACAAGTTCAAAAATGTTCCAGATTCTTTCGGGTATTACTACGATTTATGGGATTTTGATAATGATAAGATTCCAGAACTTATTGTGACTGCAAGAAAAAAAGTGGGTTTCGATATGCGTAAACCGCGCTTTACAAAAGTATTTTCTTTTGATGGTAAGAAAATTGTTGAGTCGCAGTTAATAGAAGATTTAGAACCGCCTACCGCTAATGAATTTGGACAAACATTAACATACGACCATAATCACAACGGCATAATTGTATATCACTCAATGGAAGGAACTGAAGCTCATAGGAATACTTACAAACTTGCAAAAGATCATAAATTCAAATTAGTAAAAAGTGCCAATGACAATGAGGAAGATTACAGTAAGTTCGGCGACATTGATTCAACATTTGTTGACGTTAAAAATCTTAAGCCTGTAGATGATCTCATTCATAATATGACTCTTACTGAAAAAGAGAAGAAGCACAATCAGTATATTCAAGATTTACGCAATGATGGATACACCATTCTTACCGGCAATGTTCAAGAAATGAATATTGACGAAGTAAAACGGACTGCACAGCCTAACGCGATTTTAGATGATTATACTTACTATTTTGATATGGCACATTTGATTTATACAATAAATATGCCTTACAAAACAATAATAACCGTTGTAGCCGATGGTAATGGATCAAAAGTTCCTGACACATTTGTTTATAATCGCTTCTTTATTAGCAATAAGATTAAGGAAGTCAAAGATTATGTCGGCAAGAAAATAACCATAGCTGTTAAACACTCTGTGACAATATGTCCTGTGCAAGAACCAAGTTACAATGACTATAATTACAACGAGTTAAAAATCATTACAGAATAAATGCAAACTGGAGTTTTACGCGTTATCGCATTATTCAACTAGAATCGAGTGTAAGAATTTCGCTTAAGAGAGATTTATTGTGTTAAAAACTCGGTAAGTGTGAGCATAGTTAAGAGAGGGAATTATGGCATTTTGTGAAAATTGTGGAAGTAAGCTAGAGCAGAATAGTAAGTTTTGTGATTCATGTGGCAATGTTGTTGCAAATTATTCGGATGTTGCGAATGAAAATTATAATATGCCACCTGAAAAAGAAGCTTATATTCAGCCTGGGTATACTGCAGAAAGTAATAGCGAAAAATCTTCTACTAAATCAAAGCGATTTAAACTACTGATTGCTTCAATTGTTGCTGTAGTACTTGTTATTGCTGCTGCGGTTGCGTTTGTGGTATTTTATTTACCTTCACAAAATAGTCATACTGTTCTTATTCCTAAAGCTAGTGCATTAAAAAGCGCACCATTGCAAAAAACTGTAGACGATCTGCGTAAGCAGGGTGTAAAGGTTATTATTGTTAAAGAGTTTTCTTCTGTTAAACGTGGTGGTTTTGTTCGTTTTACTAATGTTCGTCCTGGTCAACGTGTGAAAAGTTCATCGCATGTTACTGTTATAGAATCTGAAGGTCCTGGAATTCCTAAAAAGGGTGTAGTAGGTCAGCCTCTCGAAAAAGCTAAGAAGATAGCTGAATCTATGGGTGTTCCTGTTGAAACATACAATATTATTTCTACTAATACTGGAAAGGTTATTGCAACTGACCCTATGCCAGGCTTCCCAGTTTCGAGCGGAAGTAGTGATGATGGTGTGATTCGTATTGCTGTTGGAGTTAAAGACAAAGGTATTCCTGCTGACTTGTTCGGCATGGATAAAGACGAAGCAGTAAATAAGTTGCGAGATTTAGGATTGAAAGATGTTTCATTGCACCCGCATTTCTCGTCAGAAAAGAATCTTGGTAAGATTATTTCTTCTAAGCCTGCTTTAGGTACAAAGTTTTCAGGTGGGCATGTTGACTTGTACTACGGTGTTGACGCTTCTGAAACCAAAAATGTGATGACAGAAAATGATCCTGATTACAAGGATATGATGTATGCGTCTAAGACGTCTCCTGTTATTGGCACTTGGTGTACTAATGATGGCGACTGCATTGAGCTTCAGAAACATGATTATCCTAAAGATAATCCGAGTGATATGTTTTTGCAGCTTCCTACCGATCCTAAGTATCCTAATGATTCTAAATTTTATGAGTATCTGACTTTGGGTAATGGTGCTCATGAGATTGGCGGATTGGTATTTTATAAGGATAACAATAAGAACAAAGACAGTTGGATGAAGAATCATTTGATTGTTGGAGATACTGGCGCTTTTGAACTTTATCGTGGAATGGGATTGCCGTATTGTGGTGAAACAGCTAATGACAATATTGGCAGTATGTGTGTTAATGGTAAATGGGTTGACGCGTTTGACCCTCCTGAAGACATCAAACAATATGGGGATCATGATAAGATTCCTGGCTATTGGAAAAACTCTTCGTTTAAGATGCGCGACTTCTTCCTTGTAGTTCCAGTTCATGCAAATCTTAATAAGATTGAATCTTCTGGCTATTTTGATGGAAAAGGTAATAAGAAGCCGGATACTACAAGACCGTTTATTTTACGCAGAAATCCGAAACTGTATTCTAAAACGACTGTTGATGCTGAACCTTACAAAGGCGATATAGGAGACAATCCGTTCGTGCCAACAGTTAAGCACAAGGCTGTTCCATTTAAGCCTGCTCCAGACGATAGTGTTGCATACTACTTGGTTGAAAAGCCTTTCGACTGGAGTAAGCTTCCTGAACGTGACTAAACTGCATTACATGCATCAAGCGAAGATGATATTCATTTAAAAATGAAATTTATTCGCGCAAATAAAATGCTCCATGATTCTAAGCTTATTCATAATCAATCTGATAGCCAAGCGAATCGTGGAGCATATTTATTGTGATATTCTACTCATCAATCACATGCACACTATCAACAGTAGATTGTCCTGCCGGCAGTTCCAGCCAATTTGTTCCATCATCTCCAGCTTTAGCAGCAATAGTAATTTTTTTGTTATTATATTTTTCAAACATATTGCTTTCGTTTGATTTAGAAACCTTCATAGTAACTAAAATATTATTAATGGAGTTGCGCGTTTGTCTTACTCCACAATCCATACCATTACAGTATCCTCCAACAGACATCTTTCTATCGAATGCTAATACTGTATAAATATTATCTTTGTTTTCCTCTCGAACACTATATTTACTGCCAGTATCACTTGGTGTAGTTCCAGGAAACTCATATGCTTCATCAGCATTTAATATTTTTACAGTTCCAGTAAATACTTGATAACCTTTTTCACGCCAAAGTTGAACAAGCTCATTATGCTTATGCTGAGCTTGAGTCAAGTTTTTGGCATTAATCATCATATTAATATCAGTAAAATCATCAACCGGCACAAAAGTTGGATGTAATAATTTACTTATCTCACCAGTACCAGGAACTGAATCGTATGTATCAGTTTTATCTAATGGATGGTGAACAATTGACCGAGCATGAGTAAAGTTGCCTTCATTCAGCTTATAAATTGTTTTACTCCACGGGAAAACATCGGGCGCATTTTTTTCAATAGCACGCAAAATTACAATTCCTTTATGATGAGGATCAAAATATATTGTCCCTGTATACTCATTTTTATCAAGATTCTTATCTATAATTTCTGGATATTTAACCAACTTGCCATTCTTAAATGAGAATACATGAATATACTTGTTAGAGTTAGTATTATATTCATTTGTCGCAATAACAATCATTTCTGGAATATTATCGTTGTCAATATCCCACAAATCATAATAATATTCGAAATCCTGTGGGAATTTATTTGAAACATACGAAGAAGTTTTAAGCACATTCTTGTACTCTTTGCCAGCTTGAGAAAGAATGTCATCTGCATTACGAGTATCTGGTTTTGTGATTGTGCTTATTATGCTATTGCTGGTAATACTTTTTAGCGAAAAGCCGTTGCTTTGTAATGTATCTGCAGCAAAAAGAGTATACACAACGCAAGCAGTAAGCCAGCATATAAGCACAACGGTTGATACGAAATAATACAGAAAATCGCTATTCTTTTTCATACCCAGCATCTCTACTTTCATTAGATTCGTGAAGAATGGCACGAATTTGAGATAAGCGTTGAGTTAGCTCATGCTCATAGCCGCGATTCGACGGCTGATAGTATTCGCGACCAACTAGTTCATCTGGCATATACTGTTGCGATGCAACAGCACCCGGATAATCGTGAGCATACTTGTACCCGTCATGGTTTCCCCAACTTTTCATCAAAGCAGTCGGAGCGTTGCGCAAATGAAGAGGCACTTGACCAATATTTCCAGCATCAACGTCTTGCAAAGCCTTATTAATAGCGTTATAGCTTGCGTTTGATTTAGGAGCAGTTGCTACAGCAATCACAGCTTCAGAAAGAATAATGCGCGCTTCCGGCATTCCAATTAAAGCAACAGCTTGAGCTGCAGCAACAGTTACTTGCAAAATTTGCGGAGCTGCCATACCAACTTCTTCTGCAGCAGCAATCATAATTCGCCTTGCAATAAAACGCGGGTCTTCCCCAGCTCTAAGCATTCGCGCTAAATAATGCAAAGAAGCGTCAACATCACTTCCGCGCATCGACTTAATAAAAGCAGAAATCACATCGTAATGATCGTCGCCATCTTTGTCGTAACGAACTGTAGTAGTATCCATTACGTTAGAAACAATATCAGCAGTAATTACAGGCTTCTTTTTGCCATGCTGCAGCGCAACATCTCCTGTTACTGCTCCTGCAGCAGCCTCTAAAATGGTGAGAGTTTTACGAGCATCTCCCCCACTTAAGCGAATAATTGAATCAATAGCGTCATCGTCGATTTTAAGCTGATTATTAAGACCGTTTTCGCTAGTTAGCGCACGTTCTATAAGCGTATGCAAATCTTCAACGCTAAGCGACTCAAGTTTAACAACTACTGATCTGCTAAGTAGCGGCTTAATGATTGAAAAGCTCGGGTTTTCGGTAGTAGCTCCAATAAAAGTTACGTCGCGATTTTCAACGCTTGGAAGCAAAGCATCTTGTTGAGATTTAGAAAAACGGTGAACTTCGTCAATAAACAAAACTGTTTCTTGACCATTGCTAACTAAACGCTCATGAGCGCGATCAAGTACCGCACGAACATCTTTAACTCCAGAAGTTACAGCAGAAAGCTCTTCAAACACGCGACCAGACTGACGAGCAACAATATAAGCGAGCGTTGTTTTGCCAACTCCAGGAGGGCCAAATAACACAACAGAACTTGGAGCAGTAAGAGAACCTTTAGATTGCGGATTTGCAAGCCTACGCAAAGGCGAACCTTCTTTTAGAGCATGCGACTGCCCTAGCACGTCTTCAATACTGCTCGGGCGCATACGCACTGCCAACGGACGAGTCACATCACTCGGCGCGCTACTTGCTGCAAATAAATCCTGCTCCATAAATACCAGCTTACACTACATATAGAACAAACGTTCGATTGCATTCTGTATTTTACATTCTGCATTTTGCATTCTGTTAACACATTTTTAAAAATCACACGTGTGAAACTTGGTAATCGAAGAACACAACTTCACCTTCGTCTTGAGTTGTATCTAAATCAACAACGCCAGTAATAGCCCAATTATGATCTCCGTCTGAATCGTCGATAATCTGCCGAACTTTCCACGAATGTTCACTCTTCTCAAGAGAATCATCCAAAATAAACAAGTCGCCGCTTCGAGCCTTGGCATCTATTCCAACATACTCGTGCTCGTCGTAGTAATCGTCAAGCACATCATTCCACTCATGGACTCCGTAACCCCAAGCCTTGTCAAGCTCTCCTAAAGTATCCGCATCTTCCAAATCCATAAGCTGCACGCGACGGAACATTGCGTTTCGAATCAACACAATAAGTCCCCTGCGATCCTCAACTACAGACTCAGAAGTTCCAGGCGCAGCCATAGTTACAGCATTAGCTTCAGCATCCGAGCCGCCTGCACTCTCCCACTCGTCGACAAGACTAGAATCAATAGAGCGCACAACAAGACGAAGCCACGAAATAATATCACGCAATTCTTCGTTAAGCATATCTTCCGGCACAGTGCGAGCAAGCGAACGGTAAGCGTCCGAAAGATAACGAAGAAGCGTTCCCTCACTTCTAGCAATGCCATAACGAGAAATGTATCCAGTAAAATCGGAAGCAGTTTCAACCATGTCTCGAAGCACAGATTTTGGCTTAATCCAGTAGTCGTTTGCCCACGGAACGTCATTGCGATATTGTGCAAAAGCAGGAGCTAGCAAATCTTCAAGAGGCTTAGGATAGCTAACTTCAGCTAAGCGTTCCATGCGCTCCTCGTAGTCAATGCCATCGTCTTTCATACCAGCCATCGCAGCATCGCGAGCCTTACGTTCTTGCGCGCGAAGAACAGGCTTAGGGTCATCTAAAGTTGCTTCAACCATAGAAATTACGTCAAGTGCATAGCTTGGAGATTCTGGGTCTAGAAGTTCCAAAGCGGCAAGCAAGAATGGCGAAAGCGGCTGATCTAGAGCAAAACCCTCTGGCATAGCAACATCAAGATCATAATCACAAGAACCGTCAGCGCGCTCTCTGCATTCAATAACTTGAGTATCGAGCAAAGTTTGGAAAATATCGTCGCAACGCTCAAGTAATTTTTCTTTATCTTGCGGCTTTTGTGCGCTATCTTCAATAAGTTTTTCAACGCGTGCTCTAGCATCTCCACCTTGCGTAACTTCGTTCAAAATCATTGAGTGAGTTACAACCATGTGAGGATTCAAAGTTTCTGGAGCGCTTTCAATAAGCTTAGTAAACGTTGGCTCACCCCAAACTACAAAGCCTTCTGGAGCCTTCTTACGCTTAACTTTTTTAAGCTTCTTAGGATCGTTTCCGGCTTTTGCAACAGCGCGCGCATTCTCAATCTCGAACTCTGGAGCCTCTGCAACTACTAAGCCTTCAGTATCAAATCCCATTCTGCCTGCACGCCCTGCAATTTGATGAAACTCACGAGCGCGAAGCTTGCGGCTACGATTCCCATCAAATTTTGTAAGAGCTGTAAGCACAACAGAATGAATTGGCACATTAATACCAACACCAAGAGTGTCTGTGCCACAAATAACTGGTAGCAGTCCTTGCTGTGCGAGCTGTTCGACGAGCCTACGGTAGCGCGGAAGCATGCCAGCATGATGTACGCCGACACCAGTGCGCAATAGTCTTTGCAAAATTTTGCCGAATCCTGTAGTAAATTTAGTGCCTTTAATCGCTTGAGCTATTTTGTCTCGCTGCTCTTTGCTTGAAACTCCAGTACTAGCGAGCGCTTGCGCTGTTTCGAGAGCTGCGTCTTGCGAAAAATGAACTACGTAGATTGGCGTTAAACCCTTGTTAAATAAGAGTTCTACAGTTGTTGCAAGCGGCTTATCTGTGTACTCGTATTCGAGTGGGATTGGTCTTGGAGCGTCTGCAATAATATCAACAGTTCTTTTTGTTGATTTTTCTAAGCGTTCCGCAATATCCATTACATCTCCAAGAGTTGCGCTCATAAGTAAGAATTGCGTATTTGGAAGTGTAAGTAACGGAACCTGCCAAGCCCATCCGCGCTCTGGGTCACCATAGTAGTGGAATTCGTCCATTGCAACGCAATCAACTTCAGCGTTTGCACCTTCACGCAGAGCTTGATTTGCTAAGATTTCCGCAGTACAGCAGATTATTGGAGCATCAGCATTAATATGCGAGTCGCCAGTAATCATACCAACGTTGTCACGCCCAAAAATAGCTACTAAATCGAAGAATTTTTCGGATACAAGAGCTTTAATTGGCGCAGTATAGTAGGAGCGTCTGCCGGTAGCGAGCGCAGCAAAATGCATGCCGAGCGCTACTAGAGATTTTCCAGAACCTGTTGGAGTGTTTAAAATAACGTGGTCTCCTGCAAGCAAATCCATAATAGATTCTTCTTGATGCGGCCACAAATCTACATGTTTGTTATCTTTAACCCAATCAACAAATTCTTGAAAAATCTCATCTTCGCTAGCATGATGCAAATCGAAAGCTAACTCGCCCAAACCAGCCATATACGCTCCTACTTTACTTAAGCTTTACTCGTGACTTTAATCGCAAATTTATTTACTCGCGCTTTACTTGCGCTTCTTCTTATCTCGTACTTTTACGGAGATTTGAATAGGAGTTCCCTCGAATCCAAATTCTTCTCGAAGCGATCGCTCAATAAAGCGACGGTATCCGTGCTCTAAGAAGCCGGTTGTGAATATTACGAAACGCGGTGGGCGCGTAGAAGCTTGCGTGGCAAATAAGATTCGCGCTTGCTTTCCGCCTCGCAAAGGATGCGGATGAGCAGACTGAATACGACCTAAGAAAGCATTGAGCTTGCCTGTAGGAATGCGCTTATCCCAGCTGTCTAAAGCTGTTCGCATAGCACGCGCAAGACGATTCGTATGCCATCCTGTTTTTGCGGAAAGATTTACGCGCTCAGCCCAAGTTACGCGCTCAAACTCAGTTTTCCACAAGCGTTCCATGCGCTGCCTGGAAAATTCGTCCATCAAATCCCACTTGTTAAACACAAGTACGATTGCTCGACCTGCATCCACAGCCTGGCTCATAACTTTCAAATCCTGCTCTGCAATCGGCTGAGAAGAATCAAAAAGAATCAAAGCAAGTTCCGAGCGTTCAATCGCAGCTTGCGTACGAAGTGAAGAATAGTATTCAGCACCCGTAAGCTTATGCTGCCTGCGCTTAATACCAGCAGTGTCAATAAACAGCCAGTCTTCTCCGTCAACTCGCACAACCTCATCAACAGGATCGCGAGTAGTTCCAGCCAAATCGTTTACAACAGAACGTTCTTCGTGAGCTAAATGATTCAAAAGCGAAGACTTACCAACGTTTGGACGTCCAACTAAAGCAATTCTGCGAAGTCCTTGCGGAGTTAAGAATCCTGAAGTTTTATTCGCTTTCTTTAAAGAGTTAAGAGCTGCGTCAAGCAAATCTCCAACGCCTCTGCCGTGCATTGCAGAAATTCCGTAAGGCTCACCCATTCCGAGCTTCCAAAACTCTGCAGTCAAATACTCGCTTCTAGCGTCGTCAACCTTGTTAACTGCTAAAGTAATAGGCTTACCTGCAGCGCGAAGCATTGAAACAATACGCTCGTCTGTAGCTGTTAAACCAACTTGACCGTCTACTAGGAAAATCACAGCATCACTTAAACGCACTGCTACTTGCGCTTGCTGAGCAATAGAAGAATCAATTCCTTCAACGTCTGCTTCCCAGCCGCCAGTGTCAACCAGCTTAAAGTTAGTTCCAGCCCACTCAGCATCGTAGCTTACGCGATCTCTCGTAACGCCTGGAGTATCTTCTACAACAGCTACACGATGACCCAAAATACGATTTACAAGCGTTGATTTTCCAACGTTTGGTCGGCCTATAATGGCGATTACTCCAACAGCTTTAGAGTCTTTTGTATCGTCTTGATTTACTTCGTCACCTCGAAGAAGCGCACGGTCTTCATCGTCAAGATCGTAGCCTTCAAGATTAGCTGCATAGCGGTCGTACTCGTCCTGCTCGATAGCAGCATCAACCATTTCAACAAGAGCGTCGAGAGTCTGCTCAAAAGTTAAATCAGAATTATCGAGAGTTGTAACGCCGTCTGCTGCTTGAAGAAAATGCGTAACTTTAGAATCTTTAGCGTCACGAGCGCGAATATCGTCTTCTTCAGATTCATTATTTTTAGATTCATTATTTTGCAAATTTTCTTGCGCAATATTCTGCTTGTTTCTGCGAGCTTGACGCACTTCTTCGCGTGCAGTAAGAAGCACTCGAACTTGCGCGTTAGGAGCTACAACAGTAGTAATATCGCGGCCTTCTGCAACTATGCCCTCACCTTTAGAGAAAGAATCTTCAGCTGACTCTGAAGCAATATACGCGCGCTGAGCAGCAATAAGCATACGGCGAACTGCAGGAATTGAAGATACAGTAGACACATGCGAAGAAACTTCACTGGAACGCAATTCTTCGCTAATATCCTCACCTTCAACAGTCACTATAGGATTCTTAGGGTCAACGCTAAAGTCAGCGTCACTTTCAGTAAATAAGGCTCCAACAGCTTCAACAATTTGATTAAAGCGTTCAGTATCTGCTGGATTTACAGGATTTCCTTCTTCATCCAATTCAAGCTGCGTGCTTAAATCAATACCTTGCTTTAAGCACCACCAAGCAGCAGCTCGATACATTGCACCCGTATCCAAATATGCAAAACCGTAGTATTGTGCTAAAGCACGAGAAGTGGAAGATTTACCTACTCCTGCTGGTCCATCAATTGCTACACAAATCACAGGCCAACCTCCTTAGAAAGCGAGCGCACTTCTGTTTGAGAAAGCACGCGATACGATCCAGCTTTTAAGTCCCCCAATTTAATAGGACCAATTTGCGTACGAACAAGGCGCTTTACAGGGTATCCTACGGCTCCAAAAATCCTTCGCACAATACGATTTTTGCCAGAATGCAACACAACTTTTACCATAGTCGTGTCGTGATTCTGGTCGATTATTGCGCAACGGTCGAGCTTAATCCAACCGTCTTCAAGATTTACGCCTTGTGAAACCAAGCGGCGGCAAACCATACCGTTGATTTTGCCTTCAACAGTTGCAATATAAGTTTTTTCAACCTCATACTTTGGGTGCATTACGTGCTGGCTTAGCTCGCCATCGTTGGTCATTAAAATAAGACCTTCAGAATCGTAATCCAAGCGCCCCATGTGGAAAATTCGCTCGTACTTGTCTCCAACAATATCTCTTAAAGTAAAGCGACCTTTTGGATCGTCCATTGCGCTAAGAACTCGCTTAGGCTTATGCAATGCGAGCGTTACGAGCTTTGTATTGAACTTTACGCGAGATCCATCAACGCGCACTTTTTGACGTTTTGGATCTACTCGAGTACCAAGTGTTGTAACCAATTCGTCGTCTACTTCAACACGCCCGTCAAGAATAATCTCTTCACACTTGCGTCTTGAACCAAATCCCGCTTCAGCAAGCAGCTTCTGCAGTCGAATGGCGTTGTTGTCATCTGAATGCGCCTGATTGGCGCGGGAATATGCGTTTGGCATCGTTCTCCCAACGTGACCTAAAGAATTACATACATACTTGCGCCAAAATTTACTTAAGAATGCGCAATATAAGCAATTCATTAC
This sequence comes from Gardnerella phocaeensis, assembly GCF_048545075.1. Classification (NCBI taxonomy): domain Bacteria; kingdom Bacillati; phylum Actinomycetota; class Actinomycetes; order Bifidobacteriales; family Bifidobacteriaceae; genus Gardnerella; species Gardnerella phocaeensis. The sequence continues at coordinate 60,288 of NZ_JBKQXS010000004.1, read as the reverse complement.
TAATTAACTTACTAATTTATGTGGCAATTTATTAAATTTGTAATAAATCAAAAAACACCACGTTTTTCTATGTTACCGTATGGCATAGCCGTGATAGTATAGCCTAGGTTTCATTGTGTTGCAATCATTAACGAAGCAGCACAACTAAAATTAAGGAAAGTTATGATTAAAACAACAGATACAACGTGCAACACAACTAAAACTGCTGCACCGCTTATTGTTCGTATTGGTACCGAATTTATTGCTACAGCTTTAGTAATGTTCGTTATCTACACTTTTTATCCTCTAAATATTTTTATGTCCGGAATCAACGTTTTCATGATTGCTGTCGGCACTGGTCTCGCTTATGCTGCAGCAACACATATTGCGTCTAAAGTTTCTGGAGGTCATCTTAATCCTGCTATAACAATTGCTTCAATGCTTACTGGACGAACTTCATATGTTTCAGGATTGTGCTACATTGTTGCACAAATTTTTGGTGCTATTGCAGCTGCAAAACTATTTCTTCTTACTATTCCTCAGCAGGATTCAGGCGTCGATCCGTCGCAATTTGATCAAATGTCAGGTTTTGACAAAAAATATTGGTTTATGCCATTAGTAAACGGGTTTGGAAAAGGATCTATTTCCGCATCTAAATTAAAAGGAATGAATTTATCTTTCGGAATAGTATCTGCATTATTAGTTGAAGTTATTGCTGTTATTTTGATTGTTGCCGCCGCATTGCGCAGCACAGACAATAAAGGTAACACTAAATGCGGTTATGCAACACATATCGGTATTGCATACGCAGTTGGCACTTTAATTACATACATGATCACAGGAGCTGGCTTGAATCCTGCTCGCTCTACAGGTATTGCAATATTCGCAAACTCTTATGATTTGGATGTTAAGCCATTAAGTCAATTGTGGGTATTCTGGGTTGCTCCAATTTTTGCTGCAGCGATTGTTAGCTTAGTTTCGCTATTGACAAAATTCCTTTCAAACTCTGCACAAAAACTTGCTGTATCGAATGAAACAAATTCCGAACCAGCACAAAAATCTGCAGATGCAAAAGCAGAGACAAAAACAGATGCAAAAACAGACGCTCCTGCAGTGTCAGATATGAGCTATGAGTATGTTCAAGACGCATCTGACGATAATGTTGCAAACAATCTTCAAAAATAAAGTTACAGCAAAAATATAATTGAAGCATATGTTATGAGCAAACCTATGCCAAGCGTAATACTTATGAAAGAATCAAAGCCAACAGAGCGAACTTTCCAAGGACTACGCTGACGCATAATTAAGCGCATAACGCCTAGAAGTACAGCCGCCACAGAAATAATAATTGTGGCGGCTTTTACATATCCTACGAATGCCAATAATGCGCAAAATGCAACAATAACTGCTACAATCCACTCAGCATAAGGCTTACCCTCACGCTTTTCCGACACATACGGATGTTCCGATTTAGCACTTTTAGTCTGATGCTCATTATCTGTCATACTTGTATCATACCTGCTTAGCGATAAGAAAACATAAGCTGATTTATTTATTAAAGCAAAAATGCAGCGCTTGAAATACTCAAACGCTGCATTCATAGTATTTATTGATTCATTTATGAATTTATAAATTTTAGATAAAGCGATTTTAGTGGAAGAAGTGACGAGTTCCGGTAGTGTACATAGTTACGCCAGCTTTACGAGCAGCTTCGAACACTTCCTCATCGCGAATAGAGCCACCAGGTTGCACGATTGCACGAACGCCAGCTTCAATAAGAATCTGCGGACCGTCAGCAAATGGGAAGAAAGCATCCGAAGCTGCAACAGATCCGCGAGCACGCTCAACGCCATCAGCCAAAGTATTCGCACGTTCAACAGCTAAATGGCATGAATCCACGCGATTAACCTGCCCCATACCAATGCCAACAGTAGCATTGTCGTGCGCAAGTAGAATTGCGTTAGACTTTACGCAGCGAAGCGAACGCCACGCAAATTGCAAGTCGCGCAAAGTGTCAGCATCAGCAGCTTCTCCAGAAACAAGCGTCCAGTTTTCAGGATTATCACCAAAAGCATCAATCTTATCTGCAGATTGAACTAAAGCACCACCGTCAATAGGATGAACTTGCAAATCCAAAACTGGCGGAGTTGCAACCTTTAAAATACGAAGATTCTTTTTCTTAGTGCGAAGCAATTCCAAAGCTTCAGGCTCATAGTCTGGAGCCACAATAACTTCCGTGAAAATTGGGCGCACGCTTTCTGCCATTTCCAAAGTGACTGTAGTGTTTGCAGCAATCACACCGCCGTAAGCACTCACAGGATCGCAAGCGTGAGCTTTTTTGTGCGCTTCTGCTGCAGTTGCGCCTATTGCCAATCCGCAAGGATTATTATGCTTGCAAACAGCAACTGCAATTTGTGGAGCAAAATCCCAAACCGCACGCCAAGCAGCGTCCGCATCTACGTAATTGTTGTAGCTCATAGGTTTTCCGCCAAGAAGCTCAGCCTGAGCCAAACCACCCTTATGCAAAGGATCTAAATACAATCCTGCTTGCTGATGAGGATTCTCACCATATCGAAGCGTATGCTCTAAACTCCAAGTGCGCGTGTAGTTTGCAGGAAGCTCCACAGCTACAGCATTTTGACTATCTTCTTCATCATTTGTGTTCAAACTTTCAGGCTTCTGCCATGCTTTACTTGTCCACTCAGATATAGAAGCATCGTAAGCTGCAGTATGAGCAAATGCTTTACCAGCCAAATATTCGCGCTCTTGCAAATTAAAGCCTTCACCTGAAACGATTCTATTAGCTAAAAGCTGGTAATCTGCAGGATCTGTAATAACGGCAACAGACTTATGATTCTTTGCTGCAGCACGAATCATAGAAGGTCCACCAATATCAATTTTTTCAATAATTGCGTCACTATCAGCACCGCTCATTACAGTGTCTACGAACGGATACAAATTAACTACTACAGCATCAAACGGCTTTATGTTTAGCTTTTCAAGTTGCTTTACATGATCAGCATTACTCATATCTGCAAGAATTCCAGCGTGAATATGCGGATCTAAAGTCTTCACCCTTCCATCAAGACTTTCTGGGAAACCAGTAACGTCAGAAACTTCAGTAACATGAACGCCAAGTTCCGCCAATTTAGCAGCAGTAGAGCCGGTTGAAACTACTTCAGTATCAGCCTTTCTAAAAGCTTCAGCTAATATTTCAAGTCCTTCTTTATGAAAAACTGAAACAAGAACTCTACGAATTTGCCTTTCACCTGTGGTTATCAGCACATTTGCGTTTGATTCTTTGCTCTGTGTCTGTTGCACGGCGGCCTTCCTTCCCAAAATAGTAGTGAGGAATTATTTTCTTTTAGCCTTCGATGAAACCGTCCTAGGAGCGGCTTTTTTCAAAGGCAAAGGTTGATTATTTTTATTACTAGTCTTATTTTCGATTAATTTTGCAGATTTTACAGGCTTATTCGACTTATTAGCAGCAATAAGATTTAAGCAATATCTCGCACCGCAAATAAGTAGAATACTAAAAATTGAAATAACTAATGCTACAGCAGAAGCATATAGTGTAAGATGACCAACAGCTCTAGTACTTTCAATAATGTCAACTCCAATATAAGAAAGTCGACATTCACCTAATGAACCATTTGCTATTGAGAAAACAACAGTCCACATAATTGTAATTAAAGCGGATACGCCAACACTATCAGTTGCAGCTTCTATAGCGTTCAACATAAAAGACTCACGCTCGGTTTTGTCAATAATATTTTTTAGACGCAAGCCACAGCCGCTTTTATGCAATAAAGTTACAAGCATTACAATAAAGCATAAAGTTGGAACTATATAGTAAAAAACAGTGCGATGCACAACGTCAATAACAGCATCAGGAAATATTCCAAAAACCGGAATAGGCGGCAAAGATTTACGCTGAGAAACTGTTAAAGTAAATTGTGCAACCGATCCAATATTAAATCCAGATCCACAAATCCAAGATAATGCCCAAATAGCAACATTCGGCAGCCAAACTAAGCAAGCAATAGTTGTAAGAATACGCGAACCATTTTGCATGCCTAGTTTATTGAAATATGAATTAACATAACCAAAATTTGTGCAAGCCCAAACCACAACAGTTATTAACGCAACAAAAGCATATAAACCGAATAAAATTACCGCAGTTCGCTTAGTAATACGAATATTTTTTTGAATATACTCAGGACATATTTGCTTATAACGCTGCTTAGCAGATACAAACAGCGAGCTGCTTGGGAAAACCGCTATAAGTAACGAAATTAAATAAACACAAGAAGATTTACAAGCAACAATAAAAGTAGAATCAAGTAAAGTAACATGCGTATTTTGAGAAAGTATAGCATTAATAGCAGCCCAGACTACAAGCCCAGTAAAATACGCTATATTCCCACCTTTAATACGACGAATTAAGCACACAAGCGTTGAAATAAGCAGAAAAGTAAGACCTAAAGGAATAATCGTAAGAATGCAATTTCCAAAAGTAAGACCCACGCCTTGAGCAAACATAAACACAGCCCAAGTCATAGACATTGCAGATTCAGAAAGATTACCTATTCCTTCTTCGATAGAAACCACAAGAAGTGTGAGAGATAAGAAAAGACCTATTGTAAGAGAAAAAATAAAAATAACAATAACAGGAGTTATTACACCTTTAGACATGTTTATTAAGGATGACTTAAGCTTTTCAACCATGCCTTTTCCTTTCAATCTTTTAGGTGCAAAACCAATATATTGCTTTAAATAGGATATTACTTTAATAATAAGCGATAATAATAAACTTTTAAGCTGGCATAGTAATTAAACTGCTGCAAGGATAATCGCATAATTCACTCATTCCACTAATACCAGTAAGTTCAATAACAAAACTAAAACCTGCAACTATTCCCTGAGCGCGCTTGACAATATTTGCGGCAGCTTTTGCAGTGCCTCCAGTTGCAATAAGATCGTCAACAATAAGCACACGTTGACCTGGCTTAATAGCATCGCTTTCAATTTCAATACTTGCCTGACCATACTCAAGCATGTATGACTCAGTAATAACTGGAGGAGGTAGCTTACCAGCTTTACGAATAGCAAGAAAACCTTTGCCTAACCTAGATGCCAATAATGGTCCAAAAAGAAAACCTCGAGCTTCAAGCCCAGCAATCAAATCAATTGAATCAGCCGGCACAGGCAATGCCTCAATCAAAGAATCAATAAGAATTCGCGAAGAGCGCTCATTTGAAAATATAGGAAGAAAATCACGGAATATAATACTAGGATTTGGGAATCCTGGAACGGTACGAATCAAAGAAGCAAGATAAGCGGCATCATCGTTGCTTACTGTTTTCAACGTTTTCACTGTAATATCCGTTGCTATCATAATCCTAACGTTCTTTTCGTTGCAACCTGTTTTTAAGAATATGAGGAAAGTATACGCATGTTCGTGTGATGTGTGAAGCATGAACCGCATCACACATCACAACTTCAAGTATTACATAATTAATTTATAGCAGTCGTCATGAGAACCGCTATTGCGCTGTCTTCTTCAGTGGACTCAGCAGTTGGCTCAGAAACATCTTGTTTATCAGTTTCTTCGATATCAGCTTTGGCTTCCATTTTTTCGTTTGCTTCAGCTTCTTCATCGCTAATAAATGCTGGACGCACATACAATCTGTTTACAGCGCGGAAAGATACTCGCATCAAGCTACCTTCTGAATCGATAACAATCTCTTCATATTGAGTATCTACGCTTACAATCTTGCCGATAATGCCGCCGATTGTAATAATTTCAGTGCCTGGTTCCAAAGATTCATGGAATGAACGCATTTCAGCTTGACGCTTCTTAGCATTGCGAGTTTGGAACATCATCATGCAAACCATTGCTACAACGAGAATAATAAGCATGCCATACTGCTGGAAAAATTGAGGCAAAGTAAACTCCTTAAGTATCCAACCCTAAGACGGTCGAAATGCCGTCCAAGTTAATTATTTTAAGCTAGCTCACTGACATTACTAGGCTCTTTAAAGCCCAAATGTTTCCAAGCTTTACTAGTTGCAACACGACCTTTAGGAGTGCGAATTAAGAATCCCTCACGCACTAAATATGGTTCACACACTGTTTCAACAGTTTCAGATTCTTCACCAACCATTGCAGCTAGATTATTAAGACCAACCGGTCCACCGTTAAACTGACAAACCATAGCCTTCAAAACTGCAATATCAAGTCGATCAAGACCTTGCGTATCAATCTGGTATAAAGCTAACGCTTCAGAAACAGCTTCATGATTTACTTCTGACAAATCATGCACAATAGCCCAATCTCTGACACGTCTTAACAAACGATTCGCTATACGAGGAGTGCCACGAGAGCGCAATGATAGCTCTTTAGCAGCTTGATCGACAAGACGAATCCCTAAGACTTTAGCAGATCGCTCAATAAGTTTTTCAAGCTCTTCGTGAGGATAAAAATCAAGATGAGCAGTAAAACCAAAACGAGCGCGCAATGGAGAAGGCAACATTCCTTCCCTAGTGGTAGCTCCAACTACAGTAAAACGAGGAAGAGTTAGCGGTATTGATGAGGCACCAGGACCTTTACCAACCATGACGTCAACGCGGAAATCTTCCATAGCAATATAAAGCAACTCTTCTGCAGCACGAGGCAAACGATGAATTTCGTCAATAAACAACACTTCACCTGCGTCAAGCGCGCTTAGTATAGAAGCTAAATCTCCAGCATGCTGGATAGCAGGACCTGAAGTAATTCGAATAGGAACTTGCAATTCATTAGCAACAATCATTGCTAATGTAGTTTTTCCTAATCCAGGAGGGCCAGCCAATAACATATGGTCAGGCGCAACATCACGCTTTTTAGCAGCATCTAAAAACAGTTGCAATTGCGCTTTTAAAACTGGTTGACCGATAAAACCTTCTAATGCGTGAGGACGAAGCTCCTCATCACTGAGTTGCTCATTTCCTAAAGGCGTTGAAGAAACCATGCGTAAGGATTCTTCAGCAACACCAGTATTTAGCGCAGAAGTATACTCTTCACTCACTTCAACTCCCCCAATACTAGATTCTTTACAAACATGATTATCTACCCCTATCAAGTGAAGCTAATGCCATTCGTAAAACATTAGGCAAATCTGCATCAGATATAGGAGTTGAAATATTATTCTCTGCACAAACTTGCTCAACTGCTCTTTGAGCGTCAACTTGTCTCCAACCCAATGAAACAAGACCCTCTATTACGCATTGCACGCTAGAATCAACAATCTGCTTATTAGATTGAGTCGAATCATTAGAACTATCTGCCAGTATTGAAGGATCAAGAGAACCCTTCAATTCCAAAATAATCTTCTGCGCACCCTTTTTCCCTAAACCAGGAGCAGAAGAAAGAGAAGTTACATCTCCCTCAGAAATAGCTTGTAAAAGACGATCAACATTCAAAGTTGAAAGCATAGAAAGAGCAACTTTAGGACCAATTCCACTAACTTTTTGCACTTGCAAAAACATTCGTTTAGCAGCTTGAGTTGTAAAACCATAAAGAGTTAAAGCATCTTGCGAAACTTGAAGCGACGTATAAACGCGAACTTCCTGCCCTTCATGCAAAGAAGACAAATCTTGAGAAGGCATATAAGTTTCGTAGCCAACTCCAGAAACAACAATAAGAGCAGAACGAGCATCAATTGACGCAACTTGCCCAACAAGCATTCCAATCATAAGCTCACTCCCACCTAACAAAAACTCATAGCTTAAAGCACATAAAGTCAAATACAATTATAATAGAACATCTGTTCTATTGATATCCTACATGTCTCGAACGACAGAAGAAGATTTACGCGCCTGAGCTTGAGCTAATGCCCACTGTTTCTGCGCAGCAGTTAGATGCTGCTCGCGCTCGCCACCTTGTAAAGCACCAGAAGGACGAAGAGCATGACAAATAGCTTGAGCTAAAGCGTCGGCAGCATCAGCAGGAGTAGGCAAAACATTAAGACCAAGTAGTCGCGCTACCATGCGCTCTACTTGAGGTTTTTGAGCTTTTCCGTTTCCAGCTACAGCAAGTTTAACTTCAGTAGGAGTGTGTAAAGCAACAGGAATATTGCGCTGAGCTGCAGCAAGCATTGCGATACCAGCAACCTGTGCAGTGCCAAGAACAGTATTTCGATTTTCTTGCGCAAAAACACGTTCAATAGACACAGTATCAGGCGAAAAACGCTCAATTTTTTCAACTAATCCGTTATAAATCTTTAAAAGTCGCAAATCTTGCGAAAGATCAGGCTCAGACCTCAACACATCGACGTGAATAAAAGAAAGCCGACGAGATACGCCGGCTTCAATCACGCCAACCCCGCAGCGAGTAAGCCCGGGGTCAACGCCCAAAATCATCATAGGAGACTATTCATCTTCCTCAAGCTGAGCCATAACTTCATCTGAAGCGGTCCAGTTGCTGTAGATATTCTGAACATCGTCCAAGTCATCGAGATTATCGATTAAGCGAGAAACCTTTTGAGCATCTTCGAAGCTTAATTCAACCTCATTATTTGGATGCATAATGATATCTGCAGAATCGTAGTCGAAACCAGCTTCCTGCAAAGCCTTACGCACAGTTACCAAATCACTGGAATTGGTGTAAACAGAATAAACATCACCATCATCAGCAACATCTTCAGCTCCAGCTTCAGCTGCAACTTCGAAAAGCTTATCGTAGTCAACACCTTCGGATGGAACTTCAATCAAACCTTTACGTTCGAAGTTGAAGCTCACAGAACCGCTTGTTGCCAAAGAACCGTTGCCCTTAGTAAGAGTTGAACGCACATCAGCAGCAGCACGATTGCGGTTATCAGTAAGGCATTCAATAATCAATCCAACACCTGCAGGAGCGTAACCTTCGTAAACAATCTCTTCATAGTTTGCGCCGCCAGCTTCTTCACCAGAACCACGCTTTACAGCGCGCTTGATGTTGTCAGCAGGCATGGAAGCCTTCTTAGCTTTAACGATGGCATCGTACAACGTTGGATTACCATCAGGATCGCCACCACCCAAACGTGCAGCAATTTCAATGTTCTTAATAAGCTTGGCAAAAAGCTTGCCACGCTTTGCGTCGATAGCGGCCTTCTTGTGCTTTGTAGTCGCCCACTTGGAATGACCTGACATGATACTCCTAAAACGTACAGTTAATCAAACGAAACGATTTTATTGCGCTTTCGCGACAAATTTTATTTATCTTTTATATCAAGCCCATGCTTTACTTCAAAAATACGCTGGAAAACTGTAATAATACCGCCAATAGCAAGCAAAATCATAGCAAAACTCAACCAAAAAAGTTGATTTGTAAGACCAACAAGCCCCATAGCAACAAGAATCACAGCAACTCTATCTGCACGAGTTATTAAACCTTTTTTAGGATCTACATTTATTGACTGACCGCGAGCGCGAGTGTATGAAGTTACGAAAGCTGCCATAAGAGCAACTAAACAGCTTAATAATCCTACATACTTTATTGCATTGCCATTCAAAGTTGAAATCCAAGTGCACATATCTTTTTCGTGAGAGTTATACAAACAAATGCATACCGAGGAAAACAATGACCAGTCTGCAATGCGATCGAGAGTTGAGTCAAGAAATGCACCAAATTTTGTGCCGCCTGTAGTTATTGCAGCAACAGAACCATCTAAACTGTCTGCAAGCACAAAAATAGTTAAAAATATAGTGCCAACAACAAACTGTTTAGTAAAAGCAGTAACAAAAGCAATAATAACTACAGCTATTGTGCCAACAATTGTCACACAATTAGCACTTACGCCTAATCGGACTAGCAATTTTGCAATTGGAGAAATAATGCGCTTAAACCCACTGCGTAATGATTCCAACATTGAATGCAACCTTCCTAGCGTAATCGCAAGTAAAACTTGTGCTCAATCAACATTCTTATAGTAACCGCGCGACTGTAAGAAGATACAAACACCGTTACTAACTCAGCTGGAAAACTGAAAAAATAACGGTAATCAGCAAAACACCGTTAAAAACTCAGCTGGCAAACTGAAAAAATAACGGTGTAGCGATTTAGATATAAAAAAGCCCGCACAACATTAAGAAGTGCGGGCTTTTCTAGTTAAGATTCATTACACAGAAACTTACGTTAGCGTTTAAGTTACCTAACTTAAGCTACTTAGTGTAGCGCTCGAAATCTTCGGAAGTATTCACCTGAACGCGCTGCTTGATAATGGACAAAATCCACTCTTTAGCTTGCTCAACTGGAACACCATTCAATTGGCTGCCATCGCGGAAGCGGAAGCTCACAGCATTGTTGTTCACATCCTCTTCGCCGGCAATCAAAGTGAAAGGCACCTTAGACTTAGAAGCGTTACGAATCTTCTTGCCGAAGCGATCGTCAGAGCTGTCCATTTCGCAACGAACCATGTTCTCTTCCAAATCGCTAATGAACTTTTGCAAGTGTGGAGCGAACTCGTCTGCAACAGGAACGCCAGTTACTTGAACTGGAGCCAACCATGCTGGGAATGCGCCTGCATAATGCTCAAGCAAAATAGCGAAGAAACGCTCAATAGAGCCGAAGAGTGCGCGGTGAATCATCACAGGACGCTGGTGACTACCGTCAGCCGCAATATACTCCAGCTTAAAGCGCTCAGGCAAGTTGAAGTCGAGCTGAATAGTAGAAACCTGCCAAGTGCGGCCGATTGCATCGCGAGCTTGCACGGAAATCTTCGGGCCGTAGAATGCAGCTCCACCTGGATCGTCCACGAGTTCCAAACCAGACTCTTTAGCAACCTCTGCCAAAGTATTAGTTGCTTCTTCCCAAATCTCGTCGGAACCGACGAACTTATGCTCATCCTTAGTGGAAAGCTCCAAGTAGAAGTCGTTCAAACCGAAGTCTTTAAGAAGACCAAGCACAAAGTTAAGCAAGCTCTTCAACTCATCGCGCATTTGCTCGCGAGTGCAATAAATGTGCGAATCATCCTGAGTCAATCCACGAACACGAGTTAAACCATGCACAACACCAGACTTTTCGTAGCGATACACAGTACCAAACTCAAACAAGCGCAAAGGAAGTTCGCGATAAGAACGCTGGCGAGACTTGAAGATCAAGTTATGCATTGGGCAATTCATTGGCTTCAAGTAGTAGTCAGCACCTTGGCGAGTTACGTTACCGTTTTCGTCGCGCTCTTCGTCAAGCTTCATTGGAGGATACATGCCATCCTTGTACCACTGCAAGTGACCGGAAGTCTCATACAAGCCGCCCTTAGTAATGTGCGGAGTTTGTACGAAGCTGTAGTGATGCTTGCGATGCTGCTCGCGGGAATAATCTTCCATCGCGTTAATAATCGCAGCACCCTTTGGATGGAACACTGCTAAGCCTGGACCAATCTCATCTGGGAATGAGAACAAATCCATCTCTTGACCGAGCTTGCGGTGATCGCGCTTAGCGGCCTCTTCCATGCGAGTTGTGTAAGCTTTAAGCTCTTCCTTGCTAGGCCAAGCAGTGCCGTAAATGCGTTGAAGCATAGGATTATGCTCCGAACCACGCCAGTAAGCTGCAGCAACACGCTCAAGCTTAAAAGCCTTAATATAGCGAGTGTTTGGCAAATGAGGTCCACGGCACAAATCGCTCCAAACTTTATTGCCTTCGCGATCCAAATTGTCGTACATGCTAAGCTCATGCTTGCTAATTTCGCCAGCAGCAGCCGGATCAAGAGCAGCTTCCTTATCCCCAATCAACTCCAACTTATAAGGTTGATTTGCTTCTTCAACGCGCGCTTCATCTTCAGTTACAACGCGACGACGGAAGCTTTGAGACTCTTTAATAATGCGCTGCATATGCTTTTCGATTTGCTTCAAATCGTCTGGCGTAAATGGAGTATCAACATCGAAATCGTAGTAGAAGCCGTCTTTAATTACAGGACCTACGCCCAACTTTGCGTCTGGTCGAATTTCTTGAACAGCTTGAGCCATCACGTGAGTAGCGGAATGACGCATGATTGCGATGCCATCTTCACTATCAAGTGCTACTGATTCCACGGTATCGCCGTCATGAAGAGGCGTGTACAAATCACGCAACTCGCCATTTAAACGCACGGCAATAATATTCTTATCTTCCGCGAAAAGTTCAACGCCAGTGAAGCTTGCATCCACCTCCTTGCGTTCCTCGTTTACGGTGATGGAGATGGTATTTTCAGCCATAATTGTCCTTTTCTATCGGGGTCTTGCGTTACTAATGTGCAGACCTGGACTTGTGTGGCGTCGATAAACTTACGCGATTAAACAATCAACAAAACGCGCAAAAACGACGTCAATCGCGCGCATTTTTCACGCGCAATTCGTTGACATTTTAGGACAACAGAGCGACTTTTAAAACTCTTTTGCTAGATAGCGTTTTCGGCTACTTTTTCTCGCCTTGCATGCAATCTCGATGAAAAATCATTAATTTTTATAAAAATACTTTCACCAATCTTGACTATTAAGAAGAAAGCTCCAGCGCAAATAGCAATAGTACCGCCGGCAGAAAGCTTCAGTATTACAGCTAAAGCTAGTCCAATTAAAGCAATCGAAACAGCAGTAATTACACATGCAAGCACAAATTTATTTATAGAAGCAATTCTTCCCTTTAATGCTGCAGCAGGAGCAGCAATAAGAGATACTGAAACAACTGTACCAACTGCTGGAATAATGACGGAAACAGTAATAATAATCAAAGCAAGAACCATGCCTTGTATAAAACCTGATCTTCCACCTGCAGCACGGTAATTAATCGGATCAAACGAGCAATGCACAAGATTAGCAGAATTAAAAATCCATAATCCCAAAACAAGCAAGAAAGCAACAGAGGCTGAAATCACGTCTGCAGGAGTGCAATTAAGCAATGATCCAGTTAAAAATCCCTCAATACGCAATGGCAATGGAGCAAACCACTTATTTAAAAAGTATCCACTAGCAAAGCCGACAGTTAAAGTAATACCAGCTGCAGCTTGCGAAGAAATGCCCTTAAGATGCGAAAGTGCATACATTACTAAGGAAAGTACAACGCACGCAACAGCAGCACCGACAAAAAGTCCAAGAGACAAAATATTTTGATCTATTGTATAAGCAGAAGTTAAAACTACACCTAATACTGCTCCAGGAAAAGCAGCATGAGTAATAGATTCAGTAAAGAATATTCGCTGGTTAAGAAGCGCAAGAGAGCCAACGAAACCGCATAGAGCACCTACAACAATTGCTTCAACTATAGGTAGAGCGATAATTTGCCAAATACTTACCATCTATTCCCTACCTTTATAAGATTTTGCTAAAACTTTCATATCGCTACCGCTTGTATGAGTTTTATGCGCAAAAACTATAGATGAAATAACTTGGAACAGCCAGCGCACAATAAGCACAACTACGAACATTGCACACATGCTTAATGCAATTGCAGCTTGAGGAGAAATAGGATGATCAAGCTCCAAATTCATAACGTACATACCAAGAACAACTCCAGCAATACCAACAAAAATACCAACTGCAACCATGCGCCCAACTGTTCTAGACACTAAACGAGCACTAGCTCCTGGAATAATAAGGTATCCAATCACAAGAAGAACACCAACAGCTGAAGATGCAGAAACAACAACCGCAGCGATACCAACGTTAAGAACAATATCTACAAAAAGAGTATGAACTCCCATTAATGGAGCACTTGCTCGATCGAAAGCAACAATAATCTGCTGTTTCCAAGTTGCCAAAAGCACAATAATTGCAAACAAACAAATCCATATTGCTTGAGTCATTCGCTCATCAGTGACATCAAGCAGCCTACCAAACATCAACGCCTCAAGCTGACCTGACATATCACCTTTTTTTAGTGAAATTACTACACCAAGAGCAAAGAAAGTAGTTAAAACAGTTGCGATAATCGATTCATTTATGCGAGCTGAACGAGAAGCCCACACTAATGCAGCAACTAAAAATACTGAACAAATTGCAGCACCAGGAATAATTTGATCTATGCCACCGTATAAAGCACCTACAACAATTCCGGGAAATATGCCATGCACAATAGCTTCCGCATTAAATTCAGCACATCTCAAGTTCACAAATACGCCAACGATTCCGCTAGCTATAGATAGAACTATAAGTAAGCAGAACGGGCGAAAAATATAAGGAGCAGAAGCAATAAAATCAAAACCAGGAATTGGTTCCAGAACTTCTCTTAATGATTCAACTAATTGGGCAAGCATTAATCTTGCCTTTCACTGATTTTTAAGCCATCGCTAAAAACTTCTTTCGAGCCTTCTGAAGAGCTTCCTTTAGAATCATCTTCAGACATTTGCGAAAGCGTAAGACCTACAGAATCTGTTGGCATGCTTCCACCATATGCGCGAGTAATATTTTCTTTAGTCATTACTTCTTTAAGCGTACCAAAAGCAATCTGCTTGCCAGCTAAAAGTAGCGCTTTTTCACAAATAGCATCTGCAATAACTAAATCGTGCGTAGATACAACAAAAGCAATACCTTCTTGCTTTGCTGATTTCATAATATTAAGAAGTTCTCGGCGATTCGGTTCATCAAGACCATTAAAAGGTTCGTCGAGCAAAATAAGCGTTGGTTTTGCAACAATAGCGCGCGCAAGAAGAATGCGCTGTCGCTGACCGCCAGAAAGGTCACCAAATCGCACATCTGCGCGATTTAATAAACCAACATGATTAAGAGCATCCTCAACAGCTTTTTTCTGATCTTTTTTAAGCAATCCAAGAAAACCTGTCTGCCTACTTAAGCCCATTGCAACAACTTGCCGTGCAGTAATCGGGAACGTTAAATCCAAATCAACCTGCTGTGGCACATATCCAATAGACAAAGCCTTAGGCATTTTCAGTTCACCGCGACTTACGCGCACGATACCAATAATAGCCTGCAAAAACGTTGTTTTTCCAGAACCATTTGGACCTATTAAAGCCAAAGCTTCCCCGGCTTGCACACTGCCATTAATACCGGTCACTACAGTTTTATAACCGTATGCCAGGTCGCAATTTTTCATTGCAAGGACGCTCTTATTCACTATATTTCCAGTCTTTTCAGTTTATTAATAAGTATTCGTAACAGTAACTTCGTTACTTCGCTATTAAAGTTTCGCTATTAAAGTTACTGTTACGATACTGTTATTTTTACTGTTATTTATATGTTACTTCTTCAATGCAGTCTTAACTGAATCTGGAAGTTCAGGAACATTACCATTCCAAGCTTTCACCAATGTTTCAACATTGTGAACGATGGAACCGATGTAAGTTTCGCCGGCAGATCCGACTGGTCCAAGCGAATCTCCATAAAGCGCATCGTCGCCAATAACAGCCTTCACTCCTGCTGCAGAAGCAACAGCCTTAATCGACTTGGAATTGTTAGAATTCTCAGCGAAAATCGCAACAGCTCCGGACTTCTTGACATCTTCTGCAGCTTTCTGAATATGATCTGCAGTAGCATCCTGCTGGCTGTTGAAATCAGAAAGTGCTGCACCAATGAACTTCACATTGTAGTCACGGGAGAAGTAACCGAATGCATCGTGAGAAGTGAAGAGAACACGATGCTTTTGTGGCACACTATTCAAAGCTTTAGTTGCCCAAGCATCCAAATCAGTCAAAGACTTAACAAACTTCTCAACATGCTCATCGAAAATAGACTTGCTCTTAGGAAGAGCTTTTCCGAGGAAATAACCGATATTCTTAACCTGAATCATAGTGTTCTTCGTGCTGGTCCAAATATGTGGATCGTACTGGAATTCAGGCTCCTTCTCGCCTTCCTCTGGAGGGAATGGCCACTTTTCAGCATGCACCTTAGCGATACCGCGATCAACCTTGTATGGAAGATCCTTTTCCTTAGAAGTCTCAGCCTTTGGATCCTTGATTTCGTCAGCAGTGAGAATACCGGAAGTTACACCCATAGTGCCCTTAAAACCGGTAGCTTTCACAGCTTGATCCAAGAAGTGCTCGAGATCTACACCAGAAACGAGCATCAAATCAGCCTTAGAAAGAGCTTTAGATTGAGCTGGAGTCATTTCATGCTCATGAGCAGAAGCGTTTGGCGCAAGCAAGCAGGTCAAATTAATTGTTGACTTTGCTTTGTCTTGAGGAGCTCCGATTACAGACTTCTTGCCCTGAGAATCCGTCTTATTGAGGCTCAATCCAGATTTTGCGTCAGCAGTTGAAGCGATTTGAGTTACGTAATCGCAAATTTGAGTTGTAGTTGCCACTACATTTACTTGATTGCCATTCGCTTTATTTTCGGCATTTTTTGCAGAGCCGCAAGCACCCATAGAAGTTGCTAATAATGCAACCGCAGCTGCAGTTGCGAAAATTCGTGAAGTTTTCACACTCGTTCCTTTCGGGAATCTTTAACTGTTATTGCATGGGTTGATTGTGAGAGGTACTCATGAAAGCTATTCATGAAAAAAATAATCATTCGCAATAACGCTTATAGCATAAGAAAAATATGTATGCCGGTCAATAAAAAATGTGAAAAAATATAATTATTTTTGCAAAAATGCGTTTCGCGAATTTTTCATCTGTTATAATGCGAAATTTCAAAAAAGACAGTGCTACTTTCTGCTTTATCTTGCAATAAAAAACGTTAATATGTCAACGAAAAAATAAATGTGATTATAACGTTTGAACAAATTTATCTAGCAGGCATTTTTGTTTATTTTTTACGCAAAACTGGCAGCGACACGCCATAGCACTTGCGACACGCAGAATAACAAAAAAATTACAAATATTTTCAAAACGTTTACAAATTGAAACAATACATAAGTTTAGACAGTAATACACATGTTTAGCAACTCTGCATGTGCTTAACAGCAATTACACTTAATAATATGTTTGGCAATACAGATGGCATGAATTACGTTGCAAAACCCGACAGTTCGCAAACTGACGATAAAAACTCTGCAAATAATGAAATATCAGTAGATATTCATCTTGCTTCCATAGCATTGCGCACGCCTCATGCAAGCGATAATAAATATTCAAGAGGCGTTCTAGGCATAATTACCGGATCAAACGACTATCCAGGAGCAGCAGTATTAAGCACAAGTGCTGCAATACATGCAAATATTGGAATGGTTCGTTATACCGGTCCTCTTCGCACACAAAACTTAGTATTGCAAGCATCACCTGAAGTAGTAGCATCCGAACAATTAAACGGAAAAATCGACGCAATAACAGTTGGATGCGGCATACCAGACGAAAGTCATTGTAACGACGAAACGGCTTTATCTCAAAGAAAATACATTGCTAGCATACTTGCAAAATACTCAAACGAAAGCAAAAACGACAACGAAAACGACAGCACTGAAACGCAATTAAATAACAATCTTCCGCCAATATGCGTAGACGCTGGAGCGTTGGATTTACTACCAAAACAAGTTTGCGAAAAAGTAGTTCTCACACCTCATGCAGGAGAATTAAGCTCGCTTTTTACTAGATACGATTTAGAAGTAAGCGCACAACAAATATCCGCTAACCCAACTCACTACGCTCAAAAAGCAGCAAATCTTACTGGAGCAACTGTGTTAGTTAAAGGCGCAACAACAGCAGTTGCATCACCATCATCGATGCACTCTCCTGTTTATATTGCACAATACGCTCCATCTTGGCTAGCAACTGCAGGATCAGGAGATGTGCTAGCAGGAATTTTAGGAGCATTGCTGGCTCAGCACGAAAAAGATAACGAAAACGACAACGAAAACGACAATAATAACGACAACGCGAATAACAAAAATTACGCACTTATTGCAGCGAGCGCAGCTGTGATTCACGGAGTTTGCGCAGTGTTTGCATCACGCAGTAGCGGTGGAAACAATTACACTCAACTAGTGCAAGACATAGTGAAATCAAAGCGTGCTTTAACTTTGGAACACCCAATTGTTGCAAGCGACATTATAAATGCATTACCGCATGTTCTTGGGATTCTTATTAATATAAAGTAGCGCGCAAAATAATATCAGCAATGCGCAAAATTAAACGCACGAAATTAACGGGCAAGATTAACAAGCAAAATTAACAAGCAAGATTAACGCACAAAACAAAATACGCGAATATAAAATAACGTATGAAACAAATAGGAGCCGTAGAAACAAATGACTAACGCACAAAATATTGAGATTCATGACGTCATGTTTGACTATTGCAAAGTTCTACTCGAATGGAATTGCCGAAACTGTTTGCAAAAGCAATTCCCGAATTTAGTTGATACTATTTGCCCTAATGGAAGCTTTGGAAAGAACGATTTAGCCGGCTTCTATGAATTTGAGGACCGCATGGATGGCGGCGAGCTTTTGAAAGATCTTATGCCTGAATACGAGCGTCGCTTTGGAAGCGAGCTTGCCTGCGCTTTCCGCTGGTATTGCGCTCATTATGACCAAGTTTTGACGCGCATGATGCCTGGAATGGTTGATTTATTGCATGATTTACGTAAAGCTGGATACGGCGTGTGGGGCTTAACGAATTGGTCTAAAGAAACTTTCCCGTTGGCGCTTAAAAAATTCCCAGAACTTTCTACTCTTTTGCAAGGAACTATTATTTCCGGTGTTGAGCATTTGCATAAGCCAGAACCGGAAATTTTTGAACTTGCTATAAGTAGATTTGGATTGAATCCGCAAACAACTGTTTTCTTCGACGATAAGCCAGCAAATATTGATGGAGCTCATAGAGTTGGCATGCATGGATTTGTTTTTACAACCGCAGAGCAAGCGCGTAAGGATTTAGCTTCAGTAGGAGTAAATCTTTAATAATTGCTTAAATATTTAGGTTATATTACTAAGGTCATGCGAAACTAAGGTTATAGCAACTATAGTTATAGCAACTAATAATTAGGTTATGCCTATACCTTTTGCTAGATTCGTTAGCGGCTCATTTATGTGATTTTTGATAATTATTTTAACTTTTAGCTCACGAAAGAAGCTCATATGACTTTGCTACAACTGAAATATATTGTAAAAATCGTTGACTGCGGTTCAATGAACGAAGCAGCACGAGCATTATATATTTCACAACCAGCATTGAGCTCTTCTGTAAAAGAGCTTGAAAGAGAACTTAATATTGAGATTTTCACTAGATCCACTCAAGGAATTGCATTAACAGCTGATGGAGCTGAGTTTTTGACGTACGCTCGACAAGTAATTGAGCAAGCGGATCTTCTTGAAGAACGCTACAAAAGTACTAAGCCTCGCCCACAATTATGCAGCGTTGCAACACAGCACTACATGTTTGCTGTTGAAGCATTCGTCGATATGATTCGCAGTATTCATTCTGACGAATACGAGTTTTCAATTCGCGAGACGCGCACAAAAAATATTATTAAGCAAGTAAGCGATATGCGCGCAGACCTTGGAATTCTTTATCTTTCTGACTACAACAGGGATGTAATCGGCAAGCTGCTTCGTGAAAAACATTTGGAGTTCCACCCGCTTTTCCGTGCAAAATTGCATGTTTTTCTTTCTAGAAATAATCCGCTTGCAGTGCGAAAAAGCTTGAGCTTGGAAGATTTGAAACCGTATCCGTTTATTCAATACGAACAGGGAGAAGAAGGAAGTTTCTTCTTCGCAGAAGAGGCTGTTTGGCCTACTCGCCCACCGAAAAAAATCAACGTTTCTGACCGCGCTACCATTTTAAACTTTATTATTGGGTTGAATGGTTACACTGTTTGCACTGGAATAGATAACGGCGATTTAAACAATGAAAAAATCGTCACTATTCCGCTTGAATGTGATGACACTATGCTTGTTGGCTGGATTACAAACGAACGCACGAAGCTTTCAAAAGCTTCACTCGCTTATCTTACGCAACTTAAATCTGTGCTTGTAAGACATGGCTACGCGCTTATAGATTCACAAAATTAACGCAAGCCAAAAACTACGCAAGCCAAAATAACACAAGCTAAAATAGCACAAGCTAAAAAACGACGCATAATAAAAGTTGTCCACATTTCTTTAATCGAATTGACGCTCACTTTTTCCATTCATAAAATCGCTATTAATTTGTTGCGAAGAAAAAGGAGGTGCGCGATGGGCATTATTAACGTAGCGGCAAAAATATTGGAAATTATGGGGCCAATGACAACTATGAAGCTGCAAAAGCTTGTGTATTATTCTCAAGCGCACAGCTTAGCTACAACTGGATTGTCGCTATTCCCGGAAGATTTTGAAGCTTGGACGAACGGTCCAGTTTCATTGGAATTATTTAACAGACATCGAGGAAGATTCACAATTCGCAAAGAAGAACTACTGATTTCTCTTCCAGAAAGATGCGCAACTTTAGACTATAAGCAGGTGAAAATCATAGAGGAAGTGTGCGCGAAACTGGGAAATCTTACAGGAAATCAGCTCAGCGAAAGAACGCATAAAGAAGATCCGTGGATTCGCGCGAGAATAGGTGTGCCAGAAGATAAGGGCAGCGAAGAGATTATTTCGAAGCAGTCAATTCACGACTACTATGTAAATCATCCTATTGTGTAAGCGCGCACATAGGCGGGAAGCGTAGCTTGTAGCAAAAACAGCAGGCAGCAAACGTAATACAATCGTGATACTTTGTAAAACGTTTATAGTGCATTGTAAAACAAAATAATACATTGTAGAATGTAATAAAAGTTGATAGATGAATATCAAAAACTAGAAAAACAGACAAAATTAACACGTCAAAAACTAACGACTTATAGAAGCAAAGCACTATAAACATAAAATCAAGGAGCATATTATGGCAATCAGCGCAACAGCAACGAAATCAAACAATACAGCGAAAACCGCAAGCATCAACGTGCGCGTCACCAAGGATGTTAAAGCACAAGCAGAGGAATTATTCGCCAGCTTCGGCATAACTCTTAGCGATGCAATCAACATGTTCTTGCACAAGTCGCTTATGGTAGAAGGACTCCCATTCGACTTAAAGCAGCCAAAATACAATAAAGAAACAATCGCCGCGTTTAAGGAAGCCGAAGATATTCTATCTGGAAAAATTCCAGCAAAACGCTATAACTCAGTATCCGAGATGATGGACGACGTTTTTAAGGAAGATTAATTATGCTTACTTTAACGTACACTTCACAGTTTAAAAGAGACATGAAGCGAATCAGAAAGCGCGGATACGATACACATCTTGTTGATATATTACTTGAAAAGTTACGCAACGAAGAGATTCTTGACGAATCGTACCAAGATCATCCACTTAAAGGCAAATACAGAGGATTCCGCGAATGCCATGTAAGACCAGACTGGCTGCTTATTTACATAATTAAGGAAAACGAGCTTGTTTTAACTGCTTCTCGCACGGGGACACACTCCGACGTATTCAACGAGTAGATTCTAAGAAATAAAGGCGAGCACATTGTGTTACAAGTGCCCACCTTAGTCTATTAAAAATAGTTTTTGTTTATTTATAAACAAACCTAAATTGAACTAAATCTACCTAAATCGCGGTGCCGTGCTCGTCAAGGCGCGGATTCTGTTTAGAATTACTAAAGCTAAAGAACAAGCCAAATACGCCCAGCGCAAACAGAACTGCAACAGTTACAACAAGCACAATAGGCTGATTAGGAAGCCACATTATTACCAAGAAAGCAAGTGCGGAAACCAAAATCACAGCCCACGAGCAAACGCCAATAACCTTACGAACAGCGTTCCAAGTGTCGTCTACTGATTCAGTTCGACGAATATTTCGAGCAATTCTTTCTTCTTCAGCTGTAACATTAGAAGTTGGCTTCCAAGGACCAGTTCCCCTCTCTTGAAGTCTTCTAGAACGTTCTTGTAAATTGTATTCGTCAATCATGCCTCCGCGAGCGCGACCTTTTGTTTCGTCATATTGAGAAGGAATCCCCTTGCGACTCTGCCTTTCCTTCGCACGACGCTCTTTGCGGTTTGCCATGATTGTTCCTTTCTACATTGAATTTTCGTATATCAAGCATTTATGACGCAATACGCACTATTTTAGCACGGTAAGACCTTCTTCACACGCGTCAACAATTCTTTCTATTAATAAATCGTTGAGCAGCCTACCCTTGCGCGTTGCGATAATGCGATTTTCGTGCAACACTGCCAAATCTTCCTTACACACTTCACGTAACACTTTTTGCAAATGTGAATCATCGAACACCTTATTAGTTTCGCGCATTTTTTCGCACAATTGCGAAATATCAAGCCCTTCTTTAATGCGAAGCCCAAGCATTACTTCTTCAATAAGCGCATCTTCTGCATTGATACATTCGTAGTTTTGCCACGGCACGTTTCCTGCGTTGATAGCATGAGCCCAATGTTTTGGATGCAAAATATCCCATGATCGAAGATTATAAAACTCGTTTGGATTAGCTAAAGAAGCGTTATCATCCATGCTTTGTTTACTAATGTGATTTGCAGCATTGTAGTGCGAGTGCGCTCCAGGACCGATTCCGGCCCAATCAATGTTTCGCCAGTATCCAAGATTATGACGAGACTCAAAACCCGGACGCGCCCAATTAGAAATCTCATACCACTTTAATCCAGCAGAACTAAAAAGCTCGTCTGCCAACTCGTATTTTGCAGCTTCATCATCGTCGTTTGGCGCTTGAATAGTGCCAGCAGCAATTTGACGGCCCATTTTTGTGCGCGGCTCTACCGTTAGCGCATATGCAGAAACGTGGTTTACTCCTAGGCTTAAAGCCATTTCTACTGACTTTCGCCAATCGTCTAGACTCTCCCCCGGAGCTCCATAAATCAAGTCAACACTTGAGCGCAAACCACATGCGTTTGCTGCTTTTACACCGCGAGCTACGTTTTCTGGAGTATGCGTGCGGTCAAGAGTTTTAAGAACGTGCGGCACTGCTGATTGCATTCCGAAAGATATTCTAGTAAATCCGCCTTCTGCGAGCGTTTCAATATACTTTTCGTCTGCAGTATCCGGATTTGCTTCAGTAGTTATTTCCGCGTCTTTATTAAACCCCCACAAGTTGCGTATTTCTTGCAAAATTCGCACTAAATCTTGCGCTTTAAGAACTGTTGGAGTGCCTCCACCGAAGAAAACAGATTGCGCTTTAGGCTCGAAAATTCCGTGATATTCCTGCCATTTTTTTACAAGACGCATCTCTTGAATCGCAACATCCGCATAACCTTCGCGGCTAGCACCTTCACCCAAATCGCGAGCTGTATACGTGTTAAAATCGCAATAACCGCAGCGACGCAAACAAAACGGCACGTGCACGTACACTTCAAAAGGCGTACTTTTAGTTTGCATAGCTGATTTATTTAATTCAGCATCCAACTCTAAACTCATCCTTCAGACTTTTGCGCTGCGCGAATCTTATCTTTAGTATCGCGATCGTTTGCGCTCTCGTCTGTAGCCAAAGCCGCAACGAATGCTTCCTGCGGAACTTCAACGTGTCCGAGCATCTTCATGCGCTTCTTACCAGCCTTCTGTTTTTCAAGAAGCTTGCGTTTACGCGTAATATCGCCGCCGTAGCATTTAGCGAGCACGTCTTTTCGAAGAGCGCTAATAGTTTCGCGAGCAATAATTCTAGAGCCGATTGCCGCCTGAATTGGAATCTCAAACTGCTGACGAGGAATAAGTCCACGAAGCTTCTTAGTCATCATAACGCCGTAAGAATAAGCCTTATCTCGGTGCACGATTGCGCTAAAAGCGTCAACCTTATCTCCCTGAATAAGAATATCAACTTTCACAAGATCCGCAGACTGCTCGCCATCTTCGTGGTAGTCAAGAGAAGCATAGCCTTTTGTGCGACTTTTAAGCTGATCAAAGAAGTCAAAAACGATTTCTGCAAGAGGAATCCTGTAATGCATTTCCACGCGGTCTGCACTAATGTATTCCATTGTGCCCATTTCTCCGCGATGTTCCTGGCACAAATCCATTACAGCACCAATAAATTCTTTCGGAGTAATAATATCGGCCGCAACCATTGGCTCAATAATGCGCTTAATCTTGCCTTCTGGAAACTCGCTAGGATTCGTTACGTGATGCTCACTGCCGTCTTCACTAGTAACATCGTAAGTTACGTTAGGAGCAGTGGAAATAAGATCCAAGCCAAACTCGCGGCTTAAACGCTCGGAAACAATCTCCATGTGCAAAAGACCTAAGAATCCGCAACGGAAACCGAAGCCCAGCGCAACAGACGTTTCTGGCTCGTAAATAAGAGCCGCGTCGTTAAGTTTTAGCTTGTCGAGAGCATCTCGAAGATCTGGGAATTGCGCGTTATCAATTGGGAAAAGACCTGCGTAAACCATAGGTTTAGGATCGCGGTAGCCATCCAAAGGCTCGGATGCGGGATTTACTGCGCTAGTAATGGTGTCGCCGACTTTAGATTGGCTCACGTCTTTTGCGCCTGTAATTACGTAGCCTACTTCGCCTGCTCCAAGCGCCTTAGTTGGAGTCATATCTGGGCTAATAACGCCGATTTCAATAGGATCGTGCGTCATGCCGATTCCCATCATATGCAATTTTTCGCGCGACTTAAGCTCGCCATCAACCATACGAATATAGGTGACAATTCCTCGATACGAATCGTAGACTGAGTCAAAAATAAGAGCGCGAGCAGGAGAATCAGGATTGCCGCTTGGGGCTGGAACTTCCAGCACAATTTGATCAAGTAAGTCTTTAACACCTTCGCCGGTTTTACCAGAAACGCGCAACACGTCCTCCGGCTTGCAACCAATTAATCCAGCTATTTCTTCAGCATGCTTATCTGGTTCAGCGCTAGGCAAATCGATTTTGTTAAGCACAGGAATAATCGTCAAATTGTGGTCGATTGCCATATAAAGATTAGAAAGCGTTTGCGCTTCAATGCCTTGAGTTGCGTCAACAAGCAACACTGCACCTTCGCATGCTGCCAGCGCGCGCGAAACTTCGTAAGTAAAATCGACGTGACCAGGAGTATCGATCATTCCAAGCGAATACTCTTTGCCTTCAAAAGTCCAAGGAACGCGAACAGCCTGCGATTTAATAGTAATACCGCGCTCTTGCTCAATATCCATGCGATCCAAGAAACGGTCTCGCATTTCACGCTCTGGCACAATTCCTGAAAGTTGCAAAATACGGTCTGCCACAGTGGACTTGCCATGATCTATATGCGCAATAATGCAGAAATTGCGTATCAACGATTGATCCGTAAATCCTGGCTGGTTATGCGGTGTAATCAAAGCAAGCATCTCCTTATTAAATACGCGGATAATATTAAATTGCGTAAGCTACGCAAGTAATTAATCTTACCAACTCTACTACCCTAGTTTATAATATAAATCAATATTTTTAGCACTTATTGCGTTTTGACAATACAAAATAACGCTACGCAAAAACTAATAGCTTATTTGACTTAATATTCGTCGTTATCAGTTAAGTAAGTATTCACGTGGTGAGATTTGAGATTTTTCGCACTGAGCGCGGCGAACGTCAGAGCCGTAAGCTGCTGATTCGCCAAGCGAAGAAGAAAAATCGAAAAATCTCTGCGATTTGCACGGTTATTAACGATTAAGCATGCAGAGTTTGGGGGATTTCTCTACGAGCAATAAAAGAGGACTGAGGAAGCAACATTCTTTTAAGAACAAAGCAGACAACAAAACCTCTAACAGCCAAAGCGACGAAGGACGGGAACTTGCGAGGAGAGAAATCCCCTAAAACTCGCGACACAGTGAGGAGGAAATCCCAAAACAAACAAAGAAACGAATAACGTTATCCAAGAAGCATGCTATGCTTACTCTTTGTATGTCCTTATATAGCAAACGTCGTTTGGAGTAACAGTGGCAAACATTAAGTCGCAGAAAAAGCGTGTTCTCACCAACGAGAAAGCACACAAGCGTAACGTAGCAGTAAAGTCTGCTTTGAAGACCGCTATTCGTGCTACTCGTGAAGCCATCACCGCTGGTGATAAGGCTGCAGCGCAGGCCGCTTTCGCAGTAGCCGCTAAGAAGCTTGACAAGGCTGCAGGTCGTGGCGTGATTCATAAGAATCAGGCTGCAAACCGCAAGTCTGGTCTTGCTGTAGCGATTAACGCTCTGTGAAGTTTGTGCAGGTAACTGCATAACACAGCATGTAAGGAAAAATCCCCAGTACCAATCGGTGCTGGGGATTATTTTTATCATCGCATGCAATATTAACGACGACGATTATTAATACGACGAATACGAGGGCGTCTAACCTTAATAGGTTCTGTGCGATTCATTGCTCCAAATAAAGTTAAATCTAGTTTCACAGACAACAAGCGCATTGCAACAACAAGAGCAACAATAAGAATATCAAGCAATATTTCAACAGTTAAACCAAAGTAACCTGCATGCTTTGCTTTTACAACAAAAACAGTTAATACGCATCCAAAAGCAGCAGGTAAAGCATACCAATGCTTATCTCGCACAATAACAGGAACTTGGTTCAAAATCATGTCGCGAATCAAACCGCCTCCCAAAGCAGTTGCCATTCCTAAAAATACTGAAGTCGTGCCCGACATATGAAAATCTAAGCCTTTTGCTGTGCCGTTCACAGCGAACAATCCCAAAGCTAGCGCATCAATCGTAAGCATAAACCAACGCCACTTATCAATCTCCGGGTGCGCAACTGCAACAATTACACCGGAAAGCAATCCAGTAATCACAAAACCATGATCAGCAATACCAACAGGCGGCAATGCTCCAAGTAAAACATCGCGCACAATTCCGCCGCCCAACGCCGTGATCCAAGAAGTGGCAATAATGGCAAAAACATCGTACTTTTTACGAATAGCCCACATGCCACCAACCATGCCACAACATCCCATAGCAACATACTCAACTATAAGAAAGAAGATGTTGTCCCCTAACGCGCCTTCCAAAGCATTTCCCTTCAAACAAATATTCACCGAAACATTGCGCGCAACAAGCAGACGCGCCGCACTCTATACGATATATAAATATAGAGTACGACGCGCCATAAGCAATATTAGATTAGATAATATTAACTAACTTATATAAATTAGTCGCAAACTTTCCACATCCAGTTATGCTTGTCTTCGACATCACCGAGCTGAATGCCGAGTAACTCGTCGCGCAAAGCCTGAGTCAACTCACCAACGCCACCATCGGCAACTTTAAGATCGAATTCATCGGACTTAAAGCGACCAATTGGAGTAATGATTGCAGCAGTACCACAAGCAAAGACTTCAGTAACCTCGCCAGAACGAATGTCGTCAAGCAATCCTTGAAGAGGAATCATGGTTTCAACAACCTTATGACCTGCTTCCTCAGCAAGCTGAATCAAAGAACGACGTGTAACGCCAGGAAGAATGCTGCCGGTGAGAGATGGAGTTTCCAAATGACCATCCTTGTGGAGTGCGAACATGTTCATGCCGCCAAGCTCTTCCAAATATGTCTTGGTTGCAGCATCAACGAAGCACACCTGCTCACAACCGTGCTCAATGCCCTTGTATTCACCAAGCAAGGAAGCAGCATAATTTCCGCCGCACTTAGCAAAACCAGTACCGCCAGGACCAGTGCGGAACCACTGATCTTCAACCCAAATGCTAACAGGCTTCAAACCACCCTTGAAGTATGGACCAGATGGAGAAGCAATAACACAGTATTCAACTTCATGAGCTTCACGCACACCAAGGAATGGCTCAGAAGCAAACATGAATGGACGCATGTAAAGCGTATACTCTCGACGGCTTGGAACCCATTGCTTATCTCGCTTTACCAAAGCTGCAACCGATCCAATAAAGTCGTCAATAGAAAGTTCTGGCAAATACAAACGCTTAGCAGAATTTTGGAAACGAGCAGCATTAATATCTGGGCGGAAAAGCCAAATAGAGCCATCAGCGCGCTTGTAAGCCTTCAAACCTTCAAAGCATTCCTGAGCATAGTGCAACACAGATGCACCTGGATCCATTTTCAATGGACCGTAAGGCTCTACACGACGATCAGACCATCCTTCGCCTTTAGTCCAAGACATATGAACCATATTGTCGGAGAAAATCTGACCGAAAGCAGGCTTATCAATAAGTTCGTTGCGCTTTGCGTCCGAAACTGGATTATCATTCGGCAGAACTTCAAAGTTGCCAGCCAATTTGTTCAACAGAGCTGTATCGCTATGATCATAAGACTCATAAGCGTCAGAAAACTCTGGAGCTACTTCTAAATCAGCCATTATGTCTCTTTTCTATGTGGATTATTTCTACTTGCCTTTTACCGCAATTAACGTATAGAATAATACGATTCTTGTTTTTCGCAAAACTTACACGCCAAAATTTTTCAAAAAATATTTCAAAAAATACGCTTTAAACTAAAATTTATTTAGAAAATTCAATGATTTTATACGAAAAAGCCGCATAAGAACTGACTTATGCGGCTTAAAATTTTAAACTATTTTATAAGTTATAAATTATAAGTTAATTAGTAATTAAATACGTTAACTTATTTTAAACTTACTTTTCTTCTGCAGCAGGAGCAGCAGCTGGAGCGGCGGCATCTGCAGCAGGAGCAGCAGCTTCGGCTGTAGCAGCATCTTCAGGAACAGTGACGCTCACAACGGATTCTTCGCCATCCATATCGAGCTCAACACCCTCAGGAAGCTTGACATCCTTAGCAAACACCTTGGTGCCGTCGGTCAAACCATCAACGTTAACAACCAAACGCTCTGGCAAGTTAGCAACGTCTGCGCGAACCTTGAGCTCCTGGACATCCACGAATGCAACTGCGGCACCCTTTGGAGTACCTTCAACGAAGACTGGAACTTCAACGTCAATCTTTTCGCCAGCCTTAACTTCGTAGAAGTCAATGTGTTCTACAATGCGCTTAACAGGGTTACGCTGAACATCCTTAACAACTGCAATGCGAGATTCATCGCCAAACTTAATAGTGAACAAAGCATTAGCGTGACGCAAAGCCAAAGTGGTTTCGCGCATTGGAAGAGTAACATGCACTGGTTCAGCACCGCCAGCATAAAGGCTTGCTGGAATCAGCTTAGCTACGCGCAAACGACGAGCAACACCCTTACCAAACTCAGTGCGCAATTCACCTTCAAGAGCAATTTTTGTAGCCATATCGGTCTCCTTATGGTCTGGATAGTTTAGTTTGTTAATCCAGCTTCAGGCGCACCGACGCGCCGAAAACCATAAGAGGCTATCAGCCCAGTCGATAACGGAACTCTGCCAACAAGCTAATCGCAAGCTAGTGGCATATTCCCTCGCCAAAGCAACTTTGCTATTCTAACGACAGGCTACGACTTATGGCAAATACAAAATTATTACTAATCAAATCGAATATAACTGCTACTTGAGCATACGAACGATTATTATAGTTAATAGTATGCAAGCGCATAGCATGATACTATGATGTGCGCTTAATCCGCAAGCCGTTTGGCATAATGAAGGAGCAAATGTGTCCGTTTTTAATGCACTCCAACAGCAAGCGTTTAATCTTGCCCGTAAAGCATTGCGTATTGGCAGTAACTTCGCGCACCCAGTCAGCGATGACCGTGCAGGCGAACCAGACTACCTTAATACGGATCAAGAAAACACAAATACTTTACTTTCACAAAAGCAACGCCTTCCACACGTAGAAGAGTGGGGCGCGCAAATGCCAACAACGACGTTTATCAATCCGGAAACAGGCTTGCTGACCACAAAAACCGAAAGCGCAGCACCTCTTGACGAAGGCACAAGCATTTATGACTTATACGCAGATCGCGCAGCACGTATGGGCGACGATCCTCTTTACACTTATAAAGAAAACGATAAGTGGGTCACAAAAACAGCTAATCAGTTCCTTCAAGAAGTACGCGATGCTGCAAAAGGTTTGATGCACTACGGATTGCGCAAAGGCGATGCTGTTGCTTTTATGTGCAAAACATCATACGAGTGGGATGTAACAGACGCAGCAGTTATGGCTTGCGGCGGTGTTCTTGCAACTATTTATGACACGGATTCAGCTGAGCAAATTCGCAATATTGTGAATAATTCCGACTCGCGTTTCCTTATTGTTGAAACAACTGACATGCGAGATAAAGCTGATGGAGCTATTGAAGAATGCCCAAGCTTGGAACGCATTATTTGCATTGAAACAGGCGGCTTGGCAGAACTTCAAGCTTTCGGATACGCTGTTAGCGATGAGGAACTAGACGCTCGCATTGATTCTGTAAAGAAAACAGACTTGTGCTCTATTGTTTATACTTCTGGTTCCACAGCTGCACCTAAAGGTGTGGAAATGACTCACGAACACTATTGCACTACAGCGTTGAATTTGCCTGTTTACTTGCCAAATTTGCTTAGCGAAAAAGACGGATCTGTGCTTCTGTTCCTTCCTCAAGCGCACTCTTTTGCAAGAGCAATTAACTATATTGTCGTTGCAAGTACGTTACGCATTTATATTGCTCAAGGTATTCCTACTTTGATTTCCGATTTGCAAGTTGCAAAACCTACAGTTATGATTGTTGTCCCTCGAGTTCTTGAGAAGGTTTATAACGCAGCTTCACAGAAGGCTGGTCACGGTGCTAAAGGCTTGGCCTTCCAGGGTGCTGTTGTGACGGCTCAGCAGTATATGAAGGAAGTTCAGGAATTTGGTGACGCTAAGGCTCTTACTAAGGCTCGCCGCACTGCTTACGATCCACTTGTTTATCATCCACTTCGTCAAGCTCTTGGCGGTCGCGCACGCTGGATTGTTGCAGGTGGTGCTCCTCTAGATCCTGAATTGCTTTCATTCTTCCGCGGCGCAGGAGTTCCTGTGTACGAAGGTTATGGTCTTACAGAAACTACTGCACCATGTGCGTTTACTCCTATTGGAGTTCCATTCCGAGAAGGTTCTGTTGGCATTGCATTCCCAGCTTTTACTTTGCGAATCGCATCCGACGGCGAAGTGCAAATTAAAGGCACTTGCGTATTCCACAAGTATCACAAAAATGATGAAGCAACAGAAACTTCATTTACTAAAGACGGATGGTATGCGACAGGCGATTTGGGACGAATTGACGACGATGGCATGCTTTATATTACCGGCCGTAAGAAGGATTTGATTATTACTGCTGGCGGTAAGAACGTTGCTCCTGGACCTATTGAAGAGATGATTAAGAGATGCGAACTTGTGTCTCAAGCTCTCGTTCTTGGAGATAAGCGTCCATTTATTTCTGCACTTGTTACTTTAGACGAAGAAACTTTGCGAAATTGGCTTAAACTCAAAGGTCTTGACGCCACTATGAGCATGGAAGAGGCTGCTAACAATGCTGTTGTTCGTGCTGAAGTGCAAAAGTTTATAGATCTTGCCAACGAAGGCGTGTCACGCGCAGAATCTGTGCGAAAGTTCATTATTTTGCCAGAAGAGTTTACGCAAGAAAACGGCTTAATGACTGCGTCTATGAAGATTATTCGTCCACGAGTTATTAAGCGTTACACTACTTTACTTAATACGCAAATGTATACGACGCGCAAAAAGTAGTTTGTTTAAGTTAAGTTAGCTGAACTTAACTTAACTAAGTGCATATCGCAAAACCGCGGCTTGACTTGTAATTAACTAGTCTACCGCGGTTTTTCGTATCAACACACACTCCCGCGTTTCATATCTATCCTCCCACACTCCCGCGTTTTGCCTCGACCACATGCTTATGCGTTATGTTTGTCTCACCTCCGAGACAAATCTAACGAAAATCAGCCAAAAAACGTTACAAATGCCTCATCAATGATGCAAATCTAACGAAATTAGGTCAAAAAACGTTACAAACGCCTCACCTCCAAGACATATATAACAAATCTGATGCAAAACAGAAAATGTAGTTAACACGTTACAACGCGCGAGACAAATCCAACGACACAAAGTCAGCGCACAGCCACTATCACTCGCATAAATCACAGCATCTTAATAATCCTAGGAATTCCTGCATCAATCAATTTACTCTCAATCCTTTTAGGATTAACAATATCCGGGATGGTAAAACGCACAATCCTGCTTACTCCACACTCCTTCATAAGCAACGCTTCACGCTCAGCCTGCCTGTCAATATTGCGATTAATAACACTAGGATTGTACGATTTACGCAACATTCGATTATCGAAAGACGAATTAAAATCGACGTTAGTATGCATAAAATTATCCGAATCAACGTAATACTTTGAATGCCCATCAAGCTCGCCAACAATCAACTCAGAATTGGGAAGCCGCCACAAAAAATCACACCTATACTTGCCACCTGAGTGCGGTAATATAAACTCGCGTTGCAATTCTGGCACCATAAATCCGAGCGAAATCATCGTTCCTCGCGCGAACGATTCCCCGCCATTTTCGCTTAATCCACTTGCAAAATAGCAGAGACGTCTAAGTGAAAGAAACTTATCTACTCTAGTTTCACAGCATCTTCCAAAAAATGTGCTTTCAAATAAATCAGAGGTTGTTGTTGCAGCAACACTTTTATAATTATTAACATCCAAAGTCGAATATCGACTTTCACAAATAGAAATGACTTTAGCAAAATCAACATTATCGCGAGCCGCAGAATCAAAAATCGACAATGCTAATCTAAAATTAACGCTATTTGCAACATCGAAAAGCATTGTGCTCTTATCTACAATATGACTTCGAACTTCGTAATTTATATTGTCACTTAAATGCGGAAGGGCAACTAAGCGACCGCCACTTCCCTCTCTTCCCCGCACAATTCGAACATCATCACTAGTGCCATCCATCTCTCTGCCTGTTGCATTAATTCTACGTAGCAACGGATTATCATTTACAGACTTTCTGGTCATAGTGCGAACGTAAATTGGAGTTGATTGAGACTGCAACATTTTGGAGCAATCACGATTTTTACCAGTTTTATAATCAGTTTTATAATCATATGCTATGTGATCATAATCATTCACAACATCGTAGCCGATTAGCGCAGCAGCAGTAACACCTGTAAATTTCCAGTCTGGATGAATATCCATCAAAGAAAACGCTATATGGCGAATTTGCTCAGCTGTATACAAATTTTGCCAATACTCTGTTCTTGCATAAAGACCTGAAAATACTCTCACAAGCAATCCTGACCTAGTGTACCTATAAGCACACTGCCTTTGCGAATTGCTGATTGGATGAAAACAACGATGCTCAAACTCAGCTTTTTTGAGCATGCTTTTAACATTAGACTTTTTCATAAGCCTGAGATTATGAGATAAGCAATGAATACACAATAGATTTCGATCAATGTGGATAAAGGCTATTTGAGACAGAATGAGACTAGACTGAGGTGACTTACGACGAGCGTTATATTTGTCTCATCAGTGATGCAAATGTAACGAAAATCAGCCAAAAACGTTACAAATGCCTCATCGCCGAGACATATATAACGAAATTAGGTCAAAAAACGTTACAAATGCCTCACGCATGAGACAAATGTAACAAATCCAACTATCTCGCAACAGCAAACAGAGAATGTCGCTAGCGCATATTTAATCCGTAGGTATTTGATAAAATCGCGTTGAAAACTTGATACCCCCCCCCCATAGAAGATTATAATTCTCATAAGAAGCAAGGCTGCAGAGAAAATCGCAATGGACGCGAGAGACTTAATCGCAAAACATTGCGGTATTCACTGATTCTTGTAGAGCAATAAAACTGCAAATTAAATTCATATAAGAGGAGAGGTTAATATGAACGCCAAACTCGCAGTAGCAATCTCATTAGGCGCAAGTTCCCTTGCTTTATTCGGAATGGCAAATGTTGCCAATGCTGCAACTACTGAGCCACCATCTAATCCACCATCTGACTCGAATCCTCCTGCAGTGCAGCAGGGAGAAAGTGCTACAGATAAAGCTAAAAAAGAAGCTAAGCAAGCTATTGAAGATGCTAAAACACAGAAAAGCAAAATTGATGAGGACGTAAATAAGGCTGAAAGTGAAGCTAGTGACGCTAATAGCGAGGCACTTCAAGCCAACAAGGAAGTAACTGAAGCTCAGACTGAATTAGACAATAAGAAAAAAGAAGTACAAACAGCTGAAGAAGAAAAAGGTAAAGCTGATAAGGAATTATCTGAGCATCAGACTGCGGTAGATAAGGCTAACGAAGGTGTTAAAGATAAGCGAACTGTTCTTGATCAAGAAACAGCAAACCAGACGGCTGCTGAAAATAAACTGAAAGCAACTCAAAAAGAAAAAGATGCAAAAACTACAGAGCTTGGAACTGCAAACGAAGACGTTCAAACTAAAACAACAGAACAGACTAAAGCTGGAGAAAAAGTAAAAACTGAAACAGGTAATCTGCAAACCGCCAATACTCAGCTTGAAAAGGCTAAGCAAGATAAGAATAAAGCTCAGGAACAAGCAAATCAGCTTTCTGCTACAGCAACTGAAAAAGAGAAAGAGCAAACTGCTGCAGAGCAAGCTGTAAATGCTAATACAGAACAGCAGGAAAAGATTCAAAAAGAAATAGATAATCTGAACGCTGCTGGTTCCGGAGCAACAAATGCAGATGTGCAAGAGCTAGAGAAGAAAGCAAATGAAGCTAAGCAAGCTTATGAGGAAGCAAATACTACAGCAACCCAAAAAGCTCAGGAAGCTAAAAATAAGAAAAACGATTTAGATAACGCTGGAAACAATCTCAACTCAGCAGAAAAAGATCTTGAAAATAACCCAGATGTTAAGAAGTTGAGCGATGCAGAAAAAGCTGTGGAAGCTGCTAAGAAAGCTGCAGATGCAGCTGCTAAGAAAGATACTTCTAAAACTACAGCGAACTTTGCAGGATTCTTGGATTATGTGATTGAAACTTATAAAAATTCTACTAGCAAAGAAGATAAAGCTCTTCTTGAAGACGCTCAGCGCGCTAAGCAGATTTTGAACGGTAAAAGAGTCGAAATCATGAAGCAAGTCCAGAACAAAGGCAAAACAGAAAACGTTCTAGACCGCGTTATAGAAGTACCTATGTGGTATAAGGATCTTGTAAAGCTCGGCAAAGTTGGCGGCGCGGATTCATTGCAAAACATGAAGGAAGCTGCAACTTACTACGATTCGCTCAACAAGCTACGCAAAGAAGATAGCGATAAAAACAGCGCAAATACTGAAGAGAAAAAGGCGTTGGGCGATGTTAACGTGCGTCTTAGCTTGATTGCTGAGTCAATTGTAAACTCCTTCTATTCTGGTGCAAATCATGATCATGCAATAAACCACCCTGGTTATGAGGGTAGCGAAGTGATGGAAACCACACCATACAAAACTGCAGAAAATCTTGCGTGGGGCAATTACGACGGCGATTCTACAAATCACAAGGATCAGGAATATAGCAAGTGCTATGTAACAGTAAATGGCAATACGTCTTGTTCTACTAAATATGGAGAAAAGTATAACGCTCTTAGCGGATGGTACACGGTTGAAAAAGAGCGTTACGACAAGGCTGTTGCAGGAACGTTTGTAACTGGCGAAAAAAATAATGAAAAACATAAGATTTCTGATGCTGGTAAGGAAATGCTTAAGCAGCATCGTTATGATTTACGTCAATACATGTGGCAGCATCCAGAGATTAAGTTGTTTGTAGATGATGCTGATAATAGTAAACTCAAAGATATTTTCTTGGAATCTGTGGGTCATTACACGAATTTTGCTAGCAAAGATATTACTGCTGGCGGATTCGCTGAAAGCGACTTGAGCTTGGAAGAAGCTACAAGTATAACCACAGTAAACGGAAAGTCTACAACTAGCAAAGAAGTTGTCGCGGGAGATGTGGCTGTATGGCACGGAAGCGACGAATCTTCGATTAGCGTTGCTAAATATAAGCAGCTTCTTGGAGATTATGAGAAAAGCCTTAGTGACAGCGCTAAAGAAGAGCTGAAAGAGGATGACAATATCAACAAGCTGAATGCTGAAGCAAATAAAGCAAACTACGATTTGTTTGTTAAAAAGTATGAGCTTCGTAAATTGCATTATGACTTGAATATGAGCGATGCTAACAACTTAGACGCTGCAAATGCCGCTAAACCTGAAGTTGGTTTGCAAGATCAGGAAAAGAACGCACTTGATGTTCTTAAGCAAAAAGCTCAAGAACTTGTTGCGTACTATAGCCAAACTGGCGTAACGTGGGCAGCTCCGCAAGAAATTGTTAATCTACTTCTTAATCAAGCAAGATCTGAAGTGCAAAGAATAGAATCTAAAATTACTGATATTACTAATTCAATAAGCACTGCTGATTCCAAAAAGTCTGAAATTGAGAATCTTAAGAAGGCTGTTGCAAGCGCAAATACGACGTTTGAACAGGCTAAAACTGCTTCTCAGGAAGCAAATAAGGCTAAGGAAGAGGCTGCTAATAAGGCTACTGAGCTGAAGAACGCTTGGGATACCGCTAAGAATGCATACGAAGCTGCTAAGCAGCAAGCTGAACAAGCTGCACAGCTAGGCAAAGAAGCACGCCAGCAACAGATTAATCAGCTTACAACCGAACTTAACGGATTGAAAGAAAAAGCGAAGACTCTGAAGTCACAAGCTGAAACTGCAGAGCAGACTGCTAAAGCAGCTCGCACTGCTGCCAAGGCACAGCGAGCAAAAGTTGATGGCGAAATTACCAATGCTATTACAGCTGCTGAAGCTAATGTAGAGTCAGCCAAGCAGGCCGTCAAAGCTGCTGAAGCTGCCAAAACTAAGGCTGATAAAGAGCTTAAAGTTGCTAATGAGAAGGTAACTACGCTGACTAAGAAGATTGGCGAGCTTACAACTCAGATTGAATCTGAGAATCAGAAAGTTGAAAATGCTAAGAGTGAAGTTCAAGCTGCTCAGACTGCTCTTCAAGGCGCTAAAGATACTCAGAACACAGTAACAGCACAGCTTGAAGCATTGAAAACAAAAGTCACGAAGGCTGGTGAAACCTTAACAAACGCAAATGATGCTGTTAAGACTGCAAAAGAAAATGTTGTTAAGAAGATTCAACTTGCTCAGACTGCTGTAACAAATGCTCAAGCTAAGGTTAAGACTGCTCAGGAAGTTGTAGAAGCTGCTAAAACCAAGATTGAAAAGATACAGAATGATCTTAAGACTGCGGAAGAAAAGTTTAAGGCTGTTGTTACTGACGCAACAACTCAGCAATCCTTCATGCAGTCAACGTTCTTGGCAGCTTATCCAGAGTTTGAAAGCTTCGTACAAACTCTGACAGAAAAAGTTAATACACTGAAAACTACTGCTGCAACACTCACCGAGTCTGCAAAAACACTCGCGACACAGCTACCCGAGTCTGTTGTTACACCATCTGTTGTACCACCAGTTGTACCACCTGCACCAAAGCCACCGGTTGTTGAACCAAGTCAGGGAGGAAGCGACCACAGCAACACTGGTAATACAGGAAGCACAAACAATACCGAAAACACTGGAAACACTGGTAACACTGGAAACAGTAATGTTCCATTCACACCACAAACACCACATGTTAGTGTTCCTGCTGTTGATGTTGAACAACAATCTAACGAGTTCGCTTCAGCTACCGCAGAAAATTACGCTACACAGGCTGTTGTTAAGAGTGAAACTGGAAAGTCTACTAAAGCAGAGCATGCGAATGAGAAAGCTTCAGTGAAAAACACTAAAGCAAACACGCAGCATACACAAAGCACATCTTCTGCTACAAGTACATCTGCAAATCAGAACAGTGCTCAATCACATGATGCAAATAAGTCTGCTGAGAATAAGAATGCTGAAAACAAGAAGAACTCTGAGTCAAAGCAAGAAGATAATAAGCAAGAAACTCAGGATTCTAATAACAATAACAGCACTCAGAACAAAGAATCGCAGAAGGAAGAATCTAAGAATTCTCAAGCTTCTGGAAATCCTGGACAAGCTCAGCAGGAAGGAAATAAGACTCTTACTGTTGCTGCAATAGTCGCATCAGCAATAGCAGGAATCGCGGCAATCGGCGGAGGCATATCTTTCGCACGTCATCGTCGCATGTAGTTGAAAATGTAGGTTCACTCCATAAAAATTGAGTGAATTCATAGAACTAAAACAAAACTAAAACAAAAACCGCAGTCGAAATTATATCGGCTGCGGTTTTTTATAAGCGCTACGCAAAACGCGCGCGTCAAAACACACTAAGTAAAATTAGAATCCCAAACGCTCAAGCTTCTTAGGGTCACTCTGCCATCCTTTTGCAACCTTCACATGCAATTCAAGCACAGCTTTAGAACCAGTAATGCGATTTACTGCCGTGCGCAAACGCTTCTTAACGCGAACTAAATGCTCCGCACGATGCCCAATAATAATCGGCTTTTGCGAATCACGCTCAACATAAACAGACACAAGCACATGCGCTTTGTTGTCTTCGTATTGAGTGCCCTCGCCGCCACCCGGATACACAATATCGTCAACTACAACAGCTAAAGAATGAGGCAACTCGTCATCCAATTCTTCCAAAAACGCTCCACGAATAAGCTCCGAAATCATACTTTCTGGACTTTCCTCGCTAAGCTGATCCGCCGGATACATTTGTGGACCTTCCGGCAAGTTTTGAATCAAAACATTCTTAACTTCGTCGACATTGTCGCGTTCCAACGCACTCACAGGCACAATATCCGTAAAATCAGCAAACTGCTGAATTTGAAGCAAATGCGCAACTAACTCGCTGCGGTTAAGCGTATCGATTTTCGTAACAATACCGATAAGCGGAACTTTCCAAGTCCAATTGCCCTTATCATCTTTTTTAGCAAAATCGGAGCGAAGACGGCTCAGGATTCGCCTGTCTCCTGGTCCTATCTCCTGGTCTGCTGGAAGCAAGAATGCAATCGCATCAACATCTGCAAGCGACTCGTCAACAATATCATTCAAACGCTGACCAAGAAGAGTACGCGGACGGTGAATACCCGGAGTATCAACCAAAACCATTTGCGCATTATCTGTTGTAACAATTCCGCGAATAGCCTTACGCGTAGTTTCCGGGCGAGAAGACGCAATAGCAATTTGCGTACCAATAAGAGCGTTCATAAGCGTTGATTTACCAACGTTTGGCCTACCAACTACAGCTACGAAACCGGAACGATAACCGTGAAAATCAGGAGTCGGAATCGTGGCGCGAGTTGATGAGTCAAGATTTGCAAACATCTCGTCGTCGAAATCATCAGTGCCATCGAAGTCATCAGTATCGTCGAAGTCATCAGCGTCGTCAAAGTTGTTAATATTATTCACGTTATTCTTACCGTCCAGTTCTTTATTTCATCATATTCGTTTGTTTCATAGTACTAGCTTGCTTCAAAGCGTTAGTTTGTTTGCTTTCAGCAGATTTTTCGGAAGAGCTAATATCGTTTTGATTATCCTTAGACTCTTCCAAAACTTGCGCATCTCGCTCTACTAAAATAGTAGATACTTTCTTTCGCCTACCAGCTGAATCTACAGCAGTTAATTTTAGTCCTCTCGTAACAGCGCTAGAGCCAACAATCGGCACATTACCAATCAACTTCGTAAGCAAACCAAACACAGTATCCACATCGTCTTCGTCAATATGAACTTCAAAAATATCTTCCAAATCTGCGATTGACGTTCGAGCAGGCATTTTCCACACACCGTCACGTATTTCTTCTGGATCTGCATGCTGAGTGCGATCGTGCTCATCTTCCAACTCGCCAACAATTTGCTCAATAGCATCTTCAATAGTAACCAAGCCAGCAATACCGCCGTATTCGTCAACCACAACTGCCACATGCTGGCGAATTCGTTGCATTTCATGGAATAAATCGTCAACCGGCTTCGACTCCGGCACCAGCATAGGGTCTCGGCTAATTGTTTCAACTGCCCTAGAAGATGCTGCAGGATTAAACACAGTAGCGCGTACAGCATCCTTTAAATAAGCAACGCCTACTAAATCATCTACAGAATCTCCAATAACGGGAACTCGAGAAAATCCTGAGCGAGAGCATAATTTAAGGAAATTTTCCAGCGTTTCGTCACTTTTTACGCAAATCATATCGGTTCTAGGCACCATTATTTCGCGAGTCAAAGTATCTGAAAGCGTGAGCACATTGCGCATCATTTCCGAAACTTCCGGATCGAAATCATTCGCTTCAACAAGTCGGTCAATACTAGCCTTTGCTTGATCCAGCTGAATATCTTCCAAAGCTTCATCATCTGAAAGATCAACATGCTTTTTCCTAGAAGTGACGTCAACATCGCTAGCAATATGCACTAAAGGATTAATCGCAATAGCAATAGACACAATGCGAGAAAGTCGCATCAACTTTGCTACAGGTTGAGCCGCACCAACTGAACGTGGACGAACAAGAATAGAAATCACAGCTACAACTACTGAAACAACAACACCAATAATAAGAGTTACCCATAAAGGCGAGCCGAAAAATGCAGCTAAAGAAGCAAACAAAACTCCATCTAAAACGTTGCATAGAACACGCACAAAAGCACATGCTCCAGAAGTTGTATAACGGTCAGCAATCAGCTTTTTTACGCGGTGGATTCTAGCAATTCGGCGCATACGCACTATGGCACTAGTTTCATCATCATGCGTTTGCGCTTCAATCATAAGATTATTTAAGCTTGCACGAGTAACTCTAGGCACTGCACCTTCTGCAGCAGCCATTGCAAGCGAAAGCCATACAAGCAGCATTGCCAGCATAAGCAATGCAGCTAAACCAATCCAGATATGCAACGGCAATTGCGGAACTGATATGCTAGAAAATATTTGCTTAATATATTCCATAATTATGCTCTTAATGCGCTTTAATGCTGTTTTTTATTTTTATTTTTGACGCTACTCGCTTCATGCTCAGCATCGTAACGCTCAAGCTCGTTTACTGCACCTTCTGGCAAAGTTGCATCATACAATTCTCCAGATCGAGCAGCGAAAAAAGTAAGCATTAGTTGACGTTGCAAACCAAACATTTGCTTTTCTTCTTCCGGAGTAGTGTGATCGTAGCCAAGCAAATGCAAAATACCATGAATAGTTAGCAACAACATTTCTTCCATAGTACTGTGCCCAGCTGCGAGCGCCTGCTGTTGAGCAACCCAAGGGCAAATCACCAAGTCTCCAAGCATTCCTTCAGAAACTTTTTCATCGCTTCCAGGAGTAAGCTCATCCATTGGGAAACTCATAACATCCGTTGGGCCTTCTAGGTTCATCCAACGTTCATGCAAACAAGCAATTGGCTCTGGATCAACAAAAGTAATCGATAAATCCGAATGCGTACTTACTTTCATTTGTTGAAGAACCCATATTCCAAGATCCGAGAAGATTTTAGCGTCAATATTCCACACTGTTTCATTCATGACTTCAATGCTCATGATTTATCCGTTATTCCTCTCAGTAGATTCTTTAGTACGTTCACGTTTTTTACGCTCAAGCATTGCATCGTAATTTTCGTACGCTTCCACAATACGACCAACCAAAGCATGACGCACAACGTCTTCTGCTTGCAAATGCACAAAAGCAATATCTTTAACTTCGCCCAAAATCTTCTCAATAGAAACAAGACCAGAACGCACAACTGCTAAATCAACTTGCGTACTATCTCCTGTAATCACCATGGTTGTATTAAAACCGAGTCGAGTTAGGAACATTTTTAATTGCTGAACAGTCGCATTTTGTGCTTCATCAAGGATAACAAAAGCATCGTTTAATGTGCGACCTCGCATATAAGCAAGAGGAGCAACTTCAACAACATTCTCGTCAAGATAGCGTTTTAATTGTGCAGATCCAAGCATGTCAGAAAGTGCATCATAGAGTGGGCGCAAATATGGATCAACTTTATCGTTTAAAGTACCAGGCAAGAATCCTAAGTTTTCGCCAGCTTCAACAGCAGGACGAGTAAGAACAATTCTGCGAACTCTTCCATCTTCCAACGCACGAACAGCTTTAGCAACTGCTAAATACGTTTTTCCGGTGCCTGCAGGACCAATTCCAAACGTTACAATATTGCAATCCATTGCTTGCACGTACGCTGTTTGACCAGCAGTTTTTGCGCGAACAGGATTTCCTCCAGCAAACGTAATCACGCCTTTACTCATTCGAGCTCTTCTGCTCATTGCTCGACGATGAGCTTCTTCGCTAGAAGGCAACAGCTCACTTGAATCTCTTGAAAACTCATTTTCAGCACGCGAAACAGAATTACTAATTGCATACGACGAAGAAATAATACTATTCCCAAGCACTCCACCATCATGACCGATACGGTTTATACGCACATTGTGTTCATCGTTATGCAAAATATCACGCTCAAGCATGCGTCTTACTTCGTACGCATCCATAGGTTGTTCGTAAGCTGCATCAATCATGCGCCTAAACGCATACTCAGCTTTAGCTGCATCTTCATCTGCTCTAGCTGAACGAGCAACAATTTGAACATCTTTTCCTCGCACAGTAATATCTGCTTCTGGAAAAGCATGTTCTACTTCACGCAAACCAGCATCTGCAGCACCTAAAACTGCAACCGAGCTTAATTCGCTAGGAATTTGCACAAAACGCGTAGTACTTTTCGTCACGGTTTACAAGCTACCTTCTACAAGTTTTTCGCCAGTCAATACATGAGCATGAACATGAAACACTGTTTGACCAGCATCAATACCAGTATTAAATACGAGTCGATAATCACCGTTGAATTCATCATCAGCAATTTTTTGTGCGACACCAGCAATATGAGCCAAAGTTTCAGGAGCTTTACTAGCAAGCTCAGCAACATTCTTATAGTGATTGCGTGGCACAATCAGCACATGCACTTTTGCTTGCGGATTAATATCTTTAAAAGCAACTACCGAATCGTCTTCATAAACTCTGCTGCTCGGTATTTCCCCAG
Organism: Gardnerella phocaeensis; assembly: GCF_048545075.1. Taxonomy (NCBI): domain Bacteria; kingdom Bacillati; phylum Actinomycetota; class Actinomycetes; order Bifidobacteriales; family Bifidobacteriaceae; genus Gardnerella; species Gardnerella phocaeensis. The sequence goes on along the minus strand of NZ_JBKQXS010000004.1, from coordinate 17,593 downwards.
CAACAATTTTACAAAAAATGCAATCAGCATCAGTATTGTAAGTGATATCACTCATGGTTTCTCCCCTATTTGCTACTAAATGAAATCAACGCCAAAAGCCAAAAAGCAATCGACACTCTCCTTATTATTTTACACAATTATGAGCACTTTTAGATACGATTTATGCGATTATTCGTAACGTCCTAAAGCGCGCGAAAGAAGAGAAAGAGCTACAGGACCTGCAGTAGATGCGCGAAGAATATTACTGCCTAAAACGCAGCTTTTAGCTCCAGCATCAATAAACATTGACACTTCATCGTCACTAATACCACCTTCTGGCCCAACCAAAACATAAACAGTACGCTCTTTACCATCCTCCAAACAGCGCTCGCTAAGAGTATTTACTGCTTGTTCTATTTGATTCCAGCAATCAGTTGCGTCTTGATGCAATACAATTACGAGATTTCCGTAAACGCACGCACGTCTACATATTGCCACTATTTGCTTGCTTGAAACACATTCTTGAAGTTCAGGCATCCATGCTCGGCGAGATTGCTCTGTAGCAGACTGTAAAACCTGACTCCAACGCTTATCTGTGCGACCAGGTTTCCACTTTGCAATTGAACGATCCGCACACCAAGGGATTACTTCATCCACGCCAATTTGCGTAGCCATATCAATTGCTTGCTCATCGTGACCTGTTTTTGCCAAAGCTTGAACAAGCGCAAGTCTAGTCATGCGAGGAGCTTCCCTAGTAAATGCTTCTACACGAACCAAGCCGTTTTCGACATCCGTAACTTTTGCGTGAATGCGCAAGCCTTTGCCGTCAGAAAGTTGCAAAGCATCGCCTTCTGATAACCGCATTGCGGATATAGCGTGACGTTTTACTTGAGATGGAAGCGCAATCGTCCACCCTTCTTCGATTCCTTCTGCTAGCACAGGAGCATTATCGTGATCAGTATCAAGCAAAAATAAAGCGTCAGTCATAGTTCAAGCCTAACGTGAGGATGCGCCAAGTACTAAAAAATGTTTCTGTGCAAGTATTGTGGCAAACTAGAACAGTACGTATTGGAGGTTTGCAATGAGTAATGAGCTTGGTGATAACACTGCGCTTGTTACTTTGCGTATTTCACGCTTTACTCCATTTAATAAATCTGAAGATGATTCAAACAGTAAACAGACAGAGCACAAGCGCAGAGAAAGTCCTTTTGCACGCAGAAAGCGCAGTAATCCTTTCGCAAAACTAGATTCTTCAGAAAATAACATAAATAATTCTTCAAAATCTAGTGACTCCAGAATATCTAGTGAATCCAGTGAATCTTCCGGATCTTACGAATCTTCTCCAAAACGAATTCAAGGTAAGCATTGGGTTCAAGATTACAATTTACGCGTTCATTCTACTGACACTATTCTTGACTGTTTACTAGCTATTAAACGCACAATCGACCCAACTTTAGCTTTCCGCTACTCATGCGGTCACGGCGTTTGCGGTTCTGACGCTGCAAACGTAAATGGCATGCCAACCTTACTATGCAGTGCAACTATTGGCGCAAACGCACGTCCTGAAAGCACAAATAGCGTGCAATCTCGAGGCTTTAGAAAAACTGGCACTGCTAGCAGCTCCTCACAGTCGGAAAAATCGCCAACTTTACAGCAAAAATCTAAAGAAACTACCACTTTGCAAAATGGCACTTTTGGTATTATTGAGCTTGCTCCACTTTCAGGATTTGCAGTTCAGCGAGATCTTATTTGCGATATTTCGCCTATGATTTCACAAATAAAACGCTTAGAACCTTATTTGCAAGCATCTAACGTTTCTACGAGAAATACTGAAGGGAAACTCCAGCTTATTGAGTTTTTGCAACATCCTGAGGAACTTAAAAAATTTGAGCTTTTGAGCAATTGCATTATGTGCGGTGCTTGCGAAGGAATTTGCCCAATTTATGCAGGCGGAGAAGCCTTTATTGGGCCTGCAGCATTGGTTAATGCGGCTCGTTTTATTTACGATTCCAGAGACAACGCAACAGAGCATCGTCTTGATCTAATAGACAGCAGTGACGGTATTAGCGCATGCCAGTCAGTTAGAGCATGTTCAAGACAATGCCCTCGCGGAATTGATATTGGCGAAGAAATTTGGCAGCTTACAACGCTTGTAAACGAGCGCAAAAACTCTTAGATTATTCAATTCCAGATGCTATGCGCACCGCCTCTATTGGGTCGTCCGTGACAGCAAACAAGTGCGGATCTAATGAAGAAATAAAACCTCGTTGAGTTACTGTAGACTTCAGCCAGTCAATCAAACCATTCCAATACGAAGTACCGAAAAGAACAACAGGCACGCGCGCAACCTTATGAGTTTGCACTAAAGTCAAAGCTTCAAACATTTCATCCATCGTGCCAAAACCGCCAGGGCACACAATAATTCCAGAAGAATACTTCATAAACATTGTTTTACGCACGAAAAAATACCGAAATTGCATGCCAAGATTAATCCACTTATTCAAACCCTGCTCATGAGGAAGCTCAATCCCCAATCCTACAGACGTACCACCAGCTTCTGTAGCTCCACGGTTTGCAGCTTCCATAATTCCAGGACCGCCACCTGTAATAACAGCAAAACCGCGTTTTGCGAGCTCTGAACCCATAGTGCGAGCTAAAGAATACTCGGGATCGTTTTCTTTTATTCGAGCAGAGCCAAAAATACTAACAGCTTTACCTAACGATGCGAGCGCGTCAAAACCATCAACAAACTCAGCTTGAATACGTAGCGCACGCCACGGATCCGCGCTACGCCAATCCCATCTCTTATCTACTTCTACACCAACTCCAGAAACAAGCTGCTGATTGTTATCGTTACGAAGAAGCGTTTCTGTAGTGCTCTCCTTAGGAATCATAGAACCGCGCATTACAACAGAACCACGATGATACGTGTTATTCCAAGGTGGAACATCTACTGAAAAATCTTCTTTACTATCAGACATGACTTCTCCTAGAAATTTACTTTCAAATATTTTGAAAATAATAATTAAAAACTAGTCTTCAACTTCATCTAATTCTTCTTCCATATGCTTTGCTTGCATGGAAAGTAAGAAGCCAGAAACTCCTGCAGCAACAATAGAAGCAACAAGAACGCCAAAACGTGCTTCAGCAGACAAATCTGCATCAGAATACGCAAGCGAAGCAATAAGAAGGGAAACAGTGAAACCAATTCCACATGCACATGCTGTTGGTATTAAATCTGCTACGCGAAGACCATCAGGAACTTTCAAACCTAGAACACGCTTTGATATCCAAGCAGTTACCATAATTCCAACAGGTTTACCAATAACAAGAGCAATAGTGATAGCGATCAAAATTGGCGAGAAGAACAGCTCCCAAGTCAATGTTTCAAAATGCACTCCTGTAGCGAAAAGAGCGAAAATTGGAAGAGCCAATAGTGCAGAAACAGGCTGAATTTTTTCGCGATAGCGTTCAGCACGAAGCGTTTTTTCGCCATGAACTAAATGCGCTGGAGTTAGCAAACCAACCATCACTCCAGCTAAAGTTGGATGCACGCCAGCTTCATACATCATAACCCAAGCCATAATTCCTACTATTGCAACCAACGGCCATGGAACGCGCTTCAAACGCACTAAAGTAGTCCAAACTAAACCGCAAGCAATTACTCCAGCAAACCAATACCATGCGTTAAGAGATGAGAAGAACACAGCAATAAGTGCTATTCCAAGCAAATCGTCTACTGTAGCAAGAGTCATAAGAAATGCGCGCAAAGCGTGTGGCAAAGTTTTTGCAAATAAAGCAAGAACAGCAAGAGAGAAAGCTATATCTGTTGCCGTAGGTATTGCCCACCCGTCACGAACCATATCAAGTGAAGGTAAAGCGCCAGAAGTAAGACGCATAATCTCCTGTCCAGCATGCAATTCAGAAAATACAGTTACTGTAGCAACAAACAGCAAAGGAGGCACAACCATTCCACCAACAGCGCAAATCATTGGCATTGCAGCTGCTCGAGGGTCAGAAAGCGAGCCAGCAATAAGTTCGTGTTTTAAATCTAAGCCAACTGACAGGAAGAAAATAGTTAGCACGCCGTCTTGCACCCAGTGACCAATTGACATATGTATATTCGTCCACGGAATTCCTACATGAGTATGCGAGACAGCTTCAAATATTGGCGCTGTTAAAGGAATGTTTGCAAGCAATAAGCCGCTAAGAGCGAAACCAAGCATAATTAAACCAGAAATTCTCTCATTATTTGCAATATTGCAAGCTATTCTCCAACTGCGTCGTATCATATTGTAAATATTTCCTCCACTAAATGCATTTATAGCGTTTATACGTTTATATAACGTTTATAACGTTTTATAGTGCAAAATATGTGATTCGCACTTTCAAGTATAACTGAGAGGCATAAACCGAGCGAGTTGCATACGAATAAAAAAAAACGCGGAGCAAAAGCTTCGCGTTTTGTTTGTGCGCCAGACAGGATTCGAACCTGCAACCTTCTGATCCGTAGTCAGATGCTCTAATCCGTTGGGCTACTGGCGCATGTTTCCAGCCTCAAGAACCATGTCCTTGTTTCCGGCAACTTGACTAATATACAACCATCTGCACTAAAACACAAACCCCGGCGTGTCGACCGGGGTTTGTTGTTAAGAAATGCAAGAATCGATAAATTCTCACTACTTTGTAAAGATTGAATTATGCTCTGCGCTCAAGCACTTCGTCAACCATTCCATAAGCTTTAGCTTCTGGAGCAGTCAAAATAGTATCCACTTCAATATCTTTACGGATGCGCTCAATATCTTGACCAGTATGCTTTGCAAGAGTTGATTCTAACCAAGAACGCAAACGCAACATTTCCTTAGCTTGAAGCTCAATTTCAGTAGCTTTACCAAAATCTTGACCCATTGCAGGCTGATGAATAAGCACACGCGCATTCGGCAAAATCATTCGCTTACCAGCAGCTCCAGCAGCAAGAATAATAGCAGCAGCAGAAGCAGCTTGACCTAAGCAAACAGTTTGAACATCTGGATTAATGTATTGCATTGTGTCATAAATCGCAGTCATAGCAGTCATCGAACCACCAGGTGAATTAATGTACATCATCACATCGCGATCAGAATCCATGCTTTCTAAAACAAGCAACTGAGCCATAATGTCGTCAGCAGAAGTGTCATCTACTTGCACACCCATGAAAATAATGCGATCTTCAAACAGCTTAGTGTAAGGATCTTGCGTTTTCATGCCGTATGGAGTTTGCTCGCCAAATTGAGGCAACACGTAACGATTAGCAATGCGCTGAGCAGAAGTAACACCGCCAAAACCAGCTAAACGCTCGGCACGCGCAACAAACTTTGCTTCTTCACTTGCCATAATTACTCCTCACCGCGCATAGAAGCAGGAGTGGTCACAATTTTATCTACGAAACCATACTCCAAAGCTTGCTGAGCTGTAAACCAGTGATCGTATTCGTTATCTCGGTAAATTTCCTCTACCGTATGACCAGTCTGCTTTGCAGTCAATTCAGAAAGCGTTTTTTTCATATCCATAATAAGCTCTGCGTTAATTCGCACATCCGTAGCAGTGCCACCGACACCGCCAGAAGGTTGATGCATAAGCACACGAGCATGCGAGGTAATATAACGCTTACCAGGAGTGCCAGAACTAAGCAAGAACTGACCCATAGATGCTGCCATGCCGACAGCAATAGTCGCAACATCCGGCTCAATTAATTGCATAGTATCGTAAATTGCCATACCAGCAGTAATTGAACCTCCAGGCGAATTAATATACAGCCAAATATCCTTCTTAGGATCTTCAGCAGCAAGCATTAACATTTGTGCGCAAATAACATTAGCATTCTCGTCTTTTACTTCAGATCCCAACCAAATAATGCGATCTTTTAGCAACCGATTAAAAATAGGATCGGTTAATGTAGGCGCTTCAGCCTGTTCCATCACAGGAGAAGCTGTAAAAAGTTCAGTCACTATATCTCCTTGTTATCACGTAATTATTTCTACACTACATTGTGCGCATGACCGCATAGAAAATATTGCGAATATTATTTGAATTGAATATTTTCACCAAATTTCTAAAATTTTATCCACATCGACACATGTAATTTTTACTTATTATCTCATGTTAGTATGCATTATTTAGTATATTTTTATTGGATCATCAATTCATTATAAGGAGTAATTATGGATCCTAACCAATTGTCAGACAACAACTACCCTCCTGCTCCGATGCCAAATAACGAGTATCCAAATAATGGTTACCAAAATAATACATACCCAAATAATGTAAATCCAAACAATGGGTACCAAAACAATGGTTATGAAAACAATGGATACCAAAATAATGGATATCAAAACAATGGATATCAAAACAACGGGTACCAAAACAATGGTTATGAAAACAATGGATACCAAAACAACGGGTACCAAAACAATAATTACCCTAATAATGTAAATCCAAACAATGGTTATCAACCAAACGTATATCAAAATAATCAACAACCAGTAAACAACTACCCAGCAAACGCTTATCCAAATCCAACAAACAAAATCGCTCATAAGTCAAAATTCATTTGGCTTATTTCTGTCATAGTTGTAGCAGTAGTTGCAGTAGGCGGATACGTAATTTTGACTAATCTTAAACCGAATTACAATTGCTCTGCACCAAAAAGCGCAAATATTGAAGAATACGTACACTGCCATCCAGCGGAAATTGAAAAAGTAACTAGTGCATTAGCCAATAACGGCTCACCATTCAACGTAACGTTTGACGCTAAAGGCGATCAGCTCAATATAAACGCAAAGTCAAAAAGACACCTATCTGATTGGGAAATTTCAACATTAAGGAATGGAATACAATCGTACGGCGATAGCTTATCGAGCATGATGTCACAATCAGCAAAGGATGATGTGAAAGAAAAAGTTATTGCACCAGTACGAGTGCATTTAATCTTCTCAAACGATGATGGAACTTTTATAACAGATAAAGAATTTAGTTATAATAATTAATTAAAAAATAACTAAAATAGTCAACATAACTAAAAAATATTTACTGATAATAAATGCGTCTTTGCTAATACTGAACTAGCATAGGCGCATTTATTTTGCACATATTGTATTTTCCATACTAAAAATTCAAACATTATTTGCGCATAAAAATTTTTGGTATTATCGCTATGCTTCTAGATACAGCACAAGAAACAGCCATCGGAATAATCATAATCATAGGCACATTCACTAATTGCGCTACCAAAAAAAGCGCAAACCACAATGACTTTCGGCTTGCAGTTAATAGACTTGCAGCGCCAAAAATAGCAGCTATTATCAATAATTTTGGCTGACTTGATAACATGCTACCAACAAGCGGAATGTTCATACTTATAAAACCTATAATCAGTCCTACGCAAGCTCCAGACGACATACTCGGCTGAAGCACACCGCCACTTGCGCCAGCTCGAAGAGTGCAACTTGTTAAAATTATTTTTGCAACAAATAGTAGAAGCAAAGTTATCAAAGAGTTTTTGTCAATTGCAATACTTGTTTTTGCAATATTATATGCGTATTGTGCTAAAGCTCTACCATTGCCCATAATGGCTGGATTCCACGATGCAACTAATCCTGTTACTAAGCCCATTAGCGGCAAAAAATATAAGATTTGATAATTGTGAGCACACTTAGAGCGAGCCCAATGAATCATCTTATGGAAAAGAGTGCCAACAATACCGCAAGCAATGCCAACTATAATTGCAAGTAGCAACACACTCGTATTGACAATATGGATGTCATCAAGACGTGGCAAACAATAGTAAGGTTCATCACCAAGCACAAAAATAGTAGTTAATGATGCAATTTCACTTATAAATAACGCAATAGTAAAAATACCAAATTTTTGTATAAGCCAATACCATTTCAAACGCTTTAAAGAAGATTTCGAGTCATGAGAAAAACATGGAATTGCAACCAAACCTAGCGCCATAATCGCACCCGCTATTGGAGCGCGATAAACTCCAGCTAAACCAGCACCAGCAGCACTTGCAACTAAAACGCGAGCTTGAAATTCACTAACTCGAATAAAGCGGAGTAACTTCTGAGTAAGCATTGCAGCCAATTCTCGAGGCGCAACTTCCCTACCTAAACTTGCGCCAGAAGCAACTATAAAAATTTGTAAACATACATGTATAATCGTCGTATGCCATGGCATCGATTGACCACGAACAGCATGAGCTATATCGACAATACGATTAGAAGATTTTGTCCATAACCACATCCAAATAATTGCAGCAACAGACATCACAATTAATACAACAGCAACGTAGTGCAATATTGGCAATCCAACTGGCGAAGGTTTAAGAGCAGATTCTGAAAATCCGAACATTACGTTTTGCACAGCATGTAGTAACAGAGTTAATAATATTGCACCAAACCCAGCCATAACTGCAACAAAAAAAGCAATAAGGCTTAATCGTAAACATGTAAAAACGTAGCTCAAACACTTACTAGGTTTTTTACTGCCTACTATTTGCAAATTGCGTTTTTCCATTAGCAGCAGCCTTCCTTATGTTATTTGTTTTTAATTTTATTTGTTTTTCACTTTCTTTAAAGTATAACAACAACACAAAAACCCAGAGCAAAAAGCCCTGGGTTTTTAGCAAATATGAAAAAGTATAAACTTTTTCTTGTTTGAAAAATACTACTTAGAAAGTTCGTCAGCAACTTCTGCAGCAGCAGAAGCAGCCTTCACGCTTTCGTCTTCGTCATCATCCTCAGACAAGAATGCACTCAAGTCAAGAGCTTCTCCACCGGAAACGAACTTTACAGCACGCATACCAGCAAGCAAGCCCTTAGAGCGAGCAACTTCCTGCACAGCAGAACCAAGCTGACCGTTGTTAACGATTGCGTTAATGAACTGGTTTGGATCCATGCCGTACTGCTGAGCAACAGAAACCAAGAAGTTGGTGACGTCAGCCTGGGAAACAGTCACGTCCATCTGTTCAGCCAAAGCGTCGAGAACCATCTGGTCGCGAAGTTCCTTCTCAGCAGCCTGCTGAGCTTCGTCCTTCTGCTTCTTGGTAGCTTTTTCAGGATCAGGGGTCATGCCCTTCAAATGCTCTGAAACAGCCTTATCCAAAACGCCCTTTGGTACAGGAATTTCAACTTCTTCTTGAAGCTTAACAAGGAATGCGTCACGAGCATTAGTTGCCTGACGACCTTCAGCAGCCTGCTCGCAAGCCTTGCGAATATCTGCCTTCAAATCCTTCAAAGTATCAAACTCGGAAGCTTCCTGAGCAAAATCATCATCAAGCTCTGGCAATTCCTGAGTCTTTACGGAATTAACCTTAACCTTGATCTGAGCCTTCTCGCCCTTGTGCTTGCCGGACTCGAGAGTACCTTCAAAGGTGGTTTCTTCACCGGCAGAAAGGCTATCCAAAGCCTCATCCAAACCGTCAAGCAACACACCGGAACCGATTTCGTAGCTTACGCCCTCTTGTGCATCAACTACTTCGTCATCGATACGAGCTTCCAAATCAATGTTAGTGTAATCACCCTTAGCTGCAGGACGGTCAACACCAACCAAAGTAGCAAAACGCTGACGGAGGCTTTCCAAGCGCTCCTTAACATCCTTGTCGGAAACCTTTGGCTTCTCAACTTCAATCTCAACGCCCTTGAACTTGTTCAACTTGAAATCTGGACGACGCTCAACTGTTGCTACAAACTTAAGACTTGCATCTGCATCAGTCGACGTTGGAACTTCCTGAACGTCAAATTCTGGCTGATCCATTGGGCGAATCTTCTTTTCTTCCAAAGCCTTGGAATAAAGCTCTGGTACAGCGGAATTTACGGCTTCGCCGGCAACAGCTGCGAAACCGACGCGCTGATCTACAATCTTGCCTGGCACATGTCCCTTACGGAAACCTGGCACGTTAATTTGCTTAGCAATCTCCTTACGAGCTTCTTCCAAGAATGGTTTGAAGTCTTCGAGATCTGCGGTAATGGTGAGCTTAACTTTAGTTGGCTCAAGATTCCTGACGCTGATTTTCACGCTTGCGCTCCTGAAATTACGTTTTTTCTAGCTTCTGCCGTATGGCACAACCGTTACATGATAGCGCGAGTTACGGACTCAGCTACCAATCGGGTTTGCCATTCGCGAGCACCATGCTCACTTAGGAATGTTTTAACATCAATATCTTGCGCATCATCATGCCAGCAAAGATTACGAATAATCTGTGGTTTGATAATAATTTCTGCAGGAGTATGAGTGTATTCAGAAATTTGATTTAACTCAGCTTTTACTCTTTGTAAACGCTCGTAACGCTTAGGATGATGTTCTCGCCAATATTTCATAGATCTAGGAGCGCTTTGGGAATCTTGCATATCCTGTAAATACTGCGAATCTGATGAATCATGGCAATCTTGACAATCGTTAGAACCTTGCGACTCGTCAGTATCTGTTGACTTAAGTACGCTAGTTTTACGAGATTCGCGCGAATTAAGTTGAATAGCTCCATTCGGCAGTACTGGGTGCACATCATCCATAGCTGTTTCACCAGATTTAGCGCGCAAAATAGCATTCTCTATAACGTTTTTCCAAATAGATGGTCTAATTTTGCGCTGAATTGGAGCGTAACGCTCGAACATTTTGTCTTGCTCACTGCCAGTGTGAATTCGCACTCGTTCATTCAAAGAACGAATAGCACGAAACGCACGCGCATTACTAGGTTTACGCTTACCAGCTTCAATAATTGCAGCGTCAGAAAGTAGCAGAGTTGGCGCAATATCGTATTCACGCGCTAAAGCATCTCGCTTTTGCCACAATGCTTTAGCAATAACTAGACCAACACGATCGTGCATAAGCACACTTATATGCGATATTTTAAGCCATGGACGTGGATGCGGAGCTTTCTTTTGTGCACCCTTATTAAGTAAGTGTTTAAATTCTTCTTCCGCCCAGGAAAGCTTACCTTGCTTTTTTAGCTCGCTACGCATTACTTCTTCTAGCTCAATTAGTAATTCAACGTCTAAAGCCGCGTAATTTCGCCAATCCCTAGGAAGTGGGCGGTAAGACCAGTCCGCTGCAGAATGTTCTTTTGCGAGCGTCAAACCCAAATAATATTCAGTTACAGAGCTTAAACCGAAGCGCTTTCTACCAAGTAATTTAGCAGCTATCTCGGTATCAAATAAAGCACGCGGGCGCAAACCAATATCGAAAAATCCTGGCAAATCTTGCATCGAATCGTGAATAATCCAAGGCGCATCCCCTACTGCCTTGTTAAATTCGTTCCAATCAGCTCCAAGCTTTGTAAGTTCTATTGGATCTAATAATCCAATTCCTGCACCTTTTCGTTTAAACTGAATCAACCAATCTTCATGACTGTAACGAAAACCGGAAGCTCGCTCGGCATCTGCAGCCAAAGGACCGGAACCTGCTGCCAACAAGCTGCAATAATCTTTATATGCTTCAAGCGTATCAATGACTTCTGGAACTCCTTCTCTAGGCTCTTTTAAAAGCTTTGGTTCCTCGTTCAAGTACGCCTCCCAACTGCACGCTTTAGCCAAATTCTTACGCTTTTTGCAAAATATTCTGTACTTTTTGCAAAATATCCGTAAAAAAATATTTAAGCCGTGTTATAGATTATGCATCTTTAACACGGCTTCAACTTTCGCACACAACTACGACTATTCAAAAATAAGTAATCAATTAAATAATCAATTAAATAATCAATCTGTTTTATTGTTTGCTATTTCGCCATTTATGTGATTAACAAGTTTAGTTTTAAGGAATCTTGTAAGAGTAAATGCGACTGCCGAAACTAAAACTGTTGGAATAACGTAGAGAGCATGTAAACCTAAATCTCTTATTGGGAAAGTGGCAAGTTCTGTAGCAATAGTTATAGCAATAGATATTATCGGCATTTCAATAAGAGGTTTTTCATCGAAAGCTGCAATGATATTTATCGGCAACAAAATTATCGGCAAAACAATTAAAATAATAATCGCTGTACCAAAGCCAAACTGATCGTTACACCTTGCAAAAATAGCTAACGCTAATGCAAAAGCTAATGCAACCCAACAACCTATTCTGCGCTTCATTGCGTATCCTTTCTCTAAAAAAGAGTATTTGCATAATTATACAAAATCCTTCAAAAAAAAAACAATACGATACGCAAAGATTACCTAAATTACAGTTACATTTTTGACGCAGTCTAAACGCAATCTAAACGCAATCTAGTACACAACAAAACCGTGGTCTTTAAACTGGTTTACAACTCGCTCTTTTAGTGCTCTAGAAGGCCCTTTTTGATTCTCAAGAGGGTACGGAATCCTAAGCTCATGCCACTTTGGGCGGCCTAGTTGATGGAATCCAAGCACGTCAATATGCTCAACAGCGTCGCCAAACGAATCGCAAATCTCAGCAACTTTTTCAACATTTTCTTCGCTGGAAGTCAAATCTGGAACAAGCACAAAACGCACCCAAATCTTCTTACCAGCCTTCGCCAAGCGCTGACCAAAGTCAATAGTTGGCTGAAGCAAGCCGCCAGTTACTTTTTTATACGTTTCTTCAATACCAGATTTAACATCTAGCAAGCAAAGATCAATATCGTCAATCATTTCGTCTGTATAATTGCGATTCAAAAAGCCAGAAGTGTCCAAGCAAGTATGCACGCCCATTTCTTTTGCAGCACGAAAAACTCTAGATACAAAAGCTGGTTGCATCATGGATTCGCCACCAGAAAATGTGATTCCGCCGCCTGTTGCCTTAAAAAGACTTTGATAACGGTCAACTTTTTTAATCATTGCATCTAAGTAGACTGGCTTGCCGTCGCGCATTTTCCAAGTATCAGGATTTTGGCAGTACTGGCAGCGAAGCGGGCAACCGCTCATAAACACCGTCATACGAGTTCCAGGACCGTCAACAGAAGTGTTAATATCCCACGAATGCACAAATCCAATATCGCCAGTTTTAAGAGCCACCAAGCGATCTTTTCTGTCCAGCCCAATTGGCGACTCAAATCCAGAAAGACCACCCATTAAAGTTTGGCGAGCATACTCTTTTGACTCCTTCAACATATGCTGAGTTGTGGTACGAAACGCTGTGTTTTCAGCCATCTAACTGCCCTCCAAACTATTTATAAATAAATAATAAATAATATACGCAATTAACAAAAGCCGGGAGCGAAACTAGCCTCGCTCCCGGCGGTGTTTAGCAATCTACCAAATCAGTCAGTAACTGAACCCTGGTGGAATGTACGAGAAATAACGTCGAGCTGCTGCTCCTTAGTGAGCTTTACAAAGTTCACTGCGTAGCCGGAAACTCGAACCGTCAAATGCGGATACTTTTCTGGGTGCTCAACAGCATCTTCAAGCTGTTCCTTACGCAACACGTTGATGTTTGCGTGGTACAAGCCGTGACCGTTGCCAGCATCCAAAATGCCAACCAAGTTGCTAATGCGCTCGTCTTCGTCACGACCCAAACCGTCAGGAGTAATAGTGTTCGTAAGCGAAATGCCGTCGAGAGCATCGTCGTAATCAATCTTTCCAACGGAGAACATCGAAGGAAGCATGCCGTGCGAATCCATGCCGTTTTCTGGGTTTGCGCCTGGAGCGTACGGAGTACCCTTCTTGTGACCGGATGGGAAGGAACCAGTGTTCTTGCCATACTCAACGTTAGAAGTAATAGTCAAGATGGACTGAGTTGGAACAGCGTTACGGTACACAGGCAAACGCTTTACCTGACCCATAACAGTGCTTACAACCCACTTAGCTAAATCGTCTGCACGATCGTCGTCGTTACCGTAAACTGGGAATTCGCCAACAGTCTTGTAGCCAACGATTAAGTCGTCGTCGCCGCCCTCGATGTACTCGTACTCGTGACCTTCAGTGGTCTTAGCATCCTTGTTGTAGATTGGGTAAACCTTTGCATACTTCAAAGCAGCCAAGGAATCTGCAGCAATAGACAAGCCGGACATGCCGCAACCAAGCGTACGGTAGACTTCCCTATCATGCAAAGCCATTTCAATGGACTCGTAAGCGTACTTATCGTGCATGTAGTGGATGATATTCAAAGCCTCAATATAAGTCTCGGAAAGCCATTCCAAAGCCTTCTCGTAGTTAGCCTTAACCTTCTCGTAGTCGAGAGTGCCGTCAGCTTCTGGCTTGATTGGGTCAATAACACCCTTATCGATAACCTGCATGCCGGTCATCTCGTCGCGACCGCCGTTAATAGCGTAAAGCAAAGCCTTTGCAGAGTTCACGCGAGCAGCAAAGAACTGCATTTGCTTACCGACGCGCATTGGAGAAACGCAGCAAGCAATAGCAGCATCGTCACCCCAGTGCTCACGAATGTCTTTATCGGACTCGTACTGGATTGCAGAAGTGTCGATAGAAATTCGTGCGCAGAAACGCTTATAAGCTTCTGGAAGCTTTGGATCCCAGAAAATAGTGATGTTTGGCTCAGGACCAGGTCCCAAATGCTCAAGAGTTAAAGTGTTGAGCAAACGGAACGAAGTCTTGGTTACGAAAGTGCGACCATCCTCGCTGAAGCCTGCATCGGACCAAGTTGCCCAGTAAGGATCACCAGAGAAGATTGCGTCGTAATCCTTAGTGCGCAAGAAGCGCACAATACGAAGCTTCATAACAAGAGCGTCAATAATTTCCTGAGCGTCGGTTTCGTTAATTAAACCGGCCTTCAAATCGCGCTCAAAGTAGCAATCGAAGAATGCGGAAACGCGACCGAAGCTCATTGCAGCGCCATCCTGGCTCTTAACAGAAGCAAGATAGCCCATGTAAGTCCACTGAACAGCTTCCTTAGCGGTCTTAGCTGGACGAGTCAAATCCAAACCGTACTCGTTACCCAAGTTAATAAGCTGCTTCAAAGCCTTAATCTGCTCGTCATGCTCTTCGCGGAAGCGAATCCAATGCTCAATTTCAGTCTCGGTAAAATCGTTACGGTATGGAATCGAATCCTTATCGCGCTTCTTAAACTCAATAAGCATGTTCACGCCGTAAAGAGCAACACGACGATAATCGCCAATAATACGACCGCGGCCGTAAGCATCTGGCAAACCGGTCAAAATCTTGTTGTGGCGAGCAATCTTAATATTCTTGGTGTAAACGCCAAACACGCCATCGTTATGAGTCTTGCGGTAAACGGTGAAGATCTTCTTGATTTGAGGATCTACTTCCTTGCCAGCTTCTTTAATAGCTTGCTCAACCATGCGCCAACCGCCGTTTGGCATCATAGCGCGCTTGCAAGGCTCATCAGTTTGCAAACCGACGATTACGTTATCTACTTCTGGGCTTTCAATGTAGCCTGCTGGCATTGCGTCGATGCCTGCTGGGATATGAGTTTCAACATCATAAACACGACGTTCACGTTCAACAGCCAAGTAGTTGTCGTCGAGATACTTCCACATGTGCTTCGTTTTTTCAGTGGCATTTGCCAAGAAGCTTTCGTCACCTTCATATGGCGTATAGTTCTTTAATATAAAGTCGCGTACGTCAATGTCTTTCTTCCAATTGCCGTCAGTAAAACCATTCCACGCTTCGGTACGAAGATCCTCTTCACTGAGAACTGGCGCATCAACTGATGTCATGTTTAGACTCCTTTTGTACCCGCAACGCATCTTCACGCTGCCTTAATAACAATGTTAAAGCATAGGTAAACGCATACACGAGCAGTTTTGCAAAAAATCTAGTGAAATATATCACATTTATTCACGAAAAGCTGTGGTAACAGGCATTCTGCGATCCCTGCCAAAAGCAATAGCACTTACTTTTGGCCCAAGCGGATACTGCCTGCGCTTCCATTCTGCGCGATCAACTAAACGCATAACCGTGTCAACAGTATGCTCGTCAAAACCATCTGCAAGCAAATCCGCTCTACCATGAGCAAGCTCAATATGAGCCTCTAAAACGCGATCAAGCAAATCGTACTCAGGCAAAGAATCAGAATCCTTTTGCCCTGGACGCAACTCTGCACTCGGAGGCTTAATAATAGAATTAACAGGAATAAGCACACCATCTTGCGGAGCTTTAGCTTTCGTAGCTTCTGTTTGCTCAGAATCTTCATATCCAACAATTGGCAGCATACCAATGCCTACTCCAGCATTTGCAGCGCGATTCCTCCAACGAGAAAGTGCCCAAACGCGCGTCTTAAACAAATCCTTAATAGGAGCATACCCTCCTACCGCATCGCCATAGATAGTAGAATATCCGCAAGCAAGCTCCGATTTATTACCAGTTGCGAGCGCCAAAACACCGCGCGAATTTGAATATGCCATTACGATTACGCCACGAACGCGAGCTTGCAAGTTTTCTGCAGCAACACCTTCTAATGAAAGTTGCGATTGGAAAGCTTTAAAAAGCGGTTCAATTGGTTGCACATCGTAATGAGCGCCAATTCGCTCTGCTAAATCGCGCGCATCGTCTTTAGAACCGTCCGAAGAGTACATGCTTGGCATAGAAATGCCATACACATTTTCTCCACCGCACGCATCAGCAGCCATAGTAGCTACTAAAGCAGAATCAATTCCTCCCGAAAGCCCTAAGCACACACCCTTAAAACCATTCTTACGCATGTAATCTCTAAGACCTACAACACACGCACAATACACTTCTTCGTCTGCGTCAAGTTTTGGAGCAATGCTTGAAACTTTCTGCTTTTTAAGCGAGTTATCAAAATCAACAAACGACAAATCTTCATCAAACATTGCCGAGCGTTCAAGCAAAGTTCCGTCAGAATCAACAACAAAACTTCCACCGTCAAAAACCAAATCATCTTGACCGCCAACCTGGTTCACATATACGACTGGCGCATTGACTTCAACAGCGCGCTTTTGAGCCAAACTCAAGCGCACATGAGTTTTACCTTCCTCATATGGAGAACCGTTCATAGTTATTAGCGCATCGATACCAAGTTTTGCCAAACGCGCAACAGGACCGCCGTCTTGCCAAATATCTTCGCAAATAGCAAAGCCTAGACGCATCCCATCTACTTCCAGCAGCTCACACTTATTGCCAGAAGAGAAAATACGAAACTCGTCAAAAACACCATAATTTGGCAAGAAATGCTTGTCGTATTGCAACACAGATTTACCTTCATGCAACACGAGAAGCCTGTTTCGAGGCTTTCCAGCAGACTCGTCAAAGCCAACAGTTCCAACTACTACGTAAAGCTCTCCCAAGCCTTCTTCCGAAAGTTTTGACGCAAGCAAGTCTGCAGCTTTTTGTGCAGCTGTGCGGAAAGTTGCACGCAAGGCGAGGTCTTCAATAGGATACCCAGTCAAAGTCATCTCAGGAAATACAACCATGCGAGCACCCGACTGCTTTGCGCGCGCAGCATACTTCAAAACTTTTTCAACGTTGCTATCAATATTCCCAACGCAGGTATCTATCTGCGCTAACGCCAATCGCAAAAAACTCATATTTTATAGTTTATATTACTATTTGTTTAATGTGGCGCGAGTTTTTGGGAATTTCTTTCCTCGCACGTCCCGTCCTTCAGTCGCTTTGGCTGTTAAAGACTCTCATGCATACTTTGTTCTCTACGAACGTTGCTCCATCAGTCCTCTTTTAGTGCTCGTAAAGAAATCCCCCAAACT
>NZ_JBKQXS010000003.1:0-137910 GCF_048545075.1 Gardnerella phocaeensis | reverse complement strand
CAATTCTTGCACATCATCATATTTTGCAGCCATCTTCACACTCCTTTTTCACATAAATTGGGGAACATTTGCTTAAATAAAATACCATTTTGTTCCCCAATAATCAAATAATGTAGGGAACTTTTTTATGATTTTTACACCGATTTGTTCCCCAAAATATAAGCAACTAGAGCACGCAACCAGTAGGCTTAAAGGTAGCAAAATCACATCTAGAATCTCGAGAAGTAAGCTTAAAGTCACCGCACGCTAAACCTTTTAACGATAACACTCGCTAACCCCTGCTACACAAAGCCTAAAATGCACTAGCCTAATTAGCCCTTACCTCAAGACAACACTTTCCACGTAATTAGTTGAAGGATAGAAGTCAAGCATGCAAAAGCTGTTGGACTTCTTGTATAACAAATATAAAACTTGGTATGAGAGAAAACTCTGACAATTCACGTCTCATTAGACAGAGAAATCTTGTAAAATAGCTGTATTTTACGGCTTAGCTAAGCCATTTTCATAAGCGAAAACTACAGCCTGCACGCGGTCTCGAGCGCCGATTTTTCCTAAAATATGCGCAACATGAGTTTTAACTGTTGGTAAGCTAATAAATAGTTTGTCAGCAATTTCCTGATTTGAAAGTCCGTGAGCAATTTCAACAAGAACTTCGCGTTCTCTATCAGTAAGTTCTGTAATAGCTGAATTTGTGTACGCGCAGCTTTGTGTTGCTTGCGCAGCCGGATTTGCTTGTACGTCGTAACTTACTTGT
Source organism: Gardnerella phocaeensis (assembly GCF_048545075.1). Lineage (NCBI taxonomy): Bacteria > Bacillati > Actinomycetota > Actinomycetes > Bifidobacteriales > Bifidobacteriaceae > Gardnerella > Gardnerella phocaeensis. The sequence continues at coordinate 137,156 of NZ_JBKQXS010000003.1, read as the reverse complement.
GCAGTGTAATTCGCAACACTGTTTTCTGTAGTATTTGTTGCTACTTTGCCTTGCTGAATCATATTTTCAATCAAACGCTTCGTGGCAGTCGGAGCAATAATTGCGTTTCCTTGATACACCGTTCGTATTGAATTAAGAAGAGTTTCAGGCTCAGTATCTTTCAAAAGGAATCCGGAAGCACCTGCATGAATTGCAGCCATAACATATTCATCAAGGTCGAAAGTTGTTAGAATAATAATTTTAGTATTTTCGTTAGTTTTTTGCTGCAGAATCTTGCGAGTTGCCTCCAAACCGTCCATTACAGGCATGCGAACGTCCATAAGAATAATGTCTGGATTCTGGCTTTTAGAAAGCTCTACAATTTGTGATCCGTTAGAAGCCTGAGATACAACGTGCATATCTTGTTGCGAATTAATTACCATAGCAAATCCTGCACGAACAAGCTCCTGATCGTCTGCTATTGCGACTCGAATTACTCCATTGTTTTCCATATTTTCCATAGTATCAACTTACTCTTGCTTATTTAATGCGCTGTGTTGAATTTGCTCATCAAGTGGGGCAGCAGGGCGAATAGCAATCTCAGTTACATTCGCAACATTATTTGCTGAATTAGCGCTTGAACCTGTTTCTCGCAAAACTCCAAGCAATTTTCGCATATATTTCAGTGCTGAGCGACCTTCATCTCCAATATTTTTGAAAGCTTTACTAATTTCTTCACTTTGTTCCTGTGATTGCTTTGGTTCTGATAACTTTCGATTTTCTGTATTGTTATTTGCTTTTTCGTATTTATTTAGCATATCAATTCCGTTATTTGCGGCATCGATTACTTTATGCAATGTAATAGCAACTTTTTGCTGAATATTTGAGCTAAGTCGTTGCCTTTCTGCGTTAGCTGCAAGTACTTCTAGCTGTTTTTGCTCTTGCTCTAATTCTGTTCTGCGCGCTTTTAGAATCAGCAAATTATTGTCATCGTTTCTGCGGGAATAAGCAAATGCAATGGCCGCAAAACAAATTAACGCAACTATAAAACCAAAAACTAATCCTACGGATGCCATTTGCATAATGACATAAAAATTAGTTGTGTCTATTTTAGATGTAAAGAATTGTATTGGAGTTGCATTTTGTGGAATATTTCTTGATGCAATGCCAATTTTTAATGAAAAAATAGCAGATTCGGCGAGCACTACTGCGCTAACCCATTGCCATGTGCGCTTTTTGCCGTATAGAACTGCAGAATAAATAATGCTTGGAATAAATAAGTTAGCAAACAAAATATTAGGTAAGAATATTAGCTGTATTGCAGAAAATATTGCGGCAACAATTGCGCATGTAGTTGGAGCTTTTCTACGGAACATGAATGGCACCATGGTTGTAAGAGTAAATACTTTATAAAGTATTTGTGATGGAAGCGAGTTGGAATATTGTGAAGACATTCCATTTCCAACAATAAAATCGTAGGTTGGCAGAAAGAGCATCATAACAACCCAAGGTGATGCATAAATAATGTCTCCAATAAGCCAATGTTGTTCAAACCATTGTGATACTTTCTCAATCTTATTTCGTGAAGCATTTGCTTCTGGCAAGACTTCTGGCAAAACTTTTGATGAGGTTGGAGCATTTGCATTTGCAAGTTTTGTTTGCTCTACTGATTGATTATTGATTTTTGCATTCTCATAAGTAACGTTAGGAATACTATTTAATAAAGAAGCAGTAGTGTTTGACTGGTCTGTGCTGTAAGAATATGGAATAAAAGCAACAATACTAAACGTTCCATCGTTTAGTTTTCCATAATCAAGTGTGCCATGAAGATTTTCAATGCGCTCTTTCATGCCAATTAAGCCATAGCCGTTTTTATGTTGTGCATTGCTATTTTGCGCTTTGCTATCTTCGATTTTGTGTATTTCATTTGTAATTTTTAGTATTAAACCCTGGTTGTTCCACTCTTCATGAATGTTTACTTTAACGCATTCGCCTGCATGCTTTCGAATATTAGTAAGTGCTTCTTGAATAATTCTATATGCTACAGTTTGCGCATTTTTGTTGAGTTTATTAGAAGAATTTATGCCATCAACAGTATGCCAAAAAATATTATTTGGTGAAGCAATTCGCGCTTGCTCAATAAGCGAAGGCACATGATTCAAATTTGTGTCGTTAGAAGGTGCATCAGTTAAAGCTTCTAGCAGTCGACGCATGTCGTGAACGGCGCGCTCGGCTTCATTTTTAATAATATGCATTGTTTTTTTAGCGAGCGAAATATCTTTGGTTGCTGCATAACGTCCGCCATCTGCTTGCACAATAATAATAGAAAGCGTGTGAGCAACAATATCGTGCATATCTCTAGCAATTCTTGCTCGTTCTGCAGTAACAGCAATGTGTTGAGCTTTTCGGCGGTACGCGCGAATAGCATTATTGTGTTCTTGCAAAAGTTGAATAGTATGCACGTGAGTGCGCTGCCAGTAGCCAATAATAACCGTAATAGTGGTAATAATAATCGCAAAAATTATGGAAGGAATCGCAAAATCAAGTATATTCGAAACGCAATTTTTTATGTTACTACTATTTATATTTCGTACACTGCAAGTATAACTAGATTTCGAATGATTATTGCCATATATTGGTCCCATTACAGCATTCCACGATATTAATGCGCAAGATAATACGGTTGTTACGTAAGATGCAATAACAAAAGCTTTTGAATGTTCTGGATTTCCTAGCGCAATAGCGTTAACAAGCAGTACGAAACCAAAGAAATCAGCAAAAAGTTGAATAGGACCAAAGATTACTTGCACAATGCAAATAACAATAAAAGTAATAGCCGCCTGTTCGGGCCATAGTTTTCGTACTGAAAGTAGTAGTGCGACAACAATATTTATAAGTATTACTGCAATTAAAGAGCTTTGTGTCAAAAAGCCATCAACGTTGCTTATAACATAGCGATTGATTGAAAGAATAAAAAGAATGAATGGAATAATAAACCATAATATGTCGTTTAATGTGAGCTCTTTTCGTAAGCGTTGAATAACACTTTGAAACATATTAGGTACTTTCATAATTACTAGGCTAGTGCATAGCACTTTATAGAACAATCGAACTTGAGTATGATTTATATAAGAGTGTGTAATTTGTAGTTGCAATGTAGCACGCGAGTACAGAAAGGCAGTATTAATATGGCATTACTTACAAGCTACTATGTTCCGGGATTGCATGTTGAAGAGCGTGCGATTGACGTGCCTCTTGATTGGGAAGGCAACACTCCGGGTGGTGCTATTAAAGGTGAAACAATTCGATTGTTTTGTAGAGTAGTTTGTGCTCCTGAGCATGTACATGATAATTTGCCTTTGTTGGTATTTTTGCAAGGAGGTCCTGGTGGGCAGTGTCCGCGACCACTTTCGCCTTCTAGTGATGGTTGGATTCAAGAAGCTATTAAACATTTTCGCGTAGTCTTGCCGGATCAGCGTGGTGTTGGGCGTTCTTCAAGAGTAGACGCTTCAACTATGAAGCGCATGGCAGATGACGGGGTAAGCGTTGAGCGACAAGCATGGTATTTAAAGCGTTTCTTGGCTGACTCTATTATTCGCGATTTTGAACATTTGCGACTCACTGAATTTGATGCAAAACCGTGGGTTTCGCTTGGTCAAAGCTATGGTGGCTTCTTGACTCTTACATACCTGTCACTATTCCCTCAAGGATTAATTGCAAGCTTTACAACAGGTGGTATTCCTCACGTTCCAGCAAATGCGCGTGAAGTCTATGAGCATACTTTTCCTCGTATGGCGCGCAAAACTGAGCAATTCTATGAGCGCTATCCGCAGGATGTCGCTCGTGCTGCAGCTATTGCAGATCGTATTGCGCAAGGTGATGTTGTGCTTCCGAATGGTGAAAAACTTACGGTTGAGCGATTCCAAATGTTGGGATCTTCCTTTGGTATGAAACCAAGTTTTGAGCGAGTGCACTGGCTTCTTGATTCTGCATTTGCAGATGGGGATGGTTCTTTGAAAGCATTTAAGCACGGCGGAGGAGCTTCTGCAGGTAGCTTAAGTGACGAATTTGTGTACGGTGTCATGGATTCTACAGCTTCTAGTCCACTTTATTGGCCACTGCAAGAATTTATTTATGCTGACGGCGAATTGGAACACCCAATTTTGTGGGCTGCTCAACAGGTTCGAGAAACTATGCCAGAGTTTTCTGGTTCTGCTCGTCCTCTTCTTTTCACTGGAGAAGCAATGTTCCCTTGGATGTATGATCAAGAGCTTGCTTTGCAACCATTCCTTCCAGCTGTTGACTGCTTGATGAAAGATAAGCAGTTTGGCAAAATTTACGATCAAGATCAACTTGCTAATAACGAAGTTCCATTGCAATCAGCAGTTTACTTTGACGACATGTACGTAGATTCTGGTCTTCAGCTTGACACTCTTTCTCGTATTGCCAACTCCCACTATTGGACGACGAACGAGTTTGAGCATGATGGTTTACATGGAGACATTGTTTTCCGTCATTTGTTTGATGAGGCGTTGAATCGTGGCGATTTAGAGGGAATTTATAAGAGATAAGCAGTATACAAAGGTAATATTTTAATATGCGCAATGATTATAGTGCACTCTTTGCTATGCTATACATCTGTTTGCTTAGTAATGAGTGCGCTACTGTTTTATCAATGCGCTAAAGGGGGTCATGTATGGGTACTTGTGTATCTGGAACTGTTGGTTTTATAGGTTATGGCAATATGGCACAAGCAATCGCTAAAGGTGCTCTTAATGCAGGCATATTGCAAGGTGAAAATATTGTTGCGTGCGCGCATAATTTTGAAAAACTCGAGCATAATACTTCGCTAATTGGCGCTCGCGCTATGCGTACTGCTCAAGAAGTGTGTGAAGCAAGTGATGTGATTATTATTGCTGTAAAGCCGTATCAGGTTGCTGAAGTGCTTAAGCCAGTTTGTGAAATTATTAATGAACGAGGTATTGCTGTTATTTCCGTTGCAGCCGGTTGGACGCTTGAGCGTTACATGGAACTGCTTGGAAAGAATGCTCATGTTCAGTGCATTATTCCGAATACTCCTATTGCGGTAGGCCAGGGTGTGACTTTAGCTGAAACTTCTAATTCTCTTACGGATGTTCAACTTTCAATGTTTAATGCTTTATTTGAGCCAATTTCTTTGGTAGAGCGTGTGGATGCTGAACATATGAATATTGCAATGTGTATTTCTAGCTGCGCTCCAGCTTTTACAGCAATGTATATTGAAGCATTGGGTGATGCTGGTGTGAAATATGGTTTGCAACGTGATTGTGCTTACCGCTTAGCTGCAAAAATGATTGAAGGAGTAGGTGCGTTATACATGGATTCGCGCTCGCATCCAGGTCAAATGAAAGATGCGGTGTGCTCTCCTGGAGGAACAACTATTCGTGGCGTTGCTGAGCTAGAATCTCGCGGATTTAGGGGAGATGTTATTGCTGCAGTTGATGCTATTGAAAATAAATAGTAAATAAAATCAAGTTGTGTCGGCTTTCCCGGCGCTGGTCTAAACTAGGTAAATATGTCTTTAACTATTGGAATTGTTGGATTGCCAAACGTTGGCAAGTCCACTATGTTTAATGCTTTAACTCGCAACAACGTTTTGGCGGAGAATTATCCGTTTGCAACTATTGAGCCTAATACTGGTATTGTTCCGCTTCCGGATCGTCGTCTTCCAGTTTTAGCTAAATTAGTTAATACTGAAAAGATTGTTCCAGCAACAGTTACTTTTGTTGATATTGCAGGTATTGTTAAGGGTGCTTCCGAGGGCGAAGGCTTGGGCAATAAGTTCCTTGCTAATATTCGCGAAGCAGACGCTATTTGCGAAGTTGTGCGCGCGTTTAATGACGACGATATTGTGCATGTTAACGGAAAAGTAGATCCTGCTGACGATATTGACACGATTAATACTGAGCTTATTCTTGCCGATATGCAAACTATTGATAATGCTTTGCCAAAGCTTGAAAAAGATTTGCGTGGTAAGAAAGTTACGCAGGAATACGTAGACGCTGTAAATAAAGCTAAGGAAATTCTTGAATCTGGCAAAACTATTGACCAGGCTCATAACGAAAAGCTTATTGATAAAAACGATGTGTATGATTTGCACTTGCTAACTGCTAAGCCGTTTATTTACGTGTTTAATGTAGATGATTCGGAGTTGGCTGATGAAGATTTGAAGTCTAAGCTTTCTGCATCTGTAGCTCCTGCAAAAGCAATCTTCTTGAATGCTCAATTTGAGTCCGAACTTACTGAGCTCGACGAAGCAGATGCTCGTGAGATGCTCGAAGATGCTGGTTTGAAGGAATCTGGTTTGGATCAGCTTGCTCGCGTAGGATTCGATATTTTAGGTCTTCAAACCTATTTAACTGCTGGTGTTAAAGAAGTTCACGCTTGGCAGATTCATAAAGGTTGGACTGCTCCTCAAGCTGCAGGCGTTATTCACACTGATTTTGAGCGCGGATTCATTAAAGCAGAAATCGTATCTTACGATGATTTCGTTGCGGCTGACGGTTCTATGGCAAAAATTAAGGAAGAAGGAAAGCTTCGTCTTGAAGGTCGCGACTACGTGATGCAAGACGGTGATATTGTCGAATTCAAATTTAATGTATGATTATTTTCATGTTCGTTCAAAAAAATCTATGATTTTTATGTTACGAGTGATTTTAATATCATAATAAATAAAAGATTTATTTTTTTTTTTAGCGTTGCTCTCCTCAGTTTGCTGTTAAACTAGGGGGAGCAACGTTTTTGCTTTTACAATGGAGATGTTATGCAATTTATTCGTAACTTTGTGAGCGATATACGCAAGTGTGTTCGCATTGTTGCAAGATTTTGCAAATGGTGGAAGCGTAGTTCTAATTTTGCTCGTTGCGTTGCGTCAGCTTTATTAGCTGCATTATTGATTCCGTTCTTCTGCTTTGTTGGTTTTGAAACTTCTAATGTTGTTTCTGCTTCTTTAAGGCATAGTGCTCAGTTAAAAAAAATTAATTTGAGTAAGCGCGAAAAAATTGATTGCAAAATAAGCAAACTGAATAGGAATGATAAATCTTTTATTAAAAAGTATTGCAAAAATTATCTAAAGAATAAGTCTTTAGTTAAACCTAATTTTTGGAAATATCCTACTGGTGGAGCCTATCCTAATCTTACGGGAATAAAGGTTTCGGATTTGCATGTGAATGTAAATTTGAAAAAACAGCGTGTTTATATTATTGCTCATGGAAAAACTGTGTATTCAATGGTTATGAGTTCTGGAATAAAAGACTCGACTCCTCATGGTAATTATCAAATTAATGGTCGTGGTGATCATTTCTTTAATCAAGATGAAAAAGTTGGAGCAGATTATTGGGTTGCTTTTATTGGATCGCAATATTTATTCCATTCTGTGCCGACGAATTATAATTTTGGAGAATATATTCCGTCAGAAGGCATGAAGCTTGGAAAGCCTGCATCGCATGGTTGCGTGCGTTTAAGCGTTGCGGATGCCAAATGGTTTTATAAAAATATTCCTGATGGAACGGCTGTGCATATTGGATAGATTTTTCAAGAATACACGAAAATAAATTATCGAGAATATAAAATGAGGATCTTCAAACGAAGACCCTCATTTGTTAAGCAAAACTATTTTGCAATGTTTTATTTAGAAGAACAGTACTGCAGCTGCATAAGCCAAAGCAACTAAAACAATAGAAGCCAGGAAGCTTGCTGCAAATGCTGCACGGCCTTGCTTAAAAATAGCACGGAAGTTTACGTTAATTCCAAGTGCAGCCATAGCCATGCCAAGGAAAACGTATCCTGCTTCTACAAGAGTTGATGCGTGTGCTGTTACGAAAGGAACGTAAGTTCCAATAACGGATGCTGCAATAAAGCCAAGCATAAACCATGGGAAGCTAATCTTATGCTTTCCACCATTTTCAACTTTGCTATGACGAGCATTCCACCAAATTGCAATAAAGATGGAAGCTGGAACGAGCATAAGAACTCGCGAAAGCTTCATGATTGTTGCGACATCAATACTATCGAATGCTCCGCCAGCTGCAACAGCATGTGCGATTTCGTGAAGTGATGCACCTGCTGTAATGCCAAGCTGCTGCTTTGTCATGCCAAAGTTAGGAAGGATGAAGATTTCAGCAAGAGCGTAAATAGTGCCCATAATTGCAACTGTTGCAACAGCCATAACTTCGTTCTGCTCTTTTTCGTCTTCCTCTTCTGGAAGAACTGGCATTGAGCCAGAAAGACCCATAACTGCAGCAGCGCCACAAATACTTGTGCCTCCTGCTGTAAGCATTGCAAGCTGAGGATTTACTTTCAAGAGTTTAGCAATGTTATAAGTTACGCAAACCATTATTGCAACTAACACAGCTGCAATAGGCAAGCATTTAATGCCCTTTGTAAACAGATCGTGCAAATTCAGCTTAAAGCCGAGGAGAATAATACCGAGGCGAAGAAGTTTGTTTGCAATCAAACCAGCAGCGCTTTTAACGCCTGCTCGCCTTGAATCATTATTCATTTTGTACACGTGCAATGGCAGCTGCAGAGCCATGCCAACAAGCAACGCAATAATAAGAGCACCAAGTAATTGGAAACCTGGGTACTTCTTAAGCCAGCTACCAATAAAGGAAGCTAGAAGTGTCAATACAGCGATAAGAGCCATATCGATGGTGCAGATTTTCTTTTTCCATGTATCAAAGAAATTAACCATTTAGCCAAGTATTCTCCCATAATCGGACAAAAACGAACATAAATTAAAAAATTAAGCAAATTTTATATAATTTTGCTGCAAATAAACGCGACACGCCGACATAAAAATCACATAATCGAACATAATAACTCAATTTATATCGCAGATATATTTGTTAGTAGATAATTCCTTGAAAAAATAAACAAAGGTGCGATTATGGTAAACGTATAAAGGAGATTTTATGAACAAGTGCACTGTGAAGATTAAGCGTGTGTATGAAACAGTTAGTGAAGATGATGGTGTGAGAGTCTTGATTGATAGACTTTGGCCGCGTGGTATAAGCAAAGAATATGCTCATATTGATAAATGGCTTAAAGATATTGCTCCTACTTCGCAGTTGCGCAAGTGGTTTAATCATGACCCGGAGCATTTTGAAGAATTTTCACATCGTTATGTTGAAGAACTTGATTCAAATCATGAAGCTGTTGGTGTGATTATGGATTTGTTTAATAAGTATCAAACTATAACTTTGTTGTATGCTGCAAAAAATCCAAAAGTAAATCACGCATTAGTTTTGCAAGAATATTTGCAAAAATTACTTGCTTGAGTATGTGTTTACTAATTTTGCGATTGTTTAACTTTGCTTAACTTTAATTATTTTATAAACATAAGTTAGTAGAAACTAACTTTAGTTGGTGCTCATTGCAATCTTTTCAACACGCCGATTTTGCTTGATATTTCAACAAAAATAAAAAACAAAACTGTAATTTTTTTCTTATTCTCGACACTTGCGTTTTGTAACATTAGAATGTCCATTTGGCATATGGGTCGGTGGTGCAATGGAGGCCTCCCAGAAGCTGCCATCCCAGCGCTCGACGAGTGCTTGTTTTTTTTTTAAGCGATCACTTGTTTACCAAACATTTTGCATAGCTTGTTTTTACAAGGAGAAGAAATGAATTCGTTATTCACGTGGCAGCTTCACGGCGATGGTAAAACATTAAAACCGGGTGAGGTTGTGGAGCCAGATGAGCGTTTGACTTGGACTCGTACTGCTGGTATTGGTGCTCAGCATGTTATTGCAATGTTCGGTGCTACCTTCTTGGTGCCTATTCTTACTGGCTTTGATCCATCAACAACATTGATGTTCACTGCTATTTCTACAGCACTGTTCTTACTTATTAACGCAAATAAGCTTCCTAGTTACCTGGGAAGCTCTTTTGGTCTTATAGCACCTGTTACAGCTGTAACAACAGCTCATAAAGGTATTGCTGTTGCAAGCTTTGGCATTATGTGCACAGGTTTGCTTCTTGCTCTTATCGGTGTGATTGTGCATTTTGCAGGAGCTAAGTGGATTGACATTATTATGCCGCCTGTTGTAAACGGTGCAATCGTTGCAATTATCGGTTTTAATTTAGGTCCTGCAGTTTGGACTAACTTCCAGAAAGCTCCAGATACTGCACTTGTAACACTAGTTGCTGTAATGCTTATTGCTGTAGTTTTCCGAGGACTTCTTGGTCGTTTGAATATTCTTTTAGGTGTTCTTGTTGGTTATGCTTACGCGTGCTTCCAAGGTCAAGTTGATTTTAAAAAGATTGAAGAAGCTTCTTGGATTGGTTTCCCTAAATTCCACACTCCACAAGTTGATTTCTCTGTTCTACTTATGTTCTTGCCGGTAGTGCTTGTTCTTATTGCAGAAAATGTTGGTCACGTAAAGTCTGTAGCTCAAATGACCGGTCGCGACTATGACTCTAAGATTGGAACTGCATTATTCGCAGACGGTTTTGGTACAGCTATTGCTGGTTTATTCGGAGGTTGCGGTACTACTACTTACGGTGAAAATATTGGCGTTATGGCTGCAACAAAGGTTTATTCTACTGCAGCTTATTGGTGTGCTGCATTCTTCGCATTCATCTTGAGCCTCTGCCCAAAGTTCGGTGCTGTTGTAAACTCAATTCCAGCTGGCGTTCTCGGTGGCGTGACTACTTTGCTTTACGGCATGATCGGCATGATTGGCATAAGAATTTGGGTTGAAAACAAAGTGAACTTCGATAAGCCAGTGAATATTATGATTGCTGCAATCGTTATGATTATTGGCATTGCTAATTTCAATTTTGCACTTTCTGGCATTCAGTTCAACGGTATTGCAATCGGAACCGTCGTGGTGTTGGTTGTATACCACTTATTGAAGGCTATTGGAAAGCTTACTGGCACGATTGCTAAAGACGATCCAGATATTGCTTAACAATACAGTTTGATTTCCTAATCGCAAAATCTTATTTCTCTAAGCGCGTTCGCATTAACTTTGCGGGCGCGCTTTTTGTAATTAGTTCTGACTACACAATATGTAGATTGGAAATAATTAGTATAGTATCATTAACCTTATGTTGAAACTCATCATAGAAATAGTTATTGGCATTATATGGGCTGCTGCTGGTGCATATATGGCTAAGAATAATAAAAATAGAAAGAGCGGCAAGAATAGCAAAAGTAGCAAAAGTGCTACAAGCGATAAAAATAACGAAAATGTGCAAGCTTATATTCTTAATGATGATGAGAAAGATAACAACAATAAACTTAAGAATGAAAGAAATTCTTTTATGAAAATTGATTTAAATTTTGCAAAATTTACTAATACTGCAAAAAAGTGGCGGTGGATTCCTGCGATAGTATTGTTAATAGTTGTGCTTGCTATAGCTGCAATATTTGCTCTCGCAAGGTTCATAACTGATTGCATGTGGTATTCACAGCTTGGATTCGAGAGCGTAATTTGGATTCAGTTAGGCGCAAAAATCGGCGTTTGGGTGCTTTATGCAATATTAATGTCTGCTTTTGGCTACCTGTCTGCAGCTTTGGCAATAAAAGCGCGTCCAAGCAATGCGGATGGAACTTATATTCGAATTAAAGGCAACGTTATTGATTTAAAGCAGGGAATTAGTTCAAAGCTTGCTTTGCATGTTGCAGGAATTTTTTCATTGATTGTAGGCGCAGTATTTGGGTTTAAATTCTACAATCATTGGGCGCAAATTTTGTTAATGTTTAACGCTCAACCTTTTGGCATTAAAGATCCGCAATTTGGAATTGACAATGGATTCTACGTATTTGTGCTTCCAGGATTAAGGTTATTTATAAGCGCATTTGTGCTTTTATTGGTAATATCTCTTGTTTTCTCTATTATTACTCATGTTCTTATGGGAGCAATTCGTTTTAGTATGCCTATCGATGGTAAAGGCATATTAAGTATTACAAAACGAGCACGTAGACAAATTTCTGTATGGTTTATGCTTGTGATTTTGGTGTGGGCACTTCAACAGATTTTAGACATGTTCGCTTTAGTAACTCTTGATGGCTCTCGAATTACAGGCGGCTCATACACTGACATGAATGCTGGCGTTCCTGGAAGCATAGCAATGGCAGTGATAACAGTGCTAGTTGGTTCTATTATTGCATTTTGGTTTATGAAATCTCATGCTTTATCTGTAGAAGCACCAATTTCAGTGCGTTTTAAAACAGCAATTAAGGCATGGAAAACACCAATTATTGCTTTAGCTTTTATGATTGTTTGCTCAATGGTTATATCTTTAGCTTGGCCAGCACTTGTGCAGCGATTTAAAGTTGCTCCTAATGCTCAGGAATTGGAAGCTACTTATATTCAGCGTAATATCGATGCAACAAAGTTTGCTTACGGACTAAATAACGTAAAGAAAGAATCGTATAACGCTACTTCTAAAGGTAAATCGGGAGCATTATCAAAAGAAGCAGAGTCAACTGCGCAAATTCGTTTGTTAGATCCACAAGTTACGTCTCCAACTTTCCGTCAATTGCAGCAATCGAAGCAATACTACACTTTCGCAGATACGCTTTCAGTTGATAAATACGATATTGATGGAGTAAGTCAAGATACAGTTATTGCTGCGCGTGAACTCGATTTAGCTGGAAACGATAACCGAAACTGGGTTAATGATCATACTGTTTATACGCATGGCTACGGAATTGTTGCAGCCTACGGAAATAAAGTGACGTCAGATGGTCAGCCGCAATTCATGGAATATGGTATTCCTGCTCAAGGAAAGCTTACTAAGTCACAAAAGTATGAACCACGTATTTACTTCTCTCCGAATGCTCCTGAGTATTCTATAGTTGGATCTCCAAAAGGGACAGCTCCATGGGAATTTGATTATCCGACTGGTTCTCAAGGTGCGTTAACTACTTTTAAGGGCAATGGCGGTCCAAGTTTAGGCAATTTCTTCTCTAAACTTTTGCATGCAATTAGGTTTGGGTCTGATCAGATTCTTTTCTCTGACCGTGTGACTGCTGAATCTCAAATTTTGTATGATCGTGATCCTAAGACGCGAGTGTCTAAAGTTGCTCCTTACTTAACTTTGGATGGTCGAGTTTATCCTGCAGTAGTAGATGGTCGCGTTAAGTGGATTGTTGATGGCTATACTACTTCTGATTCTTACCCTTATTCTCAGATGACTGATTTTGGTAAGATAACTCAAGATTCCACAACAACAACTTCGCATTCTATTAAGGGTTTGACAAATCAGCGCGCAAACTACATTCGCAATTCTGTGAAAGCTACAGTTGATGCTTATGACGGATCTGTTGATTTGTATGTGTGGGATACGAAAGACCCTGTAATCAAGGCTTGGAGATCAATTTTCCCAGGTCACTATCATGACATTTCTAAGATTTCTGGCGATTTGATGAAGCATTTGCGTTACCCAGAAAGCTTGTTTAAAGTTCAACGCTATCTGCTTGCAAAGTATCATGTGGATACAGCAAGCCAATTCTTCTCTGGAGAAGATTTTTGGCAAACTCCTGTGGATCCTACTGAATCTCAAAAAGCACAAAAAGAAGATATTTTGCAACCGCCATATTATTTGACTTTGCAAACTGGAGACGCAAAGAAACCGGTGTTTTCGCTTGTTTCTACTTATATTCCAGCTGGTAAAAGCACGCGTGAAATATTAACTGGTTTCTTGTCTGTTGATTCAGATGCGGGGGATACTCCTGGAAAGATCGGTCCGAATTACGGTAAGCTTCGTTTGCAAGAATTGCCTAAAGTGTCTAATGTTCCGGGACCTGGTCAAGCTCAAAATAATTTCAACGCTAATGCGAATGTTTCTAAAGAGTTGAATTTGCTTGAATCTGGTTCAACGAAAGTTAAGCGTGGAAACTTGCTAACTTTGCCTCTTGGTGGAGGACTGGTTTATATAGAGCCTGTTTATGTACAATCTAGCGGTTCTACTAGCTATCCTTTGCTTAAGAAAGTGTTAGTTGCTTTTGGAGATCAAGTTGGATTTGCAGATACGTTAGATGAAGCACTTAATCAAGTATTTGGCGGAAACTCAGGTGCTTTGGCTGGAGATGCTTCTAATAATTCTTCTTCAAACAATGCTGCTGAAAGTAACGAATCTAAGGATGCTGCTTCTAAAGAAGGTAGCTCTAAAGAAGGCACCGCTAAGGAAAATGAGTCTAAGAATTCAGAAAAATCTAATTCTATGAGCAAAAAAGCTAAAGAAGCGCTTAAACGTGCAGCTCAAGCGTTAAAAGATTCTGATTCTGCTATGCGATCCGGAAACTGGGAAGCTTACGGAAAGGCGCAAAAAGAGCTGAGTGATGCTATTAATGAAGCAATGAAAGAAGAATCAGGTAAGTAAATAGGTTTTCGTTAATATCTCAGTTTGTGAGTTACAAAAGTAGCGAATGTTACGTTATTTTCGTTACTTTTGTAGCTCACATGCGCTGTTTTAATTCATTTCACAATTGGTTATCTGGATCCTCATCTTCGTCTGCTGAGCCAAGCAGAATTCTTTCACAAACGTTAACAATGCACATAAGAAGCGCAGTAAGAATTATTATTACTATTGTTGCAGAAAAAATAAGTGGTGTTCTAAATGAGTTATAAGCGAATTGAAGCCAAATTCCTAGCCCATCTTTGGCTCCCAAATATTCTGCAGTTGAAGCAGTTCCAAAAACATAAGCTGCACTAATGCGTATGCCACCAAAAATTTGGCGAGCTGCAACCCTTAATTTAACATGCCACAAAGTCCAAGTTCTGCTTGCTCCACAAGTTAAAGCAACATCTGTATAAAAACTTGGAACAGCGTCAAGACCTCGTATAGTTTGCACAGCAATAGGGAACATGCTGAAAACCATTACTATTACAATTTTTCCAGATATTTCAAAACCAAACCAAATCAAAAAAATTGGCGCAATAGAAATTAGTGGCATAGTTTGCGCTGCGCATAAAAGCGGGAATAAAGCAGATTTAACAAGTTTACAAACATGGAAAATAACACCTAAAAGAATTCCAACTACTATTGCAATAGAAAAACCGATAACTGTTTCTTGTGTTGTAATTAATGCTGCAGGTAATAGAGTTGGCAAAGCGTCAGCTGTTGATTGAGCAATTGAAGATGGTGTTGGAATCAAATTTTCCGAAATTTTATAATATTCGCATGCGTACTGCCAAAAAACAAGTAAAACTATTACAGAAAATACAGTTGGCAGATATTTAATTAGCATACGTTTAAAACGCGATTGCGTCATGAAAACTCGATTCCTTTCTTTAAATGACTTCGATTGCTGCCCCAACCGAATTATTTAAAACTACAAATAGCATGTACATTCTATTAGAAGCGCACAACTTCTGTGAATTTAATAGTGTACATGATTTTTATTTGTCTATTTAATCGTGCATAATCTAAATGTTTCGTGAGTCAATGTGTGGCAAACTGTAGCAGATTGAATCTGCTCAGGGGCATTGAACGGCGCGGGCTAGGCCCTTTGTTACCGTTTTCTGCCGAGTTCGTGTCACTTTCCCAGAAGAACGGTACAAGAAACAAAGTAGGGAACTCATGAATATGCGTATTTTAAAGCGTACTCTTGCGTTTGTTCTTTCTGCATGCTGCGTATTTTCTTTCTCGGCATGTGGATCTGCAAGTAGTAGTAAGAATGCAAATCTTCGTAAAGTGTCGTTTATGCTATTTTGGGCACCGGATACTAATCATATTGGTATTTATGTTGCTAAGCATAAAGGATGGTTTAAAGATGCTGGATTAGATGTCAATATACTTGCTGTTGCTCAGACTGGTTCGGAACACGCAGTTGATAGTGGTGTTGCTGATTTTGCTCTTAGTACTTTGACGAATGCTGCTGATTTTTCAACAAAGGGAGCAAATCTTGAGCAAGTTATGCAAGTCCAGCAAAAGCCAAGTGCTATTTGGTGTTCACTTGCTTCGAACAATAAGATTCATTCTCCAAAAGATTTTGATGGTCGTACTTTTGCAACTTTTGGTTCAGCTGAAGGTGATGCTGTAATTCGTAGGATGATTCAACACGATGGCGGTCAAGGTAAGTTCGACAAAGTTACCGTTGGAACTTCAACTTTTAGAACTCTTGAATCTGGCAAAGCTGATTTTGGCGGCTTCTACGGCACTTGGGAAGGCGTGCAGTCTGAAATGTTTGGACCAAAGCTTCGCTGCTTCATGGAGGGCGACTACGGTGTGCCAGGTCAGCCAGATACTATTGGAATAATAGCAAATAAGCGTACTGTAGCTAAAGACCCTAAGCTTGTTCGAGCATTTGTTAAAGCTGCAAAGCGCGGATATGAATATGCTTATGAACATCCTGATGAGGCTTCTGAAATTCTTGTGAAAGAAGCAAAAGATGCTAATCTCGACATAAAGTTTGTTAAGCGTAGCATGAAGATGATTGTTGACGGTCAATATTGGGGCAATCGCGCGGATATTAAGAGCGGAAAATTTGTGTTCGGAACCACTGATGTTAAAGGCGCTCAAGCTTACTTTAACTTCTTAAGTAAGGAAGGTGCTTACACTGATTCTAAAGGCAAAGTAACTCATAAAACTCCGCAAGCAAAAGAATTGTCTACTGACGAATTTTTGAAATAAATAACATAATGACTTGAGTCTTGATAGAATAGGCTGAAGTATATAAGGGCGTATCGAGTAGTTGTAATTTTACGTTCAGCTACAATCGATGCGCCCGTTTTGTTGTTTTGCTAAATATTTGAATGGGGAGTGGTCTGCCATGGCATCGGATTTTTGGCTTATTGCTGGCTTGGGAAATCCTGGTACAAAATATGAGGGTACTAGACACAACATGGGTTTTATGGTTGCAGACGTTTTGGCACAACGTTGGTCAGTATCTCTTTCGGATCACAAAGGTTTAGCTAAACTTGGCAAAGGTGTTATGAATCTTGATGGTCGCGTAGCAAAGTTTTTCCTTGCTAAACCGTTGACTTTTATGAATGATTCTGGTGCTGCAGTATCTTCTATAAGCTCCTATTATCAAATAGAACCGGATCATATTGTGATAATTCACGATGATATGGATTTAGATTTTGGGCGCATTAAAGTAAAAGCAGGAGGCTCTGCTGGAGGACATAACGGTATTCGTTCTATCGATCGCTCTCTTGGTACTCCTCAATATTCTCGAGTGAGAATGGGTGTTGGTCATGCGCAGCGTGGTGCTCACGCGCACGATAATACTGTCAATTGGGTTCTTGGAGGTTTTGCTGCAGCTCAAAAATCTGATCTTCCAAACTTTTTAGCAGATGGTGCTGATGCTGCAGAAAGTATTATTTTCCATGGATTAGCAGCAACGCAGGAGAAGTTTAATGGCCGCTGATAGCAGGTCTAATATCAAAAACAACAAGAATGATAAGACTGATGATATTTCAGTAATAAGCTTGAGAGATATTCTTAATGATTTATCAACTAAGGATTCACTTTTTAAAGCTTTATCTGAATATAATCTTGATGCGATATCTGATTATTGTTGCGAAAGTGCAAATAAAAATCGTAAAGATTTAGATTCAATAAGTGGAGATTTAACAATTTCTTCTCCTATTGGCATTCGTTCTGCTATTGTTGCTGCATTAGCTAAGAAAAAGCCGGTTGTTGTTATTGTTCCATCGAGTAGAGATGCTGAAGATTTTATTGCATCTGTACGTGATTGGTACGATGGTGATGCTCAAGACGTTGCTAAATTAGAAGCGTGGGAAACGTTACCTCATGAAAGGCTTTCGCCTAGAGCAGATACTGTTGCTAGCAGGATTGCAGTGTTTCGTAGGCTTTGTCATCCTGAAAATAACACATCACTTTTTGGTCCGATTCGCGTGTTGGTTATGCCTGTGCGATCGCTTATTCAGCCTGTAGTTGAAGGCATTGGTGATATAGATCCTCTGTTATTTGAGTGCGGAAAAGAATTAACTCTTGAATATGCTGTGAAACGTTTGGTAGAAAACGCATATACTCGTGTTGATTTGGTGATGGAACGCGGAGAGTTTGCTGTTCGCGGTGGAATTATTGACGTTTTTGCGCCAACGATGACACATCCTGTGAGAATTGAATTTTTTGGCGATGAAATTGATACTATAAAGCAATTTCATGCTTCTGATCAGCGCACTTATGGCAATAATATTGCAAGTATTTGGGCTACGCCTTGTCGTGAGCTTCAGATTACAGAAAAAATTTGCAAGCGCGCGCGTTCTCTTATTGGCACAATTCCAAATGCTGACGATATGCTTGAATCAATCGCAAATTCTATACCAGTAGAAGGTATGGAGTCTTTGTTGCCGGCACTAGTGGATCGCATGGAATCAGTGCAAAATATGCTTCCAAAGGAATCTGTTATTATTCTATCTGATCCCGAAAAATGCCGTAGGGCTGCAGATGACGTAACTGCTACAGCTAACGAATTCTTAGCAGCTAGTTGGCATGTTGCTGCTTCTGGTCACGGTTCTGGAGCTCCAATAACATTCGATCAAGCTAATTTCTTGGATTTTGATGAAACGATTTCATCGTTAGAATTGTCTAATTATGACGTATGGAAATTAACATCTTTTGGTCTTGACAATCAAATTTATGGAAATATTGCTTTGCCAGCATCGGCGCCACAAGAGTTTCGAGGAGATGAATCGAAAGTTTCTGTCGGCATCACTTCTCTTGTTGACAATGGTTTTGCTGTAACTATTACTGCAGCGGCTTCTGGTACTCTTGCACGCTTGAGGCGCGCTATATATGCGACTGGTGTACATGAATTTACTACAGTGCGCTCAAGTATTTCGGATGGCTTCATTGATAATGTTGCGCGTATCGCGATTCTTACAGAGCGTGATCTGACAGGTAAATCTTCTGCATCAGCTCAACTAAAAACTCCAAAACGCAGGCGCAAAGCAATCGACCTAATGGAACTAAAACCTGGTGATTTCGTTGTGCACGAGCAGCATGGTATTGGACGTTTTGTTGGCATGAAACAACGTAATATTGCTGTTTCGGGTGGTAGTGCAACTCGCGAATATTTAGTAATTGAATATGCCCCTAGCAAACGTAACGCTCCTAACGATAAGCTTTTTATTCCAACAGATCAGCTTGATTTAGTGAGTAAATATATAGGTGCAGAAATACCAAAGCTCAACAAGCTCGGAGGTTCTGACTGGGCTCAAACTAAAGCAAAAGCTAAAAAGCATGTTCATGAAATTGCTGAAAATCTTATTAAACTTTATTCAGCAAGGCAGCAATCTCGCGGATTTGCATTTAGTAAAGATACTCCTTGGCAAAAAGAGTTGGAAGACGCATTTCCTTATCAAGAAACCGCTGATCAGCTTACAACTATTGACGAAGTAAAATCAGATATGGAAAAGCCAATACCAATGGATCGCTTAATTTGTGGAGATGTTGGTTTTGGTAAAACTGAAATTGCGCTACGTGCAGCTTTCAAAGCTGTGCAAGATTCTAAGCAAGTTGTTGTTTTAGTCCCAACGACTTTGCTTGTTCAACAGCATTACGAGACTTTTACAAATCGCTTTGAAGGATTCCCTGTAAAAGTTGCTGCAATGAGTAGATTCCAAACTTCTAAAGAGATTGAAGAAACTTTAGCTGGATTGCAAGATGGAAGCATTGACGTTGTTATTGGAACGCATAAGCTTTTGAATCCTAGTATAAAGTTCAAAGATTTAGGTTTGGTTATTATTGACGAAGAGCAGCGTTTTGGTGTGGAACATAAGGAAACGCTTAAAGCTTTGCGCACAAACGTTGACGTATTAAGTCTTTCAGCAACGCCAATTCCTAGAACTCTTGAAATGGCTGTAACTGGTATTCGTGAAATGTCTACTCTTGCAACTCCTCCAGAAGATAGGCTTCCAGTGCTTACATACGTTGGTGCGTATGATAATTCTCAAGTTGCTGCATGCATTAAGCGTGAATTGTTGCGTGGGGGTCAGGTTTTTTACGTCCATAATCGCGTTGAAGATATTAGTTCTGTTGCAAGTAAGATTCAGGAGCTTGTGCCAGATGTCCGTGTTGCTATCGCTCATGGAAAAATGGGGGAGAAGCAGCTCGATGCTGTTATTCGTGATTTTTGGCATAGAGATATTGATGTGCTTGTTTGTACGACGATTATTGAAACAGGTCTTGATATTTCTAATGCGAATACACTTATTGTCGATCACGCAGATAGATTCGGTTTAAGCCAGTTGCATCAGCTTCGTGGTCGAGTGGGTAGAGGTCATGAGCGTGCCTACGCTTACTTTTTGTATGATCCGTCTAAGCCTATGACACAACAATCTCACGATAGACTCTCAACAATTGCTCAGCATACTGCACTTGGTTCTGGTTTTGATGTTGCGATGAAAGATTTGGAATTGCGCGGAACTGGAAATTTGCTTGGAGATGAGCAAAGTGGTCACATTGAGGGTGTTGGATTTGATTTGTATGTTCGTATGGTTTCTGAAGCTGTTGAAAAATATAAGGAACCTGAAAGAGTTGAGCCTGTTTGTGTAACTATTGATCTTCCTGTTGAAGCTTCTCTTCCAGTTGATTATATTGCTTCTGACAAGCTTCGTTTGGAGGCGTACAGGAAGCTTGCTGCTGCTAAGGATAATAGTGATTTGCAAGAACTTCACGATGAGCTTCTTGATCGCTTTGGTAATCCGCCTGAAGAGTTTGAGTCTTTGTGTGAGGTTGCTCGTTTGCGTTTTAAAGCACGCGAGATTGGTATTACGCAAATCAGCTCTCAAGGAAAATCAGTGCGAGTTGTTGGAGTCGATCCAAAAGAGTCTGTGATGATGCGTTTGAAGCGTATTTATAGAGGCTTACAGTATCGTCCTCTTACTCATATGCTTATTGTTCCAGCTCCTTTTGAATCTTCACTCGGATCTGGTTCAATGAGTGAGCATGAGATACTTTCCTGGGTGCGTCAGCTTCTTGATGACGTCGCTTGGTGAATTAGTTCAAAAAATTGTGCATGTCACTTTTATGGAATGAATATCAAAGTTGCCTTGTTACGCTAAAAATATTTTGCTCAAAATGTTCTTGTGCTTTTATATTATTTTCACTCGGTGTGAGATAAAACAGAATAATGTTTGCAGGATAAACTTTGATTCCATTACGTAAAACATCGATAATACCGCGTTTAGCTAGCTCTGACTGTAGGCGGTTCAGGAACGAACGTCTTTTTTGTTCGGATTGTCCTATGCCTAACAAATCAAATTGTTCAGGCTGCGTTGTTTTAAGAAAGCGGAAAAGTCGCGTTTCATCAATGGCGTATTCCTTGTTGTAATCAGCGTTGGTGCCTTCTTCATAACCATTATGTTCAACAAGTCAATTGACAATGAGTGTTTCTAGGCCGTTTTCTTTTGTGTTGGTAAAAGTTATCATTGTTCTTCCCCAGATTTTTTCTTTGCTGTTTTCTCAAGGCTTTTTATTGTGTCAAGGTAAGATTTTTCAACGGGAGAAAGATTATCGACAATAAAACGCTGATATTCTTTATCGGCTTTTTCGATCGCTTGCTTATGGCTGACTTTGCCTGCACCATTTAAAAGCTTTTCTCCGGTAGCAGAAAGAATATGATCTAAGTGTTCCACATAATCACTCATATGCATAGGATTGTGACGCATAGCTTGCACTTCAGCAAAATCGAAATATCCTGAAACAATACTATTCAATATCTTCAGCTCATCTTCTGATAAATAATTTTTAGCAATATGCGTGTCTTTTGCTGTTGGAAAATCGCCGGAAAAAGTAGTAAGGCCCATAAAAGGTTTATTCGCATCTGCTCGTTCATAAATAACTTCAGCAGCTGTGTGACCGTGAGCAGCATAATGTAGCTTGTTTTGTACCAGCTTGAAGAACGCAAGTGATTCTCTGCTTTTTGGGTTATAGTCCACGCTTGTGGCATATAAATCCAACACTTGACGATGCATGACTTTTTCTGAAGAACGAATATCGCGAATACGATCTAAGAGTTCATGCCAATAATTGCCACCTCCGAGCTGTTTTAAGCGTTCGTCGTCCATGGTAAAACCCTTGATCATGTACTCTTTCAGACGTTCACTTGCCCAACGGCGAAAATTCGTCGCGATTTTGGATTTAATACGGTATCCAAGGGAGATAATCATGTCGAGATTGTAGTAGGTAGTGAGATATTTTTTCCCGTCTGAGGCAGTTGTTCGGAATTTCCGAACAACTGAATTTTCCTCAAGTTCTTCCTCTTCAAAAATATGTTTAATGTGCTCACTGATGTTGGATTTACTTGTTTGATAAAGATCGCATAGTTGTTGTTGCGTCAGCCAAACAGTCTCATCCACGAAACGCACATCAATTTTTGTTTCACCATCATCGCTTTGATAAATAACAAGATTGCCTTGATTATCGGCACTAGATATTTTTTTGTCTTCAGGCATAATTACACCTCCTCTAGTATTTCATCTTCGCTATGTAACGTGTCATTGTCGTCCGCTTCATAGAGCGATTCTGCAACTTGTTCATAGTCTGGTATCTCAACATCTCGTACATCAATTTGTCCTGTAACCACGTCGGCAATAAGGCTTGATATCGTAGCAGGAGTAGGTGGCATCTTTAATTTTGTCTGCAACAGGAATAAAGATTAGGTCTCTGCTAAAGTCAATCAAAATCATATTTTAGATAATTTAATTAACGAAACGGAGAGCCACCTTCGTGCATAAAGCGTGTCTTTATTTTACATGAATTGCTCTTAAAAGAGAATCTTTCGTTTCGTAAAAAGATGAAATAGAAAGCTAGGTGATGAAAATGTATAAGAACAGTAAGCAGACCTCATTCAACAATTAGGAAGCGTGTATGTGAGATTTAAACGCTGTTCATTAAAGGTGTAAATATGCTTGTTAAAGATAAACAAGAAATCATCGCAACGCATAAAGAGATGGTAAAAACTGTTTTTGATACTTCAAGTCTTGAAAATGAACAACTGAAACTTGAAGAAGAACTCAACATCGTAGCTGACAAGGTTAACAACTGCATCAATGAAAATGCACGGAAATTGCAGGACCAGGATGAGTATGAGAAAAAATATACGAGTTTACTTTCCTTGATGGGAGTGTAATGAAAATAGACGAGTAAGTAACGGATATACAATATATAAAGGCTAGTCAATATTGCAGTGCCTTTATCAATTATTTTTTCGCGTTCTTACTGTAACGCTTCTCTAAGCTCATCTTCTATTTCAACGTGATTATTTGGACGCTTTTGTGCATCAAGTTGGCTTCGATCAATATTCCAGTTTTTCTCAATGATTCCGTCTTTAATCATAAGAATTCTGTCAGAAAGTCTTACTGCTTCAGAAATATCATGCGTGACCATTATCGTGGTCCAGCCATGTTTCTGTCTTAGATTATCAAGCAAATCTTGCATGTCTAAACGAGTTAAAGCGTCTAATGCTCCGAAAGGCTCGTCTAAAAGTAGTAATTCAGGATTATGAACTAAAGCTCTAGCTAATGAGACTCGTTGTGCTTGACCACCTGAAAGTTCTGATGGCCATTTCGAACCGCAATTATTAAGTTGCATATCATTAAGAGCTTTTTCTGCAATAGATTTTAGTTCTGATTTGTTTCCTTGTATGCCGAAAACTACGTTCTTACTTACTGTTAGCCATGGTATTAATCTTGCATCTTGGAAACCTATTGCTTGATGTTGTGTGACGTTTATTGTTCCAGAATCAGGTTTGATTAATCCTGAAATAACTTTAAGAAGAGTAGTTTTTCCGCATCCTGAGCGTCCTATTAAAGATACGAATTCGCCTTTTTTAATATTTAGATTTATATCTCGCAATATTTTAGCGTTATTTTTAAAAGTCACGCCAATATGTTCTAGAGTAACGCAGTAAGAGTTATCTTTAGTCTCATAGTTTTCTTCTATTTGAGTGTCCATATTTACTCCTACTGCGTTGCTCTAAATCATGTTTATATAATCTTGTTATATAACTTTGTTTTAATTTTGATTAATTAGTTATATATTATTTTATTTTGATATTTAATTTTTGTTTTTATGAATATGTGTTTTATAGATATATGGATTAATTTACTTCGTGCAATCCATTACAGAATCTTTCAAATTCTTTGGAGCTTGCTTAATTAAACCATATTTCACGTATTCTTTAGCTTGAGTTTCCATCATTTTCAAACCTTTTTCATCGATTGGACGAATAGTTGGATTGTCAAACTTTTCAATTTGCTTAATAATAGTTTCGCTTGCTCCGAGCTGCTTGTAAGCGTTTCCAATAACATTGTTTTCTTTATGAGACTTTTTTGCTTCGCGAACAAGAGCCTTGTACATCTTCTTAACAAGATCTGGATGCTTTTTGGCAAAGCTCTTAGAAACAATGTGAATAGTAACGTTCATATTGCCGTACTTTTTAGCATTTACAAGCAATTTTGCGCCTGGAGTTGTCATTGCTGCAGCAAGATTCTGATCGAATGAGGAAATTGCGTCAATCTGTCCAGAAGTAAATGCTGCCTGGAAGTTCTTAGGACTCATCTCAACTTTGTTAACTTTAGAAACGTCTAAACCGCTTTTATCAAATGCGCGGTGAAGCATGTAATCGCCAGTGTCACCGTTGTGAATAATAGCAACTTTCTTACCATATAAGTCTTTTAGCGTTTTTACGCCGCTTTTTGCGGATGCAACGATTCCTTGAGAATCACCATTGTAATATTCGAGCGCAAAAGCTACCCATGGTTGTCCTTCAGCAATCAAATCAATGAAGCGTCCAGTTCCAGTAGTTGTAGCATCTGCATTTCCGCTCATAACAGCAGTAAGACCATCAACTGGAGTGTAAGGACCAGTGTAAACTACCTTAGATTTGCCAAATTCGTCTTGAAGGAATTTCTCATTTTTCAAAGTAGTTAAATAATTTGCTGTAGAAAGATAAGCAACTCTCATAGTTCCAGCATCTTCTTTTGAAGAAGCGGTTGATGATTTTTGTGAGCTTGAGCAAGCTGCAAGAGATACAGTTGCACAAGCAGCGCAGATTAATGCAATAATGCTCTTTTTAGAAAATCGCATTTTTAAATTAGCCATGATATATAGTTCCTTTTGTTTGTTGTTTTATTTATCTGTTGTTTGTTTGGTTGTTATTATTTGGTTGTTGATTCTAAATATTGACTAATTCTTAAAAAGCAATTTAATGCATTTTAAAAAGTAGTTAACTTTAGAAAAATGTTGATATTACTAGATTATTGGCGTGATTTTCTATCTAATCTGCGTTCAGGTATAAGAAGATATTCTAATATGTTTGCAGTAAGCTCAGATCCAAGACCTGCAATTGCGTACATAATAACGCATGCCATCATTTGATCAGGCCTAAAGAATTCTTGCGCTCTTGAAAGAATGTATCCAATTCCAATAGAAGAATTGACTGTTTCGCAAGTCACTAATGCAACCCATGCTACAGATATTGCAAATCGCAAACCTGTCATAAAACTTGGAAGTGTACCGCGAAGCAAAATAGATATAAAAATAGTAGATTTTTTAACGTGATAAACCTGCGCTAATTCAAGAAGTTTTGGATCAATATTACGCACTCCGTCGCGAATATTAACGTACATAGGTCCAAAAACGCCAACAGCTATAAGCGCTATTTTCATCGTTTCATCTATTCCGAGGAAAATTATTAATATTGGAGCTAAAGCCGGGAATGGAATTGATCTCAACATGTGGCTTGGTTTATCAACTACAATATTGCCAAGCTTACTGCCTCCTGCAAGTATGCCTGCAGGAACAGCAAAAATAATTCCTAACAAAAGCCCTAAAAGAACTCGTAAAATACTTATTCCTAAGGATTTTAATAATATGCCTTCGCTGTTTAAATCAATAAAAGCTTGTATTACTTCATATGGGGATGGCAAAGAACGGTCTTCGACTGGAGAAAGAGTTGTGAAAAACCACAAAACCAAAATGAGTATAGTTGAAATCCACACTTTACACGAAGATACCGCTTTAAACGCAATCTTCAATATGTTCTTCGCTTTATTAGGCGAACTGTAAGCCATGTGACAATCCCTTCGATAGTTTTAGCTATATCAGGTTCAACGAGTGTATTCTCAGCGCAACACTGTATGTATTGTTGTTTGGCACGATGTAGTTGCGCACCCCGTGTCTGAGGTCATTATCACTTAAGGGTATGGACAACTGTATTTTAAATCGATATTTATAAACGATATTGCTTAAAAATATACAATTGTCTCATATGACTCGAGTTAAATCAAAATATTGTGAACGTTCACGGCATAAATACGCTGATACTCAATATAACGTCCATAAAACGCACTAGTCTTGGAAGAGTCATCACAACCCATAGGTATAAAGGAGTAGTTGTGGCAGCTATTGAAAGCGTATATGCACGCGAAATTTTGGATTCTCGTGGAAATCCTACTGTTCAGGTTTATTTGGAGACCGAAGATGGCGCTCAGGGTATTGGTTTAGTGCCTTCTGGTGCTTCTACTGGTGAAGCTGAAGCTTGGGAACGTCGCGATGGCGACAAATCCCGTTATCAGGGCAAGGGCACGTTGGAAGCTGTTAAGGCTGTCAACGAGGTAATCGCACCTAAGGTTATTGGCATGGATGCCACCGATCAGCGCGCTCTTGATGAGACGATGATTGAGCTTGATGGCACGCCAAACAAGGGCAAGCTTGGTGCTAACGCAATTCTCGGCGTTTCCCTCGCTGCTCTCTACGCTGCTGCCGAGTCTGCTCAGCTTCCGTTGTACCGCTACATTGGCGGCACCAATGGTCACATTCTTCCAGTTCCAAACATGAACATCATGAACGGTGGCGCTCACGCTGATTTCGCAACCGATATTCAGGAGTACATGATTTCTCCTTACGGTTTCGCAACCTACAGCGATGCTTTGCGCGCTGGTGTTGAGGTTTATCACACCTTGAAGAATGTTTTGAAGAAGGAAGGCTTGGCTACTGGTCTTGGTGACGAAGGTGGCTTCGCTCCAAAGATGAAGTCCAATGAGGATTCCTTGAAGTACATCATGGATGCAATCGCAGCCGCTGGCTACGAGCCAGGCAAGCAGATTGGTATTTCTCTTGACGTTGCTTCTTCTGAGTTCTACAACAAGGAAACTGGTAAGTATCGTTTCGATGGAGAAGAGCGCGAATCTGCTTACATGCTCGATTACTACGAGAAGCTCATCAACGAGTATCCAATCGTTTCCATCGAAGATCCATTCCAGGAAGAAGGCTGGGATGATTGGGCAGAAATCACCAAGCGTCTTGGTGATCGCTTGCAGTTCGTTGGCGATGACTTGCTCGTCACCAATCCAAAGCGTTTGGCTAAGGGTATTGAGCTTGGTGCAGCTAACTCCTTGCTCGTGAAGTTGAACCAGATTGGTTCCGTTACCGAAACCCTCGACGCTATTGAGCTTGCAACTAAGAACGGCTTCACTTCTATGGTTTCCCATCGTTCTGGTGAAACCCCAGATACCACCATTTCTGATCTTGCTGTTGCTAAGAACACCGGCCAAATCAAGACTGGTGCTCCTGCTCGTGGCGAGCGTATTGCTAAGTACAACCGCTTGCTTGAGATTGAGGAAGAGCTTGGTTCTACCGCTCAGTATGCTGGTTACAGCGCATTCAAGGCTTGCAAGAAGTATATGAAGTAACTTTTAGTTTTAAAGTAACTTATTGACTTCTTAAGTCTTTGAGTTTTAACGGTCAGTCGTGTTTACGGCTGACCGTTTTTTATTAAATATTTTTGAAAAAATCAAAACGCGCAAAAAATTTTCTTAAATTTACTTTCATTCTCATCATAATAGTGATATTTTTGTGAGAAAATCGAAACAGAAGGAGATGTTTCATTATGCGAAAAGTAGCAGTTATCGGTATGGGAAATGTTGGCGCAGCTGTTGCTCACCAGCTTGTTGTTGGTGGTTACGCCGACGAGTTATACCTGTATGACAAGAATGAAGCTAAGGTTAAGGCTGATGCATTGGATTTTGAGGATTCAATGGATAATTTGCCTTTTAATGTAAACATTACTGTCAATGATTACGATGCTTTGAAAGATGTTGAAGTTATCGTAAGCGCTATGGGCAATATTAAGCTTTTAGACGTCCCAAATCCTGATCGTTTCGCAGAACTTAAACATAATCGTGTTCAAGTTGAAGAAGTTGGTGCAAAGATTAAAGCTTCTGGCTTCCATGGTGTTTTAGTTGATATTACTAATCCTTGCGACGCTATTTGCCAGCTTTATAAAGAAACAACTGGTCTTCCTTATGAAAAAGTTATTGGCACTGGAACTTTGCTTGATTCTGCACGTCTTCATCGCGCTGTTGGCAAATTCTTCGGAGTTCATCCAAAAGCTGTGAAGGGCTATAGCTTGGGTGAACATGGCGATTCACAGTTCGTTGCATGGTCCACAGTTAAGGTTCTTGAACAGCCGATTGTTGATCTTGCAAAAGAAAAGAACATTGATTTAGATGCTGTTGATGAAGAAACTCGTCAAGGCGGCTTCACTGTGTTCTACGGAAAGAAGTATACAAATTATGGTATTGCTGCTGCTGCAGTTCGCCTGGTTCATGCTGTTCTTTCGGATTCAAAGGAGCAAATGCCTGTTTCGAACTATCGCGAGGAATATCATTCTTATCTTTCTTACCCAGCAATCGTTGGTCGCGAAGGTATTGTGAAGCAGTGCCAACTTGACTTGACTGAAGAAGAGTTGCAAAAGTTGCAGCATTCTGCAGATACAATTTTGAGCAAGGCTCAAGCAAAATAGATAAGTCAAAAATAAAATAACTAAAAATAGTACTTTTGAATCTAAAATATTTTTTACAGATTTTAGATAAAAGCGTATTGAAAAATGTCGTTGTAGGTTTAATTGCTCTTCAAGAGTGTTGAATTTACAGCGACATTTTTGTTATAAAAATTTTTGATATTAGATTATTTATTAATTGAATTCATAAAGCTGGTTAGTCCTAATTGTTTATGATATATACTTTTAACTATAAATGACATTATTTTTTGGGGGAAATATGATTTCTAGTGCATACATAAGTGTTGGAAGCAATATAGGTGATAGATTACTTAATTTGCGTCAAGCTGTTTCGCTATTGAAGCAAAATTCACATATAAGCAATATTATCGTTTCTTCAGTGTATGAAACCGAACCAGTTGGTGACGTAGTGCAAGACAGTTTTTATAACATTGCTTTACGCTTGGACACTGATTTAACAGCTTTTGAATTGCTTGATTTTATTCATGATATTGAACAGCGTCTTCACAGAAAGCGCATAGTTCGTTGGGGCCCTCGAACAATCGATTTAGATATTATTGATTTTGGTGGTCAAACTATAAAAAGTGAAAATCTTACGATTCCGCACAAAGAAAGAGATAATCGCAGATTCGTATTAGTTCCTTTGCTTGAAATAAGCGCAGACGATGCTAATTATCATGAGCTCATCCAAGATAAGCTTAATAAAACTAGCGACACTAATTGGATTAATATTATTGAAAGTAGCGAAGTTTTTAATTAGTTTGGAATATAAATTTAGTTTTAAATATGAGGCTTTAGAAAGAAAGAATACAAATGCGAATTATTGAAAGCAATTTGGAGAATGTATCTTCTAAAAATATTGCAGATATAGCGTTACTGCAGGATCTTTGCGTAAATCAAAAAATTTTATGCACGTGGGAAAATATTAGCGAAAACGATTTAAACAAAGTAGCTGATTTTCTCGATCATTTTGATACAGCTATCAAAGTATCCGAGTCTTCTATTGACTTCATTTTGCCGCTTATTGCTCTTAAACCTTTTATGCAAGAGTGCGAAAAAGCATGGTACGAAGATCAAGAATTACTTGCAAGTTTGCGCTCGCTATTAAAGCAAAAAGCAATTGTGTGGAATGCAGGGCGATTCTGCTTTGATACACTTGACAAGCCTATAGTTTACGCGATTTTGAATATTACTCCTGACTCATTCTATGATGGTGGCAAGTACCAAAGTGAAGACGAGGTAAATAGCCATATTAAAGAAATAGTTGAAGCTGGTGCTGATGTTATAGAAGTAGGCGGTCAAACTACAAAACCTGGCGGTTATTTAGAAATTACTCCAGAAGAGGAAATAAGGCGCGTTATACCTGCTATTAAGTATATTCACAAAAATTATCCTCAAATTGCTGTAGCAGTAGATACTTACAAGTTACCTGTAATGGAAGCTGCAATTGAAGCTGGCGTAGATATTATAAATGATGTTCGCGCGTTTGATTCTCCAGAAAAAGTAAAGCTTATGGCAGATTCTAACGTTGGATTAGTGACAATGCATAGCAATAGAGATACAGAATATGACAATTTAACAAAGGTTATGTGTCAATTCTTTAGCGATAATTTAAAAATGCTTGTTGATGGAGGAGTTGACTTAAATAGGATTATTCTTGATCAAGGAATTGGCTATGCAAAGGTTGCTGATGGTGAACAAGATTATGCAATGATGCGAAATATTAATCAATTGCATCGTTTTGGTCGACCAATATTGGTTGCGATTTCTAGAAAAGGCTTTGGTAAGAAGCTTTTTAATTTAGATAAAGAAGATCGTTTGCCTGTCACTTTAGTTGCAGAAACAGCGATGTTTATGGCTGGTGGGCGTGTAATACGTGCTCATGATATTGCAGAAACAAAGCAATTAGTCGAAATGATTGATGTTATTAATAGAAATTACTGGTTTAAGTAGAAAAATTTAAATAATTTTTTTGCAGTTTTGTTCGTCAGTTTTTTTAATTTTAATAACGAATAAATGTAGTGTGACTGTAAATGCAGTGTTACTGTAAATGTGACACAACAGCATTTTGCATCTAAAAGCGCGTAAGATACTAGCGGAATGCATGATGTTTTCACGTCGAATACATCAAGTAATTTAGAAAGTATGGTTATGAAAAAGCGTCGTAAAACAGCATTAGGTGAAGATGTAGCACCATTGCAACAGCGTCGACTACTTTCAGGACCACTTGTGTTTTTATTTATGGTTTTTGTAGTTACTGTTGGTTCAATTGAGTGCATTTCAACAGTTAGAAATTATGCGTTAAGCTTATCTGAGCTTCATGCACTTCAGCGTGAAGAAAGTGATTTACGTGAACAAAAGCGTACGTTGAATAATAATATTGACCGATGGAAAGACAAAGCATACGTTACTGCTCAAGCTAGAGATCGTCTCGGCTTTATTTTTCCCGGTGAACAGGCTGTTCGCGTAGAGCATCCTGAAGCAGTAACTGGAAAAGTTCCGAATGAATTTGCTCAAGAAAATAGCGAAACTAAGACTCATTCAGTCTTGCCTTGGTATAGTGACTTAATGTATGCAATACATAAAGCAGACAAACCAGATACTGTGCCATCCTTATAACATATAAACTGATAAAATATATAAACTGATAAAGTAAAAAATTATTTATTTGTAAAACAGCTTTAACAGGAGTAGAAACGCATGGCTAACAGCCAAGAAAGTTCAGATAAAATGCAGAACAGTAATAAGAATTATATTCCAAAAGAAGCTGTAAAACGTTTATTTACTACACCTGCGAGTGATGCCGAGCGTGCAATTGTTGAAAAGCAACTTGGAAGATTCCCTAGAGGAATGGTAGCTGTTGGTGCTCGTTGCGTTTGTGGTAGACCTCTTGCTGTTATTACTAGACCGTGCTTAGAAGATGGCACTCCATTCCCAACTACATGCTACCTTACCAGTCCTGAAGCTGTAAAAGCGGTGTCTCGCGTCGAAGCAGACGGTATTATGCGAGAATATAACGAGCTATTGCAATCGGACGAAGATCTGAAAAAACAATATGAGCGTGCGCATAAGTATTATTTGGAATTCCGTCATGAATTAGCTGTGTCTTTGGGAGATAGTGAAGAGCATATTAGTCAGATGAGCGCTGGTGGAATGCCAGTTCGTGTCAAATGCTTGCATGCTTTGCTTGCGCAAACATTGGTAATGGGCAAAGGTGTAAATCCGATTGGTGATATGGTGTTAGAGCGCATTAAAGATGAGTTTGATCCTAGCGTGTGCCGCTGTACTACTC
Organism: Gardnerella phocaeensis; assembly: GCF_048545075.1. Lineage (NCBI taxonomy): Bacteria > Bacillati > Actinomycetota > Actinomycetes > Bifidobacteriales > Bifidobacteriaceae > Gardnerella > Gardnerella phocaeensis. The sequence continues at coordinate 105,114 of NZ_JBKQXS010000003.1, read as the reverse complement.
CGTGGAGCGATGATGCATATGCTGCTGAAACGGAAGTTGTTGTGGAAGACGAAACGGATGCAAAAGATAAAAATGCAAAGTGTGAAGCTGTGAAAAGTGACACGACTACTTGTGCAGAAAAAACAGTACAGGTTGCCGCAATTGACTGCGGTACGAATTCTATTCGACTAAAAATTGCGCAAGTTTCTGAGCATGGAATGAAAGATATTGTGCCTCGTATGCTTCGCGTCGTTAGACTAGGTCAGGGAATTGACGAAACTCATCGTTTCGCAGATGACGCTTTGGAGCGAGTGAGGGATGCTGCGCACGAATTTGCGCAAGTTTTGAAAGAACATCCAGTTGATGCGATTCGTTTTGTTGCAACTTCAGCTACACGAGATGCTGAAAATCGTGAGATTTTTGAACAAATGATGATTGATGAGCTTGGTGTTCGTCCTGAAGTTATTAGTGGTACTGAAGAGGCAGCTCTTAGCTTCCTTGGGGCAACAAGCGTTGTGTCTCGCGATGAGTTGCAGCCACCGTATCTCGTAGTTGATTTAGGTGGAGGCTCTACTGAGTTAGTGCTTGGAGGGGATGGTGACTGCTTGCCAGCGCACAAGGTTTCTGCAGCATACTCCATGAATGTTGGTTCCGTTAGAATGACTGAAAGGCATTTGCATACTGATCCTCCTACGGAAGAGGAAATTCAAGCTGCTATTGAAGATATTGACAAGCATATTGATGATGCTTTCAAAGTTGTCCCTGCAGGGCGAGCTCGTACTATTATTGGCGTTTCTGGAACTGTGACAACTATGGCTGCTTTGACCATGGGATTGCAGCATTATGATCATACTGCTGTCGATGGTGTGCGTATTGGATTAGAGCAGGCTTATGCTGTTAATAATCGATTTTTGCGTATGCCTAGGGACTGCAGGCGCACGTATGCGACGATTCACCCAGGGCGTGTGGATGTTGTTGGCGGTGGAGCAGTGATTTGGAGCCGCGTGTTGGAGAGATTAGCAAAAGCTGCGTATGAGGATCACGGAGGTGTTTTGGATACCTTTGTCGCAAGTGAGCATGGTTTGCTTGACGGAATTACGCTTGATTTGGGAAGAAAGTTACTCGCCACACGCTGAGCTTGTTCTTTGCTTAGATGTATGGCATAATAAGTGATTGCGCCTCTGTGGCGGAATTGGCATACGCATCAGACTTAAAATCTGACGCCCTTACGGGCTTGTGGGTCCGAGTCCCACCGGAGGCACAAACAAAGCGCTGCACAGTTTTTAGCTGTGTGGCGCTTTTTGCTTTTCTGTTGGTTTTTGATCTATAACCCATAATGCATGCATGTTGACGGCGTGTGATTACATAGTAATAGACAAAGTAATTGATAATAGTGAACACCGGCTTAGGCTGGGGTTCATTGCGTATAAGGCAAAATGCGAATGATATTGAGAAACGATATCGTCCAAATATTTTAATATTTTAGGAGGCTGGAAAGTGCATAATCATAACGATGTAATTCGAACTAACAGCACTGATTCACGCTCAAGCAGTGCGAACGAAAATGCCAACTCTTTCGATACTGATTACAATAACGCCAACGCAGCTTCCCAAGCAGCCGCAATTCACGCAAGTCACGCACATCAGCATCGTTTGCTTCTTACGCTTTCTCTTACCGCAACTGTATTTTTTGCTGAGGTGATTGGTTCTTTTATAACTAATTCTTTGTCGCTGCTTATAGACGCAGGTCATATGCTTACAGACATTTCAGTTCTTGCAGCTTCAACAGTTACTGCAATTCTTATGCGTCGTCGTCCGAATAGTAAGCGTACGTGGGGCTGGGCGCGTCTTGAGGTTATCACAGCTGCTGCGGGAGCTCTTATTTTACTGCTTGTAGGAGTGTATGCTCTTGTTGAAGCTGGAATGCGTCTTTTTGGTAGTGGTCATCAAGGCATTCACGATGTAAATCAGCTGCTATTCTTTGGTATTCTTGGCTTAGCTGCGAATTTAGGCTCTCTTGTAATTCTTATGTCTCAATCTCAAGACAACATGAATATGCGTGCTGCTTTTCTTGAGGTTATGAACGATGCTCTTGGATCTGTTGCAGTCGTAGTTTCAGCTATTGTAATGATGAGTACAGGCTGGGCAGGTTTTGATGCTGTAGCTGGTGGTGTTATTGCGCTTCTTATGATTCCACGTGCGCTAAAGCTTCTTAAGAATGCTGTTAAGGTTCTTCTTGAGCAGACTCCTGAAGGTCTTGATTTAAATAAAGTTCGAGAACATCTAGAGCATGTTCCTCATGTACTTGCAGTTCACGATTTGCACGCTAGTACTGTCTCTACTGGTATGCCGATTTTTATGGCACATGTCGTTGTGGATCCTAATATGACAATGTCTCAATGCTCTCAGGTGCTTTCTCAGCTTCAGGACTGCTTACGCGAGCATTTTCCTGTTTCTGTGTCCCACACTACTTTCCAACTTGAGCCTAAAGGCTATACAACTTCCAGCGCTTCAGAGCATCATGAATAGAGTTTATAAGGTTTTGCTTATAAGTCTTGTTGCAAAGAATGTAACAAGTTTGCATAAATACGTGAACGCTTATTTCCTGTGTCGTAATCGTTTTTGAAGTAAAGTTATATTTATGCCGTTAAAAGAACTAATTGATAATACTCACAGTGAGCGCGTGCGCAGACTCGTTTCTTTAGGTCGCGCAAAGTCGCATGATTTGCAGCGTTTTTTAGTTGAAGGTCCGCAAAGTGTGCGCGAAGCTGTACGTTATGCCACAGATTCGTTATGTGATATTTATGTTACTAAAGATGCTTGTGAAGGTAATGAAAAGGAAAGTTCCCAATTTTCTTCTTTGCGGGAAATAGTTAAAGAAGCTTTATCCCGATCTTGTTATGTTCATCCTGTTGAATCGAGTATTATGCAAAAAATTAGTGCTGATTCACAGGGAATTGTTGCGGTTGCTAATTCGAAATCTTTAGATGATATCTATTTTAGTGAGTTTAAAAATTTGCAACAATCAGCACAAATAAAATCAAAAAACGATTTTAAACCTCTTCGTATTGCAGCTTGCTGGCAGGTAAGAGATCCTGGCAATGCTGGTGCTATTATTCGCGTTGCAGATGTTGCTGGATGCGATGCTGTTGTTTTTGTTGATGATTGCGTAAGTCGTTGGAATTCTAAGCTTGTGCGTTCGACTGCTGGTTCACTATTTCATCTTCCTGTAGTGCAATTAAGCGTTCAAGACTGGTTTGAATGCGCTGCAAAATCAAATATTCGAGTTATTGCAGCTGATATTTACGGAACTGACAAGATTAAACCTGTGCCATTCCCAAAAATTTTAGTCAATTCCGAGGTTATTAGCAGTTCTTTGGCTATTTTATTTGGCAATGAAGCTAGAGGCTTACCTAAAGAAGTATTGCAGCAGGTTGACGATATTTCAATAATTCCAATATATGGAAAAGCGGAATCAATGAACCTTGCAACAAGTGCAGCAGTAATGCTTATGGGCTTGGCTATGTCGAGTCATGAGCGAAAAATATAACTTTGGGCAATATTTTGCAATATCGTATATAAACAATGAATATACGTATAACACAGATAGGAAGGGTGCTGTGACCGATAATAAGCCATTCGATATTAAAGCTGTAACTAAAGCAGTAAAAGAAGGTATTGCTAGCGTTACAGCTGCTCAAACTATGGAAGAGCTGAAGGCTGTTAAAACTAAGTATGCTGGCGCACAGTCAGTGATGACTGTTGCAAGCAAAGCAATTGGTTCTTTGCTTGCAGATCAAAAGAAGGAAGTTGGCAAGGTAATGTCAACTTTGCGAGCTGATTTTGGTCGAGCTTTTGCAGAAGCTACAGAGCGAATTAAAGCCATTGAAGAAGCTCGTATGCTTTCTGCTGAGACTGTAGATATGACTCTTCCGATTAATCGTAAGCCTCTAGGTGCTCGTCATCCTATTGCTCGTATTATTGAAGATTTTGAAGACTTCTTTGTGTCTATGGGTTGGCAGATTTCTGCGGGTCCAGAAGTTGAAACTGAATGGTTTGATTTCGATGCATTGAACTTTGGGCCGGATCATCCTGCGCGTCAAATGCAGGATACTTTCTACGTTCAAGGCAATCAAGCTAAGGATGCCGCAGGCTTTGTTGGTTCAAATATGGTTTTGCGCACGCAAACTTCTTCTGATCAAGTACGTGCGTTAATTGAGCGTGGAGTTCCTCTGTATATTGCTTCTCCTGGTAGAGTGTTCCGCACTGATGAACTGGATGCAACACATACTCCAGTTTTCCATCAATGTGAAGCTTTGGCTGTGGATAAGCATTTAACAATGGCTGATTTAAAGGGTGTTCTAGATCGTTTAGCTGTTGCAATGTTTGGTCCAGATGCAAAGAGCCGCTTGCGACCAAGCTACTTCCCATTTACTGAGCCTAGTGCTGAGCTGGATCTTTGGTTCCCGGATAAAAAGGGCGGTCCAGGCTGGATTGAATGGGGCGGTTGCGGAATGGTTAACCCTAATGTGTTGAAGTCTGCAGGTTTAGATCCACAAGTGTATACCGGTTTTGCTTTTGGTGTCGGCTTGGAGAGGACTCTGCTTCTTCGCCACGATATTAACGATATGCATGATTTGGTTGAAGGCGATAAGCGCTTCAGTGAACAGTTTGTAATGGGGGAGTAAAACTCATGCCAATGGTAGATATTGACTGGCTTAAAGATCATGTTGAAGTGCCAGAAGGTTTAACTTACGAACAGCTTGCTAAAGATTTAGTTCGTGTTGGTTTAGAGGAAGAAGAAATTCATACTTCTCAAGTTACCGGTCCAATTGTTGTCGGTTACGTAGTTGACGCTACTCCTGAACCGCAGAAAAATGGCAAAACTATTAATTGGTGCCATGTTGATGTTGGAGATAAATACAACGATGTTGACGAGAACGGCAAGAAAGTTCCTCGTGGCATTGTTTGCGGTGCTCCTAATATGGCTGCCGGTGAAAAGGTTGTTGTAACTCTTCCTGGTGCTGTTCTGCCTGGAGATTTTAAGATTGAGCCGCGTAAGACTTACGGTCATATTTCTGACGGTATGTGTGCTTCAGAGCGCGAGCTTGGTTTGGGAGATAGCCACAATGGCATTATTTTGTTGCGTGAATATGGCTTCTCTAAAGCTGAATATGATGAGTTGAAGCCTGGCGACGATGTAATGGAGTTGTTGCATCTTAATAAGCCGATTTTGGAGATTAACATAACGCCTGATCGTGGATATGCTTTCTCTTATCGTGGTGTTGCTCGCGAATATCATCATTCAACTGGTGCTGTTTATACGGATCCTGTTTCAAAGTTGAATGAGCAGGTATCGCAAATTGATGATGAAGGTCACAAGACTTCAGATGTTGACGTGAGTATTGAAGACACTAATCCAATTCATGGTGTACCTGGTTGTGATCGATATTATGCGCGTGCTGTACACGGTTTTGACTCCACTTGTGCAAGCCCACGTTGGATGCAGCGTCGTTTAACGCGTGCAGGTATGCGCAGTATCTCTCTTGCTGTTGATATCACTAATTATGTCATGCTTGATTTGGGTCAACCTCTTCATGCTTATGATTTAGACAAAATTGAAGGTCCAATTGTAGTTCGTCGTGCACATGAGGGCGAACATCTTACGACTTTGGATGGCAAAGATCATGAATTGCATGTTGAGGATTTAGTTATTTGCGATTCTCCTCGTGGAAACCATGGTTCACGCGTGCTTGGCTTAGCAGGTGTTATGGGCGGCATGTATGGCGAAGTTACGAGTGAAACGAAAAATATTTTGATTGAGGCAGCTCACTTTGATCCCGTTTCAATTGCTCGTACTGCTCGTCGTCATAAGATTCCTTCTGAGGCTTCTCGTCGTTTTGAGCGTGGCGTTGATACTCAATTGCAGCCAGCAGCTGCACAAATGGCTGCAAATCTTTTGGAACAGTTTGGTGGAGCTAAGCCATCTACGTCGCCGTGTGATGTCAATAATACTCAGTCGCGAAATGTGATTGTGTTCAAAGCTAATGAAGTGCAGCGAGTTGCCGGTTTGGATGTTGATTTGAATCGCATTAGCGATATTCTTACCGATATCGGTTGTTCTGTTGCTGGTGGTGGCAATGGATCCTTCTCCGTTCTTCCTCCAACTTGGCGTCCTGATTTGAATGAGCCTTGCGATCTAGTAGAAGAAATTGCTCGACTTATTGGATACGATGAGATTCCTGTTAAGGTTCCTGCTGTTCCTGTTACTGGTCGAACTGGCTTAACTGCGCAACAGCAAACTAGACGAGCTATTGCTTATGAGTTAGCGGAAACTGGTTTTGTTGAATCTTTAAGCTATCCATTTGTTGGTGAGGAAGATATTAAAGCTTTCCGTCAAAATGTGGACGAAGTTGCTGAAGTAAGTGTTCGTATTGCCAATCCTTTAGCTGGAGACAGGCCTTGGCTTCGTCGTTCTGTTTTGATGACTTTGGCTGGTACTGTTCGACGCAATCTTCATCGTGGTTTAACAGATATTTCCATGTATGAGCTTGGTCATGTGTACTTTAGCGATCCAAATGCTCCTGCAATTCCTGCATTACCTGGTTCTGTTAGACCTTCTAATGCTGAGCTTGCTGCGTTGGATGCTGGATTACCGGAACAACCTTTGCATGTTGCTGCTTTGCTAACTGGTCATGCTGAAGAAACTGGTTGGCTTGGTACTCATAGAGATGTTGATTGGAGCGATGCTGTTGAAGCACTCCAGCGAGTTGGTAAGAGAATTGGTGTTAAGTTCATTCTCGAACAGTTTAAAGCTCAAGATGCTCCATCTTCTTGGCATCCTGGTCGTAGTGCTCAAGTTTGTGTTCTTGCTGAAGATGGTTCAAGCGTCAATCTCGGTGTTGTTGGCGAGTTACATCCGCATGTTTGTGAAGCATTAGATTTACCTAAGCATTCTGCAGCATTCGAGCTTGATTTAACTGAATTGTTTAAGAATATGCTTATGAAGCCTGTTCAAGCTAAACCAATTTCGACTTTCCCTCCTGTAAAGCAAGATTTTGCTTTCACTGCACCAATTGAGTTGAAAGCGAATGAATTGCAGTCTGCTATTGAAAAGTCTGCTGGAGATTTGCTTGAATCTGTTGAGTTGTTCGACGTGTATGAGGGTGAGCAGCTTGGAGAAGGCTTACGTTCTCTTGCTTATTCCGTAACGTTCCGAGCAAATGATAGAACACTTTCTGGCGAAGAGATGGAAGAAGTTCGTAAGAAGATTACGGATGCTGCTGAAGTCTTGCACGCAACTTTGCGAGTGTAAAATATAATATATTTTAGTTAATGCGATTGTGCATACGCTCTAATAATAGTATGCATAATCGCATTTATTGTATTATTGACTCTTTTTCTTTTTTATGTAAAGTAACATCTATTTTTTAAATAAAATATAGCGTTTTCATGCATAATAGATATGTGTGAGGAAGAACACATAAATAATTTTTTTATGCATGTAGATATGTATACACATATTCGTATATATTTAATTGGAAATATGTTTATGAAAGGTTTTGATAAAACTATGATGAATCCAGAAACGGATGCAGAATCAAATAACGAAGTGTCAATAAAACAGCAACGTCCTGCAACAAAAGCAGCTCGTTTAAATGCTATTGAACAAGCGTTACTGGCAGAAGTGATTACTTCTCAATCTCAACTAGCTAAAGTGTTGGCGCGTCATGGTTTTAATGTTACTCAAGCTACTTTGAGCCGAGATTTAGATGAGTTAAATGCAGTTAAAATTCGATTGACGGATGGTAGGATTGCGTATGTGCTTGGCGATGGTACTGGCAATCGTCATGCTATGGATACTGTGCGAATTGATCAGCAAGTTGCTCGCACTTTAGCAGGTCTTGTCACTGAAGTTGGACATGCAAATAATATTGTTGTTATTCACACTCCATCAGGTGCTGCACAATACGTTGCAAGTGTTATAGATCGTCAACCTTTGAAAGGTATTTTAGGATCAGTTGCTGGAGATGATACAGTTATTATGGTTTGCGTTTCAAATGAAGAAGCTGAAAATCGAGCAAATTGGATGCTTTCAGTAGCTTCTCGTTAAATAATCTATTAAGAAGTATTGTGTTTATTTAAATAAGAGTTGTATTAAAAAATAATTTTGCAGTAGAAGAGAAGATTTATACGCGTGCAGTGCATTGTTGAGCTGCACGCGTTTTTATATGCATAACTATAATCGATATATTTTTTGTATTTTGTAATAATTCTCCGAAGATTATAAAAATATAATAATTTTTTGGCGCGTCTGTTGATTTTATTTTATATGTATAATATGCTCTTTATTGTTTATTTATTCAATATATGACCTGGGAGGTCACAATGACTAATAAAAAACGTATTGTCTTGGCGTATTCAGGTGGCCTCGATACTTCGGTAGCAATTCCATACCTTAAAGAGCAAACAGGTCAAGACGTTGTAGCTGTGTCGCTAAATGTTGGTCAAGGCGGTGAAGCGCTTGAAGTAATTAAAAATCGTGCTTTGGCTTGTGGTGCAGTTGAAGCATATGTTGTCGATGCTCGCGAAGAATTCGCAGATAATTATTGCATGCTTGCATTAAAAGCTAACGCAATGTATGAAGACGTGTATCCATTGGTTTCTGCTCTTTCTAGGCCTTTGATTACTCGCCACTTAGTTAATGCAGCTCATCAATTTGATGCAGACACAATTGCTCATGGTTGCACTGGCAAAGGAAACGATCAAGTTCGTTTTGAAGTTGCAATCCAATCTTTGGATCCAGAATTAAAAGCTATTAGCCCAATTCGAGACTTGTCACTTACTCGTGATGTTGAAATAGAGTTCGCTAACGAGCACAAGCTTCCAATTGAACAAAGCAAGAAAAGCCCATATTCGATTGACCAAAACGTGTGGGGTCGTGCAATTGAAACCGGTTTCCTAGAAGATCCATGGAATGCTCCGACTGAAGAGTGCTATTCTTATACGCAAAATCCTCTTGAATCTCAAGAACCGGATGAAGTTACAATTACTTTTGAAAAAGGTGTTCCAGTCGCAATTGACGGTCATAGTGTAACGCCTTTGCAAGCAATTGAAGAAATGAATGCAAGAGCTGGAGCGCAAGGAATTGGACGAATCGATATTATTGAAGATCGTCTTGTAGGAATTAAATCTCGTGAATTGTACGAAGTTCCAGGTGCTCAAGCTTTAATTGTTGCACACCAAGAGCTTGAAAATTGCTGCCTGGAGCGTGAACAGCACAGGTTAAAGCGTGCTCTTGATAAAAAGTGGGCTGAATTTGTCTATGACGGTCAGTGGTTCTCTCCAGTTGTGCGTTCTCTTAACGCATTTATTAATGAAACTCAAGAGCATGTTTCTGGAGAAATTCGAATGACTATGTATGCTGGCAAAGCTGTAGTTACTGGACGCCGTTCTGAGGAATCATTGTATGACTTTAATTTAGCGACGTATGATTCTTCGGATACATTTGATCAGCGTGCTTCCAATGGATTCATTGAAATCTACGGATTGTCTAGCAAGGTTGCAGCAGCAAGAGATATGCGCGTTGCAAACAACAACTAATACGATATATTAAAAAAGATATAAAGGTAATAAACTATGCACGATGCAACAAAAGCAGCAGCCGCAGAACTAGAAAATAATGAAACTAATAATACTAATCACCCTATTGCATTGTGGGGTGGACGATTTAGTTCAGGCCCTTCAGCAGAGCTAGCGAAACTAAGCAAGTCCACACAATTTGATTGGAGATTAGCGGATGATGATATTGCTGGTTCTAGAGCTCATGCGCATGCGTTGCATCGTGCAGGTCTTCTTAACGAAAAAGAGTATGCTGATTTATCTTGTGCATTAGATGAATTGCAAAAGCGTGTAGATGACGGAACTTTCGCACCCATTGAGGAAGATGAAGATGAAGCTACAGCATTAGAGCGCGGTTTACTTGAAATTGCTGGAAATGAGCTTGGTGGAAAGCTTCGTGCAGGTCGATCTAGGAATGATCAAATTGCAGCTTTAATACGTATGTTTTTGCGTAGGCATGCGCGCGTTATTGCATCATTATTGTTGTCAGTTTGCCAAGCGTTGCTGAATCAATCAAAAAATGCAAAAGACGCAGTGATGCCGGGTCGCACTCACATGCAACACGCTCAACCAATTTTGCTTGCACATCAGTTAATGGCACATGTTTGGCCGCTTTTACGAGATGTAAATCGCTTCATAGAATGGGATTTGCGTGCAGATGAAAGCCCTTATGGAGCAGGAGCTTTGGCAGGCAATACTCTTGGTCTTAATCCAGAAGAAGTAGCTAAAGAGCTTGGTTTTTCTAAAGTTTGCGCTAATTCTATAGACGCAACTGCAAGTAGAGACTTAGTTGCAGAATTTTCATTCATCGCAGCAATGGTTGGCGTTGATATATCACGATTAAGTGAAGAAATTATTATTTGGAATACTCAAGAATTTGCATTTGTTCGTTTAGATGATGCTTATTCAACTGGTTCATCGATTATGCCTCAAAAAAAGAATCCAGATATTGCGGAACTTGCTCGCGGTAAAGCTGGTAGATTAATAGGCGATTTAACTGGTTTAATGGCAACTCTTAAAGGTCTTCCTACTGCTTATGCTCGCGATTTGCAAGAAGATAAAGAAGCTGTTTTTGATCAAATTGACACTTTAGAAGTGCTTCTTCCAGCTTTTGCTGGAATGGTAGAAACTATGAAATTTGATTTAAATAGACTTTATGAACAGTCTTCTACTGGTTTCGCTCTTGCTACAGATATTGCAGAATGGCTTGTAAAAAAGGGTGTTCCATTCCGTAATGCTCATACTTTGTCTGGTTTGTGTGTAAAGCGAGCTGAGGGAATTGGGGGAGATCTTGCTGATTTAAGCGATGATGATTTTTCAAATATTCTAAACGGTTTTGTTGATAGCGCAGAAATTGCGAATATTAGAACAATATTGACTAGTGCTGGATCTGTGTCTGCCAGATGCGGTCGTGGCGGTACGGCCTTCGTGCGAGTTAAAGAGCAAATTGTAGAGGCTGAAAACGCAATGGATAATTATTATAAATTTGCAAATTCAAAAAGCGATGGTTCTGCTTATATCTCGCCTATAAAATAATTTTAAAAATTAGATTATTAGCTGTCACGTTATAGTGCCAAGTATCGTACTTTATGATATTTGGCACTTTTATTATGCGTGTCGTCATGTGCTGCAAAAATTAAAAGGCTTGTGGACGCGCAAAGCGCCCGATATTTATCGGTATTCTGTATTAAGGAGATACGAATGGCTCAGGTCAGGAACTACAAGGAAGCAGGTTTTGCTTCTTTGTTTGAAGAGCTTAAGTGGCGTGGATTAATTTCACAATCTACTGATGAGCAGCAACTTGCTCAAGCGCTTGACGGAGAACCATTAACGTATTATTGCGGTTACGATCCTACTGCTGCTTCATTGCATATTGGTAATCTTGTGCAGCTTATTAATATGCGTCACTTGCAGGCTGCAGGTCATCATCCTATTGCTTTAGTGGGTGGTGCCACTGGTTTGATTGGTGATCCTCGTCAAAGCGGAGAACGCACTCTTAATTCTAAGGATATTGTGGCTGGCTGGGCTGAACGCTTGCGTAAGCAGATTGGCAGAATTTTGCCTCTTGATGGTGAAAATCCTGTTCGTTTTGTCAGCAATTACGACTGGGTTTCTAAGATGTCTGCTATAGACTTCTTGCGTGATGTTGGTAAGAATTTCCGTGTTGGCACAATGCTTTCTAAGGATATTGTGGCTCGCCGCTTAAATTCTGATGAAGGTATTTCTTTTGCTGAGTTTAGTTATCAAGTTTTGCAAGGCAATGACTTCTTGTACTTGTTTGATAATTACAACGTAACTTTGCAACTTGGCGGTTCGGATCAGTGGGGTAATCTCACTTCCGGCATGGATTTGATTCGTAAGGTTCGCGGCGCATCAGTAAACGTGTTTACTAGCCCAATTATTACAGATAATCAAGGTCGTAAGTTTGGCAAGTCAGAAGGTAATGCCATGTGGCTTGATCCTTCTATGCTTAGCCCTTATCGCTTCTACCAGTTCTGGTTCAATCAGCCTGATGATGAAGTTGTTAAGTTGCTTAAGGTGTTCACTTTCTTGCCAAAAGATGAAATTGAGCGTTTAGCTCAGCAAATTCAGGATGATCCTGGAAGTCGTGAAGCTCAGCGCGTACTTGCGTGGGAAGTTACAAGTTTCGTTCACGGTGAAGATTTAACGAATCAGGCTATTGAAGCTTCTTCCGCTTTGTTCGGACGTGGTGATCTTTGCAATATTGATGAGCAGACTCTTGAAGCTGCTTTAGATGGCGTTAAGGTTAAGGCTGAAGACGGTAGTTTAGATTTCGCTAAGGCTAAAGTTGCAGATCGTGTTGTTGAGGCTGCAGTTGCCGCTGGTCTGTTCCGCACTGTTTCCGAAGCTCGTCGTGCTATTGAAGCAGGCGGTTTGTATCTAAATAATGAACGTGTAAGTGGTGTCGACGATGTGTTAAGTGAGGGCTCTTTCTTGCACGGTCGTTTCGCTTTGCTTCGCCGCGGCAAGAAAGCTATCGGTGCCGTAGAGCGCGCTTAATAAATGTTTGTGATTTATTAAAAAATACATCTGTTGTAAGCTTGCTGCTTGATGTATGCTATAGCTTGCTTACAGCAGATGTTTAGTTATTTTATGAATATAATTAAAATGTGATTTTGTAATAAAATTGCACATAGATGAGAGGTATGCCAGAATGGGCGAAGAACGCGAACACTCGCGGAGTGGTAAGAAATCTTTTGGTGAACGTGGTGGATTTGGTCATCGCAATGGTGGTAAAAGTAGCGAGCGTCGCGGTGGTTTCCATAAGGATGGTTTCCATAAAGGCGGTTTTAAGAAGGGTGGTTTCCGCCGTAATGATGATGATCGTGAAGAGAGCTTCCACTCTGGCGTAAAGCGTGATGGTGATCGTCGTTTCAACCGTCATGACGATCGTAAAGATGACCGTCGCGGTGGTTTTAAGAAGAATGGTTTTAAGAAGGACGGATTCCGCTCAGAGAATCGCGATAATGATCGTCGTTTTGATCGTAACCGTCATTTTGATCGTGTAGATGATCGTCGCGATGACCGCCGCTCTAGAGATTTTGGACATTCTGGTGACGAAGGTGGCAACCCACGCTACAAGAAGTTTGATGGTGATCGTCGTTTTAACCATCGTGACGATCGCAGGGATAATCGTCGTGAGAACCATCGCAATGGCGATTTCCATAAAGATTTCCATAAAGGCTCTAAGGGTGGCTTCCGTGATGACCGCAGAGACGATCGTCGCGATGAGCGCAGAGATAATGAGCGTCGTTTTGATCGTCGTGACGATCGCAGAGATGATCGTCGCGCAAATTCGCGCAGTAACTTCCGCTTTGAAGATGGTCCACGCCGCAATTCTGACGGAACTGTTTCTTATCCATCTCAAAATCCTTATACAGCACGTCGCCCTGGTGAGCCTAAGATGCCAAAAGGTTTGGAATGGGCAATGCTTTCTAAAGAAGATCGCGAGCGTTTGCGCGGTCTTTCAAAGGAGCATGCTGAAAATATTGGTCTTCATATTCTTGCAGCTTATACTTTGCAAGAAGAAAATCCTGAACTTGCATTAGAACATGCAAAGTGGGCTGCTAAACAAGCTTCTCGTATTGATTTTGCTCGCGAAACTTTAGCTTTTGTGGCCTATCGTCAGGGAGATTACAAACTTGCTTCTAAGGAATTCCGCACTGCAATGCGAATGAATGGCTACCTTGATTATTTGCCATTTATTGCCGATTGCGAGCGCGGTATGGGCAATCTAGACAAGGCTTTAGAAATTTGCATGTCAGATGAAGCGAAAACCTTAAGAGGAGAAGTAAAAGCCGAAATGTTCCTCGTTTATGCAGGCGTTTTGGCTGATACTGGTCATGCTGATAAGGCTATTGAATTGGTTCATGCAATGGGTCGTTCAAAGGGTCTTCCTGGGGAGTATCGTATGCGTGCAGTTCAAGCAGAACAATACTTCTTGGAAGAAGCCGGTCGTAGTGACGAAGCAATTGAATTAGAGTCTTTGCTTGATAAGCTTGAGCAACAGTATGCTGATGTTGATGACGAAGATATAAATCCTGATGATATTGTTATCGACTATGATTTAGAGCATTTGAATGATGACATGATGGATGAAATTGGCATGAGTGAAGATGATGCTCAATTTGCTCCTGATGAAGATACTGATGAAGAATCTGATGAGGAATCTGAAGCAACTGAAGATTCTGAAGATTTAGAAGATTCTGAAGAGTCAGAAGAAACAAGTAACTCTGAGAATGCGGATAATACGGATACTATCGAGATGAGTGCTGTTCACGCTGACGAAGAGTAGTTCGTAACATTTGAATATTTGCGCCCGGCTGCTTTTAAGTAAGCCGGGCACTTGCTGCTTTAAGAGTTGATATTTATAAAATAGGCTTAATAAGATTTGAATCTAAATTAAGTGCAGTGTTTAGCAAACTTAAATGAGGTATAGTATGCAAGTTGAAACGAAAAAGAATTTTTCTTCATGTAATCGTCCGTTAAGCGATGCATTTCGTTTAGCACTGCTTGATTTAGATGGTGTTGTATATCGTGGTGGAAATGCTGTTGAATATGCGTCTGATTCCATTTTGTTTGCGCAAAAAAATGGAATGGCAATTGAATACACAACTAATAATTCTTCGCGTTTCCAGTCTGTTGTTGCAAAACAACTGGAAAGTTTTGGCTTAAAAGTAGAACCATGGCAGATTATAACGTCTTCTGTTGTTGCAGCAAGAATGGTAGCTCGCAATGTTGAGAAAGGATCTAAAGTTCTTGTTCTCGGCGCTGAACATTTGCGTCAAGAAGTGCAACGCGTAGGATTACAACTCGTAGATTCGTGCGAAGATAATCCTAAAGCTGTTATTCAAGGATGGTATCCTCAAATGACTTGGCAAGAAATGGCGGAAGTTTCTTTTGCTGTTGAACACGGCGCAAAATATTTTGTTACCAACCGCGACTTAACTATTCCAAGAGAGCATGGTATTGCTCCTGGATGCGGTTCCATGATTCAAGCTGTTATTAATGCTACGGGTGTGGAGCCTATTTCGTCTGCTGGAAAGCCAGAATCTGCAATGTATGATGAAGCAAGGTTTTTGGTTGCTGCTAATGCTAAGCATGATGATTCTGAATGTGAAGAATATACTGAAAAAGACGAGTATGGCAATCCTGTAATTAGTATTGAGCATTCATTAGCAGTTGGAGATCGTTTAGATACTGATATTGAGGCTGGAACAAGAGGAGGCTATGCTTCATTACTTGTTCTTACTGGAGTTACAGATCCTCGCATGCTTATGCTTGCGCCAAAACATTTGCGTCCAAGTTTTGTTTCTAAAGACTTGCGAGGATTAAACGAATCTCACAACGCTCCTGAACGAGTTAACGGTAGTACTTTTACTTGTGAAGATGCTATAGCAAGAATTGTGAATAATAATATTATTGAAGTTAATAACACTAACGATTGCAATGCTTTAAGAGCTGCTTGCGCGCTGGCATGGAGCTTGCAAGATTGCGGTGAAAATATGGAAAATTATACTCTTCCGGAGTTTTCCTTATGACTGTGAATGAGGATTTAAGTAAACTTTCAAATAGCAATATTTCACAACGCTTAGATTGCGCTTTGGTTAGTCGTGGTTTAGCAGAAAGTAGGACAACTGCTCAGCGTTTAATTCGTGCTGGCGTAGTGAATGTTGACAATCGAAATATTACGAAATCCTCATTTTTAGTAAACGATTCACATACAATAACAATCGACGAATCAAAAAATACGCAATCTTGTATTAGATACGTTTCTCGTGGAGCACTTAAGTTAGAAGGTGCTTTCGAAGCGTTTTCTAAAAATGGTTTAACTACTTCCAAATCAACTAAAGCTCTAGATATAGGTGCATCAACGGGCGGTTTTTGCGACGTTCTTTTGCAAAGAGGTGTTAATTCTGTAATAGCTTTAGATGTTGGTCATGGTCAATTGCATCCAAAAATAGCTAACAATTCACATGTAATTGAAATGAGCGGTGTGAATATTCGAGATGTGTACGAAGAGAACTTGCCATATAAACCAAATCTTATAGTTTCGGACGTTTCTTTTATTTCTCTAACGCTTGTTATTCCAGTAATTTCTAGAATAGCTCAATTGCATGCAGATATTGTGCTTTTAGTTAAGCCGCAATTTGAAGTAGGAAAAGGAAACCTTGGAAAAGGTGGAATAGTAACTGACGAAACTTTAAGAATTAAAGCTTTAGAAACAATAAAAAGTTGTGCAAACCAAAACGGTCTAAAGGTTATCTCCTCTTGCGAATCTCCTATTGAAGGAACGCATGGCAATACGGAGTATCTTCTTTATGCGCGTTACGAGAAATAAATTAATCATTGAATGTTTAGCATTTTTCAATATGTATCCTAACAATTACAATAGTAGTAGTTGTGTTTAAACAGTACGAAGGGGCTGTATATGCAGGAACATTTCGATACTAATTCCGCTTCGTCGGCTCGTCGTGCTCTTGTAGTTACTCACGCTAGAATCGATGTTCATAGTGATGTGGTAAATCAAGTCAAGACTCAACTTATTAAAGCTGGATTCGTTGTTGACGTATTCAACAGTGCTTCTGTGTCTGATTTTGCTAAAAAAACTACTCGTATAGTTGACGAAAATACGGAAATAGTTGTGGTGCTTGGGGGAGATGGCACCATGCTTCAGGCTGCTGAGTTAGTGCATTGTACTACTGTTCCAATTATCGGCATAAATCTTGGTCATGTTGGTTTTTTGGCAGAATTTGAAAGTTTTCAAATTAATGATGCTATTCGTAGGATTGCAAACAAGGATTACACTATTGACAGGAGAATGGAAGCTCATGTAGATGTGTGGCTTCCTGGCGAAAGTGAGCCTTTAAGTGATTGGGCGTTGAACGATATAACTCTTGATCGCGAAGATAGAGGTCGAATGGTAGAACTTTCAATACGAGTAGACGATGTTGAAATGTCATCTTTTGGTTGCGATGGTGTAATAGTTTCAACTCCTACTGGTTCCACAGCTTACGCATTTTCAGCAGGTGGATCAATCATGTGGCCAAATGTAGAAGCATTGCAATTAGTGCCGTTAGCTGCTCATGCTCTTTTTGCGCGTCCTCTAATTATTGGTGCCGGTTCTACTTTTACTATTGACATTCTTAATGAATCTTCTTCCGGAGGTTGGATTTGTTGCGACGGTAGAAGACAGCGCGCTCTTCCTCAAGGATCAAGGATTCAAGTTCGTCAATCAAAAGATGAGCTATTATTAGCTAGACTTTCTGGCGCTCCTTTTACGAAGCGTTTAGTTACAAAATTTGATTTGCCAATAGTTGGATGGCGTGAGCACAATAATAATTCTTTAAAATGAATTATTTAAGTAGAAAATAATATTAAATATAGCATTTATAAAACGAGGTACAGCGTGCTTGAAGAGTTAGAAATACGTAATCTTGGGCCAATTTCACATGCGCTTATTACTCCTTCGTCTCACATGACAGCTATTACGGGCGAAACAGGCGCTGGAAAGTCAATGCTTTTAAGCGCTATCAAGCTTATTTCTGGATCCAAAGCAGAAGTTGCAAGGATTTCTCCAAATGCTAAAGAAGCATGGGTTCAAGGCATATTTAGTATTCCTAAAACAAGTGAATTAGTAGATGCTGTTGGAAAATCCGGTATTGAATTAGAGCCTTCAGAAAATGACGAAAATAAATCAGATATGTATGTTTCTAGAACAGTACCACAAGAAGGTCGTTCAAGAGCAACAATTTCTGGTTTCGCAGTACCAAAAACAGTTCTTGAACAAGTATGCTCTCGATTGATAGTTATTCATGGACAAAGTGACCAATTACGCATAGCAAAAAATTCAAAACAACGCGAATTGCTTGATACTGTATCTAAAAATAGTGAATTACTTAAGCAATACGCATGTGCGTATCAAGCGTGGAAAGATGCTAAAGATACATGTAATCGACTAGAAAATCAAGCGTCTTCTTCACGGCAACGTGCAGATTACCTTAGAGAATCGTTAGCGAGAATACGAGATGTGAATCCTCTGCCTAATGAAGATAAGGAATTGCGTGCAAAAAGAGAAAGAATTGAGCATTCTGCTCAAATTGTCAAAGCAGTGAGCATTGCGCTCGCATCCCTTGATTCAAGCCAAATAGATTATGGTGCTTCAGAATCATCCGAAGATGCTTGTTTTCTTGTAGATAAAGCTTCTCAAGCATTACGAAATATTCGTGTAGATGATTCTTTCAATTCTATTGCAAATCAACTTGACGATATTCATGCTCAACTTGACGATATTGTAATGCAGCTTGCTCAACAGTTGGATATCGATGTAAGTGAAAAAGATTTAGATGATTTAAATTCTCGTATTCATGATCTTAC
The DNA here is from genome assembly GCF_048545075.1 of Gardnerella phocaeensis. Taxonomy (NCBI): domain Bacteria; kingdom Bacillati; phylum Actinomycetota; class Actinomycetes; order Bifidobacteriales; family Bifidobacteriaceae; genus Gardnerella; species Gardnerella phocaeensis. The sequence goes on along the minus strand of NZ_JBKQXS010000003.1, from coordinate 86,616 downwards.
TGATTTAACTCGTAGGTGGGGGCCAACATTAGATGATGTACTTGATTGGTCCGAAAAAGCTCAGTTTGAGCTTGAAGATTTAGATGATTCTCCTGAAGCTATTGCTAAAGCGCACACTAAATGCTCTCAACGATATGATGATGCTCTTAAACTTGCTGAAGAATTATATAAAACTCGTTTAAATGCAGCTCATGATTTTGGCACTTTAGTTAGCGAAGAATTAAACTCTTTGGCTATGCCAGGTGCTCAATTAATTATCAGTGTAAATAAGCGTTGCGAAGATTTATCTGGTTCTATTCCGCTTGATACTAACGGATGTGATGATGTAGAGTTTTTGTTCCGACCATTTCCTGCTTCTTCAGATTTGCCGATGAGCAAAAGTGCTTCTGGTGGTGAATTAAGTAGGCTTATGCTTGCAATTGAGCTTGTTGTTGCGAAGTTGACAGATTGCGACGAAGAAAATATGACATTTATTTTCGACGAAGTAGATTCTGGTGTTGGTGGTGTTGCGGCAGTAGAGCTAGGTAAGCGTTTGGCTCAACTTTCTAAACATGCTCAAGTTATTGTTGTTACTCATTTAGCTCAGGTTGCTTCTTTTGCAGATTCACAATTTGCAGTACAAAAAAATCTTGTTGAAAATAGCGATAATAGCGCGAATAGCGAGAATAGTTCTTTTACTAAAGTTGCAAATACTTCTGTTATTGAGCTTAATGATTTGATGCGTGAACAAGAGATTGCTAGGATGCTTGATGGAAGTGAATCAAAAACTTCATTAGAACATGCTCGTGAACTATTGAGTGCAAGTAGGAAGATCATTGATGGATTTACAAAATAATTCGTCTATTGTTGCAGCGATTTTTGATTTTGACGGCACGTTACTTGATTCTTTAAGCGTTTGGGATGATATTGATCGAGTAAGTTTTGCGAAACGTGGTATGAGCGTTCCTTCAATCTTTGCGAATACTACTGCAACAATGAATCCTAGACAAATTGCGGAATATGTTATTAAAAATTACGGGTTCACTGATTCTCCTGAAGATTTGATGAAGGAGTGGTCAGATATGGCTTTTGACGCTTATGCTAATCATCTTCCGCTAAGAAAAGGCGCGTATGAATATGTGCATTATTTGCATTCTAATGGTGTAAAGCTTTTTCTTGTTACAACTCTTTCTAAACGCTTGTGTATTCCAGCTTTAAAAAGAGTTGGTATTTTTGATTGTTTTGATTTTCTTCATTTTGGAGAAGATTTATCTGAAAAAGGTAAGCAAAGCTCTAAAACTTATATCGATATTGCTAATCAACTTAAAGCAGATCCAGCTAAATGCGTAGTTTTTGAAGATTCTGCTACAGCTTTATGTTCAGCTCAGCAAGCTGGTATGCAAACATGCGGGATAGTTGATAATTCAAACGTAAAAATTGATTTAGATTCGTCGTTTAATAAGTGCTTAGCAGTATTTTCTGATTTTTCTTTCGCTCCAAAAATCAGCGATATAAGTTGAAAATATGCTATTTGGTTGAGTTGATGAGGTTTCACATACCCCGGGTTTTGTCGCATACACAAGTGCATGCGGATGGCCATCCATCTCGATTTGACGTTACCGCCAAACTCTAGCAGTCTACCCGAAGACTTGAGCGAGCAGCTCTAAAGCGTCTTCTGCTTGACCTTGCTCCCAATGAGGCTTGCCATGCGGCTTACTGTTACCAGAAGCCCGGTGGTCTCTTACACCGCCGTTTCACCCTTACCCGAACGAAACGCTCAGGCGGTCTATTCTCTGTTGCGCTATCTCTCAGGTCGCCCTGGGCGGACGTTATCCGCCATTGTGCTCTGTGGAGCCCGGAAGTTCCTCAGCCACTCCGAATGAACATTGTGACCGCGGCCATCGTGAAACCTCAACCTTCCCAATTGTAGCAGATAATATTAATATCGTAAAAAATTCATTATTTTATAAGAAATTCCGTAATAAACGTTAATTTTTTTATTTTAATTTAATAAATTGCTAGGTTTGTATGGATTTAGCAGATATAATAGAAGAACCGACGGCATCGTGGCAGTCGGGTTGTACAAATCGAACTTAAGGTTCGAGTCTATATGGGGAGGTTTCGCATGGAAATCGTCATTACTGGTCGTCATACGCAGATTAATCAAAGGTTCCGTGACGTTGTAGAAAGTAAGATGAATCGTGTGACCGCCATTGCGCCTGATGCGCAGCGCGTGCAAATCGTGCTGACTCATGAAGGCAATCCAAGGCAGGCTGACACAGCAAAGCGAGTTGAAATTACTGTTGTTGCAGGAAGCACGGTAATTCGCGCAGAAGCTTCTAGCACTGATCAATTTAGTGCATTAGATATGGCACTTGATAAGTTGACGCTTCGTTTGCGCCGTACTCGCGATCGTCGTAAGGATCATCGCCGTGGATATACGGAAATGACTCCTGTAGATATGGGTGCTGTAGAGCCTGAGATTGAGACTACTGTTGAAGAGCCAGAAGAAAATGAGGTTAATAGCGCAGATGCTGCTGTTGCTTCTGATTTAGGTCCTGGTGAATCTGTGGAAGTAAGTGTTGGTGACACTCCTATTGTGATTCGTCGTAAGCTACATATTGCAGAGCCTATGAGCATAGATGAGGCTTTGTATGAGATGGAGCTTATTGGACATGATTTCTTCCTGTTTGTAAACAAAGAAACTATGAGACCATCTGTAGTATATCGCAGACATGGTTGGAGCTATGGCGTGTTTGAAATTGATACACCTGAAAATGTTGCTAAGCAAAAGTAATGGTTAAAAACACGTCTAAAATGCGCGAATAAGTGCGCGTGCCCGTCTAGCACAATGTTGGGCGGGCATTTTTATGTAATAATCAGACTCGCTAAACGTATAAAAATCGTAGCCGTCGCGTAATATAGGCACAGTTTACGTCTATGTTGGCTAGGCCGTCGTCATAGACATGACCTAAGGGAGCAAAACGTGGTAGATATCGTCGATAAAGCCTTGCGTATGGGTGAAGGCCGTCAATTGAAGCGCCTTGAGAACGTAGCAAAGGCTGTGAATGCGTTGGAAGATGAAATTTCCGCGCTTTCCGATGAAGAATTGAAGGGTCAAACTGCTAAATTCAAGCAGCGTTTAGACAATGGTGCAAAGCTTGATGATTTGATGCCTGAAGCCTTCGCTACTGTGCGAGAGGTTTCAAAGCGTACGCTTGGCCAGCGTCATTTCGATGTGCAGCTTATGGGTGGCGCTGCATTGCATTGGGGCAATATTGCAGAAATGAAAACTGGTGAAGGTAAAACATTGGTTGCTACTTTGCCAAGCTATCTGAATGCTTTGGAAGGCAAAGGCGTGCACGTTGTCACAGTCAACGATTACCTTGCTAGCTACCAGAGCGAGCTTATGGGTCGTATTTATAGATTCCTTGGCATGAGCGTTGGATGCATTATTACAGACCAGCAGCCGCCAGAGCGTCGTAAGCAGTACAATGCTGATATTACTTACGGTACAAATAATGAGTTTGGCTTCGATTACTTGCGCGATAACATGGCGTGGGAAAAGAGCGAGCTTGTGCAGCGCGGTCATCACTATGCAATTGTCGATGAGGTCGATTCCATTCTTATCGATGAGGCTCGTACGCCACTTATTATTTCAGGTCCTGCTGAAGGTGATGTAACTCATTGGTATCGTGAATTTGCAAAGCTTGTTTTGAAGCTTACTCGCGATGTTGATTACGAGATTGATGAAAAGAAGAAAACCGCAGGTATTCTCGATCCTGGCATTGCAAAAATTGAGGATTACTTGGGCATCGATAACCTTTATGAGCCAAGCAATACAGCTCTTATTGGTTATTTGAATAACGCTTTGAAAGCTAAGGAGCTTTTCCTTCTAGATCGTGACTATGTTGTTACAAACGGCGAAGTTTTGATCGTCGATGAGCATACTGGTCGTGTTCTTCCAGGTCGTCGTTATAGCGAGGGCTTGCATCAAGCAATTGAAGCTAAGGAAAACGTGGAAGTTAAGGCAGAAAATCAGACTTTTGCTACTATTACTTTGCAAAACTACTTCCGCATGTACGACAAGCTTGCTGGTATGACTGGTACTGCTGAGACTGAAGCTGCAGAGTTCATGGGAACTTACAAGCTTGGTGTTCTTCCAATTCCTTCCAACCGTCCAGTAATTCGTAAAGATAAGGACGATTTGATCTTCCGTACAAAGAAAGAAAAGCTTACTGCTATTGTGCGCGATGTTGCTGAGCGTCATGCAAAGGGTCAGCCTGTGTTGCTTGGTACAGCTTCTGTTGAATCTTCTGAGATTCTTTCTTCACTTCTTGACGTTGCTCGCATTCCTCACCAGGTTTTGAATGCTAAGCAGAATGCTAAGGAAGCTGCTGTTGTTGCTGTTGCAGGTCGTAAGGGTGCTGTAACTGTTGCTACTAATATGGCAGGTCGTGGTACTGATATTATGCTTGGCGGCAATGTTGAGTTCCTTGCAGACGCTAAGTTGAAGGCTGAAGGATATTCTCCAGACGATACTCCTGAAGAGTATGAGAAGCGTTGGCCAGGCGTTTTAGCTGAAGTTAAAGAGCAAGTTAAGGACGAGCACGAAGAAGTTAAGAATCTTGGTGGCTTGTATGTGCTTGGTACTGAGCGTCACGAATCTCGCCGTATTGATAACCAGCTTCGAGGTCGTTCTGGCCGTCAGGGTGATCCTGGCGAATCCCGCTTCTACTTAAGCTTGGAAGATGATTTGATGCGCCTGTTCAACACTCAGCTTGTTGCTCGTGTTATGGCTAAGGGATTGCCAGAAGGCGAACCGATTGAGTCTAAGTACGTTTCTAACGGTGTGCGCACGGCACAGAAGACTGTTGAAGCTCGTAACTTTGAAATGCGTAAGAACGTTTTGAAGTATGACGATGTTATGAATAAGCAGCGTACTGTGATTTATGCAGAGCGTCAGATGGTTCTTAAGGGTGAAGATATTCACGAGGACATCTTGAAGTTCATCAGTGACACCGTAGAAAGCTATGTGCGCGGAGCGATGAAAGGTTCTGATAAGCCAAAGAATTGGGATTTGGATGGCTTAAAAGATGCTCTTAACTCTGTAATGCCTGTAGTTCTTGATTGGGATCAAGTACGTGAAACAATCGTTAAGCTTAAGGGCGAAAAAGCTGTTACTGCTTTGCACGATTTGATTGTCGACAGTGTAGTAAAAGTTTACTCTATTGTAGAAGATGGTCTTGGTGCTGATCCACTTCGTCAAATTGAACGTCGCGTTGTTCTTTCTGTTCTCGATCGCAAGTGGCGTGAACATCTTTATGAGATGGATTATTTGAAGGATGGTATTGGTCTGCGTGGTATGGGTCAGCGTGATCCTCTTGTTGAATACCAGCGTGAAGGCTACCAGATGTACAATTCAATGATTGAGGCAATTAAGGAAGAAAGCATTCAGCTTCTATTCCATATTGATATCAATCAGATTGCTTCTACTGAAGATATTTCTTCTGACGATGAGCTTGATGAAGATGTTGCACAAGCTTCATCTGAGGTAGATGCTGAAGATCAAGCTGCAGGTATTGTCGGTCCTGCACCTTTGAGCCATGCTGAGGGAGATGTTCCATTGAGCATGCGACCAAAGAATGAAGAATGGAAGACTCCATGGTCTGATGGACGTACGTTCCCAGGAACAAATAAGAATGACGAGTGCCCATGCGGTTCTGGTCGCAAGTACAAGCTTTGCCATGGTCAAAACGAAGCTGAAAATGAAGCTGAGTGACTTTAAGGCTTACTAAAGTAAAATAAAAAATAAATAAAAGGCGGTGTGATCAAAATCATGCCGCCTTTATTATATTCGATTGATTACTAGCTATACTCGAGCGCCATCTCCATAATCGCTGTAATCTTCCTTATAAGGATCAGGTTTTTTGCGATTCATAAGTAATCCTGCTCCACTAAGTAGCATTAATAAGCCGCATATAATGCCAGCAACGTTCGCTATAGCAGGAATAAAAGCACTTACAATAACACCGAATACACCTATAACAAATAGAATCCACAAAACTACATTAACTAAAGATACGTTATAAAATTGTGGATTTGGAGGCACAAAATCATCGCCATATGCTTCCATAGTATTATCTAAATCAAGCCAACTTGTGCGAGTATTATCACGAGGACCTTTAGCAGTTATGATTGTGTGAGAATCTTGCATTCTAGTAGGAATAATATAAGATTTATGGCTACTTAGATTTTTTAAGTTAAATTTATTTTTTATTACACTTTTTTGATTTTTAGAATTATTGTCGCTTGCTATAGTGTTGCGCTCTTTCTTTTTTTCTTCTTTCTGAGCGTGCTTTTCAAAACTTTTTGCGCTACGTGAATTAGCAATATCGTTCATGTCGTCAGAATGTTCTGCAACAAAAGATGACCATTCGTCATCAAAATCTCCGTTGTTTTGTTTTTGATTATTCTTTAACGATTCTGACATTAACTCGTCGTCACGGCGAGGGTCGTTGGTATTCTTAGAAGAAGTCATGAACTATACTGTAGCAAGTCTTCCTGATTCTATGCTTAAAATGTTCGAAATTGGACTTGCAAGAAAGGATATGGTATGTTGTACTGGTTCTTCGTGAAGGGACTTGGGGGTATTGCCCGCATGAGGATTCATCCATCAGCGCAAGGTGTTAAAAATGTTCCTAAAAAAGGTGGAGCTATTATTGCTGCAAATCATCTTGCTGTTATTGATGACGCGCTTCTGCCATTGACTTGTCCTCGTATGATTCACTTTATGGGTAAAGCAGAATATTTTGAAGGCAAAGGTTTAAAGGGTCGTTTAAAGAAGTGGTGGTTTACTTCTGTGGGCGTTTTCCCTGTAGATCGTTCTGGAGGTGCAAAATCGCTTGGTGCTTTGAATCATGCTCGTGAAATATTAGAAAAAGGTCAGCTTTTTGGCATTCATATTGAAGGCACAAGAAGCCCAGACGGTCGTTTATATCGTGGACATACTGGTGCTGCACGTCTTGCTCTTGAAACAGGTTGCCCGATTATACCTGTTGCAATTATTGGAACTAGAGAATTACAAGTGCATGGTCAAGTTATTCCAGCAAAAGGCAAGACTAAGGCGATTTATGGCGAGCCTATTCAAGTAGAGCGTGTTCGCAACGAAAGCGAGATTACTCACGAGCATTTACGCGAAATTACAGATAAAGTGACTAAGGCTATTCAGCAAATGAGTGGTCAAGAATACGTTGATGAATATGCTCAAACAGTAAAAGAACGTATGCGCCAAAAACGTGAAGAAAGTAACGAAAATAAATAATATAATGCTGATTCTAATGCTATTAGGTTAGCGTTATTAGATATTTAAATTTTATTTATATTCAAATATTTAAGCGGCGAAAGTTATTTAGCTTCCGCCGCTTTTATAATACTTAAAACACGCTTATATTACTGTAAGAGTAATAACAGAAGGATTTCCATTAGAATCCTTCAATGGCACTTCACTTCCAGCTCCAGGGGATTGGAAGCGCACTACGTGCATTAAATCACCAAGTGGAGCAGAAATACGAACTTTCAGACCTAGATTTTCAATAATCCTTCTAGCTTCATCACTGCTCTTTCCGCAAACGTTTGGCAATGTAACAGTTTTTGGACCTTTTGAAACAACAACATTAACACTATCGCCCCAATGTAAGTCAGAACCAGCTTCAACGGAAGCGCGGATAATCTTACCCTTTGCTACAGTATCGCTATTTTCTTCTTCGTACTTTACATCCAGCTTAGCGTCAGTTAAAGCTGAATCAGCTTCACTCTTTGTTTTCCCAACAATATCTGGCATTTGCACAGGCTTAGGTCCCTTAGAGAGTAAAACACTTACTTCTTCGTTATGGTTCATGCGTGTGCCAGGTTTAGGGTTAATATCAATTAAGCTGCCAGATGGTATATCTATAGAATACGTGTCTCCTGACTTATCGTGAACAATATTAGTAAAGCCTGCTTTACGCAATGTTTTCAAAGGATTTTTGCCATTGTAAGTTTTTGGATCTGTAATATCATCCGGGATTGTAGCCTTACGAATTCCACGCGAAATCACAACATTAAGAGTGCTATTATTGTGCTTTTGGATATGGCTGCCGACGACATCAGGATTTGTTGAAACTACTTTTCCTTCTGGCACATCGTCACTATAATCTTTTGAAACTTTGTAAGGAATTCCAGCAATTTTAAGCGTGTGCTCATATTGTTGCCAATTTACATCAGTTATTTTGCAAGATGCATAATTTTTGCATTGAAGATCGTCAGGCTTAGGCAGCGTCCAATAACTGCCAGGACCTAAGAAATACCAAAAACCACCAATAGCAGCAATTGCTAATACTCCAGCTGTGCTTAAACCTGCAATAAGGAAAACACGCTTTTTAGAAGAACGATTAGGCTTGTTTGCTAAGTTTTTTGTCTTATTTGACATGCCAAACGGTTTTGTTGCATTTAAGTTGTTGTTAAAATTGCGAGAGCTAATAGCAATTGTTGGCATATTGCTATCGTCAAATTCTTCTAAAGGATTATCTTGCGAATTGTATGACACATCTTCTGCATTAGTAGCATGCCATTGCATAGCTTGTGTTTTTTGAAGATTATTAGCATCGAAAGCACTGTCGGATTTCGCTAGTGAATTGTCTATTGCTACATTATTGACTTCAGAATTATTTAAATCATTATTCGTGCGTGAATCGAGTTCACTTACAGAATTATCTCTAGGTATTGCAACAGTTTCGTCTGCAGCATTTTGCAATAAAGAGTTGGAATTATCAGAAAAGTCAGAGCCTGAAGCATTTATTGCTTGCGTAGCATCTGAATTATTATTAGGATTCAATTTGTCCGAATAATTTGCGTCAGGTGCAACACGCAAATTGTTGATAGGAGAAAAGTCTGTTTCTTCTGAAAACTCTTGTGGTTCTTCTGCTTTGTATTGCCAATCTTCAGGTTTTAATTGTGTAGAAAGTGCGCGTAATTTTGCTAATGCATCGCTTGCATCTTTAGGCCGTTCGTTCATGTCGCGAGCAGTTAAGTTTGCTATGAATTGTGCAACTTTTTCGCTAATTCCAGGGCAAGCTGTAGCAATTGAAGGAGTGTTTTCATGCACATGCTTAAAAACAAGCGTAACAGGATTATCTGCAGTAAAAGGCACTCTTCCTGCAAGCATTTCCCAAGCCATCATGCCTGCTGAATACAAATCACCTTGAGGAGTTGCAAGATTATGCTCAATAAGTTCAGGAGCAAGATAAGCTGCTGTGCCAAGAAGCAATCCTGTAGAAGATAATGTTGCTTGCGAAATTGCTCTAGCTAAGCCGAAATCAGTAATCTGAACATGACCTCGATCGTTAATTAAAATATTTTCCGGCTTAATATCTCTATGCACAACTCCAGCGTTGTGTGCAGAAGCGAGACCATCCAAAGTTTCTGCAAGTAAACGCAGCGTATCTCGCACACTAAATGTGCCTTGCATATTCATTTCATAACGCAAATTAACGCCATGAACATATTCCATTACAAGATAATCAAGCCCGTCATATTCGCCTGTATCATAAACTTGTACAATATGTGGATTTGCAATTGCTGCAGCAGAAGTTGCTTCTCTGCGGAATCTAGCAATAAATTGCTGGCGATGCACACCTTGAGCAAGTTGAGTGTGCATGATTTTAATTGCTACAGGTCTATCAAGGCGTTCATCTTCTGCTTGATACACAGTAGCCATGCCACCCTGAGCTATTTTGCGCACAATGCGATAGCGATTTTCAATGCGCATACCTGGCTGCGCCTGCGTAGCTTCATCCATTGTCACAATCCTTATACGCGTAAAACCATTTTTACTACTTACGAGTGTACAAGCAAGATAGTAAAGAAGGCTAATTTCGAGCGTTATTTACTAAATATTATTGTACATTACGCCATGCTTCAGGTATAAATCGTTTGCTAATTTCATGCAAAATAGCTTTTCCACTATCGCTCAATGTACTCGATTCGATTGCTTGTTGTGAATCATTCCACAGATTCTCAATTCGCTTTTTTGATTTTTCAATAGCACCAGAATCATAGTAAATCTGTATTATTTTATTTACATCATCTTCACTTCGAGTACTACTCGTGTAAGCTTTTAATAGTATTTCTCTTTCACTATCGGTTCCGTATTGCAAAGCGTCTGCAAGAAGAACTGCACGCTTGCCTTCTCTAATATCACCGCCAATAGGTTTACCTGTAATCTTGCTATCTGAAACAATATCAAGCAAATCGTCAGCAATTTGGAAAGCAACACCTAACGAATCGCCAATAGAATTAGCAAGATTGTATGCTTCACTTGGTTGCATGTTTGCTGCAAGAAAGCCGAGAGTTAATGGAGCAACTGTAGTGTAACTGGCTGTTTTCCATCTAAAAACATTCAAAGATGATTCAGCAAGTTGCATTGGATTATCTAGTTGCATCATTTCTATTGACAAATCCAATACTTGACCAATACCAACATTTCTTTGCATAGACGCAAATGCTGCTAACAATTCCTCTCCATAAGTAAAATTCTTCGCACAATTTCTTGCAATATCGAAACTTTCTGTGGCAAGTAGATCTCCCAGCATTAAACCTAAGCCTGTGCCAATATGCTTATTATTGCAAGCTTTACTTAATGCACAATACGCACTAGGCTTTCCACGTCTCAAATAAGATTCGTCGATAATATCATCATGAACTAATGCAGCTGTTTGAAATACTTCTAGAGCACAAGCTATGTCAAATACAGACTGTTCATGGATTTTTTGAATATTGTTTTCTTTTGATGCAGCGTAAAATGCTGAAATCGTAAGAAGAGCTCTAAGACGTTTTCCGCCTTCGCTTGAAACAATAGCTTGCTTTATTACTTGCTGTAATGTTTGCGCACATGTGGATGAAAGATTATTTTCTAGTTCAGTATTAAATTGCTGAGAAATTAAAAAAGCAATTCTAGATTCAATATCGTTAAGACTGTAATTGTTGCCTATAAATGTGCTCATATTATGAAAGTTATCCACAGGGCTGAACATTACAAAACGCAGTTATTATTATGCTTTAATAAGCTTTTCACCGCAGAAATAATTTTTTATTGAATGCTGACTTATATCTTGAGAAACTTCAATATATCAAAAAATGCTATTGCATAGTTTGATTATCAAAATAAAAAATCATGTAAAAAATCATGTAAAAAATGAGGGGGAGTATGCATGGAAATTGTAGAGGATGATTTGAAAACGAAAATATCGCATAATTGTATGGATGACTTTGATATGCAAAGTCTTATGCAAATTTATGGTGAAAGTGCTAATTCTTTTAATGGTTGTTTAGATTTTGCAGGTTCAGAAGATTTTGATAGTTTTGCTGGAAGAGAAATTTCAGATATTAATGGGAATATATATCCTTCCAAAGAGTGCAGCTTTTTTATGACTTTTTCTAAGGAATATATTTACAACAACTGTAGTGATAGTGCGCAATGGATTAAAGGATTAGAATATTGGGTTCCTGCAGTTTCGGAAGCTTTTATAGAAAATGTTGATCGAAATGGCAAGCAATACGCTATTAGAGATATTGCAAGCAGAGCACTTATGCGATGGTACAACATGTTTGCTTACGATGAAAAAATTTTTGGATATGATCTAGTAAACCTGCCAATAGCAATGTTGCATAATATTAATGTTCGTGATGCAATGCTTATTTCTATTCTAGATGAAAATCAAGAATGGTATGACGAAAAAACTTTGTCGGAATTTGCTTGGTACCCTCACACTCCTGAAGTATCTCGTAATTTGCGGCATTGCTTAGAAGCAAAATTCACTCAAACAAATAATAAGCCTGATATAAAGAGAGCTATTTTCGCGTGCAAAATTTTAAAATCTATGGCTATTATTACTAGAAGCATTCCAAAATTATCTGTGCAAGTTTACGCTTTGTTAGCTTATATCAGTTGGTGGTTTAGGCTAGGAGAAGTAAAATATTATTGTGATTGTGCATTGCAAATTGATCCTGATTGTTCTATGGCAAAAATAGTATGTGGAGCATTCGAAAATGGTCTTGAGCCAGCATGGATTGAATAATTCGCCACGCCGCAAAAATTAGTTGGGGAATAATCGTCTTGCTTAAATGGTTTACTACTTAAGGTAAAACTTGCCCTTGCATGAACTATGCCTATATGCGTTACAAGGGGATAATACAGGAGGAACAGTTTGACGAGTGAAGTTGGATCAACGGTCGACAGCGACGAAATGCAAGATGATACTAAGCCTGTAAAAACTCGCAAGGCTAGCGCTGCGCGTAAAACCAGTACTCGAACTTCGTCAGCTGATAGCAAGACGCGCAGTTCTCGCTCAAAGAAAACTGAAGACAACAAGATTGATACTGAATCAGTATTGTCTGATGCTGAACATGACGAAACTGAGGATAGCGTAGACATTGAATCTCAAGATCAATTATCTATTGATGATCCTTTAGATGACGATCCACATCTTGATGTTGATGATGAACATTTGAATCTTGATGATTTAGACGATATTCAGCCAGAAGATATATCTGATGTTGACGATTTAAGCGATATTGACGTTACAGATGATCTTGATGATGAAGAGTCTGAAGATCTTGATGACATTGAGGATCACGACGAAATTAAGCATGATGCTCCGCAAGTGCCACAAGCAAAAGGCGCATTTGTTGTACGTGATGATGACGATGACGATAATCTAACTCCATCTGGTAATCCTAAACGTCGTGTAATTGCTACAGGCGCTACTGCAGATCCTGTTAAGGATTATTTAAAGCAGATTGGTCGCGTGAGCTTGCTTAATGCTGAGCAAGAAGTTGATTTGTCAGAGCGTATTGAAGCTGGATTGTATGCTCAGCATTTGCTTGATACGCAAATTGATCAAATGGAGTTTAAGCGTAAGCGTGAGCTTAAGTGGGCTGCAGCAGATGGTAAGAAAGCTAAAGATCATCTTCTTGAAGCAAACTTGCGTCTTGTTGTTTCTCTTGCAAAGCGTTATACCGGTCGAGGCATGCTTTTCCTTGATTTAATTCAGGAAGGTAATCTCGGTTTGATTCGTGCAGTTGAAAAGTTCGACTGGAAGAAGGGCTTTAAGTTCTCAACCTACGCAACTTGGTGGATTCGCCAGGCTATTACGCGTGCTATGGCAGATCAGGCTCGTACTATTCGAGTTCCAGTGCATATGGTTGAAGTTATTAATAAGCTTTCTAGGGTTCAGCGTCAAATGCTTCAAGATTTAGGTCGCGAACCTACGCCAGATGAGCTTGCTCGCGAGCTTGATATGCCTGTTGAGAAGGTGCAAGAAGTACAGAAGTATGGTCGTGAGCCAATTTCTTTGCACACTCCTTTGGGCGAGGATGGCGATTCTGAGTTCGGCGATTTGATTGAAGATACTGACGCAATCGCACCGTCTGATGCTGTTGCATTCTCACTCCTTCAAGAACAGTTTAGGCAAGTTTTGGAAACTTTGGCTCCTAGAGAGGCTGGAGTTATTAAGATGCGCTATGGCTTGGAAGATGGTCAGCCAAAGACTTTAGACGATATTGGTCGCGTTTACGGTGTTACTCGTGAACGTATTCGTCAAATTGAGTCTAAAACAATGTCTAAGCTGCGTCATCCTTCTAGATCGCAAACTTTGCGTGACTTCTTAGATCAGTGATTGTGTGAAGTTATATTCTAAAGTGTCGTATTGTTGCTTTTGTGATAATACGACACTTATTGCTTAAAATAATCGGTTGTACGTTTAATAAGTGCAAGGGGTAGAAGTGGTCTCTCATAAAGAGCAGTATGATGCTGATAGCTTGACTGTGCTTGAAGGCTTAGACGCAGTTCGTAAGCGTCCAGGCATGTATATTGGCACTACTGATAGTCAAGGTTTAATGCATTGCCTTTGGGAGATTATTGACAACGCAGTTGACGAAGCTTTAGCTGGAGCTTGCGACCATATTGTTGTTACTCTTCACGACGATGGATCTATTGAAGTTGCAGATAACGGTCGTGGTATTCCAGTAGACGTTGAGCCAAAAACAAAGCTCACTGGTGTTGAAGTTGTTTTAACTAAGCTTCATGCTGGAGCAAAGTTTGGTAACGCTTCTTATAATGCTGCAGGCGGTTTACATGGCGTTGGCTCTTCTGTTGTAAACGCTTTAAGCTTGCGTTTAGATGTTGAAGTTGATAGAGATGGCAAAACGCATCATATGGCGTTCCATCAGGGACATCCTGGTGTTTATTCTGATGCAGATCCAGAGCATCCATCTCCTGCTTCTCCGTTTAAGCGCACGCGCAAAAATAAGCCTACTGAGCTTGAAATTATTGGCACTGTTTCGCCAAAAACTACCGGAACTCGTGTACGCTACTGGGCGGATCCAGAAATTTTTAACTCAACTGCACATTTCAGCTATGAGCAGCTTATTGCTCGCGTGCGTCAAACAAGTTTCCTGGTTCCAGGTTTAAAAATTACTGTTATTGACGAGCATGTTCCTGAAGGTGAATCTGCAAATATTGAAGAAATTGATTCTCCAGAAGACAATGTTGTAGACGATAATGTTGCAGAAGATAATCTTCTTGAAAACAAGTCTGATAATAGCGATAACTCTGCGGCTGATTTTGAAGAATTAGAATCTGAAACAACATTAGAAGATGAAGATGATTCTGAAGATAAGACTGAAAATATCGCGAATGAAGATGAGACTGAAGATGATACTGAAGATGCTGAATCTGAAGAATCAGTTGCACAATCTGTTGCAAATGCTCAGTCTGCTAACTCAATGCAAAATAAGCATCATCCTCGAGTAGTTGAATTTTTGCATAATGGTGGCGTTAAAGATTTCGTTGATTTTCTTTCAAAAGGTGAAGCAGTATCGGATATTTGGCGTATTTCTGGCGAAGATACGTATGTAGAAGAAACGCAAGCTGTTGATTCTGCAGGAGATTTACACGCGCAGCAAGTAACTCGAAAATGCGGCGTTGACATTGCAATGCGTTGGGTAAACGGCTACGATTCAACGATTATTAGTTTCGTAAACGTTGTTGAAACTCCTGGCGGAGGTATGCACGTTGACGGATTCTTGCAAGGATTGACTAAGCAAATTCGTAAAGCTGTTGAAGACAACGCGCGCAAACTAAAAGTAAATCTTAAAGATTCGAATACGAAAATTGAGCGCGATGATATTACAGCAGGATTGGTAGCAGTCGTAACTGTTCGCATTGCTGAGCCTCAATTCCAAGGTCAAACTAAGGATGTTCTTGGAACCGCTCAAGTTAAGCCAATCGTTACTAAAATGACTGATGCTCAATTCGGTGAGATGATTACCGGTTCTAAGAGAGGATTCAAAGAGCAGTCTGCTAGGGTTTTGGAAAAAATCGTTTCCGAAATGCATGCGCGTATTCAGGCGCGTAAAACTAAGGAAGTTACGCGCAGAAAGAATGCCCTTGAGTCTGCTTCAATGCCGCCGAAACTTTCTGACTGCCAGCCTGGAAACGACGATGTTGCAGAACTTTTCATCGTCGAGGGTGATTCTGCACTTGGTACTGCAAAAGCTGCTCGAAATTCTGCTTTCCAAGCGCTTCTTCCAATTCGCGGTAAGATTTTGAACGTGCAAAAAGCAAGTCTTGCACAAATGCTTTCCAACAAAGAGTGCGCTGCAATTATTCAAGTTGTTGGAGCAGGATCGGGCGCAAGTTTTGATATTTCACAAGCACGTTATAACAAGATTGTTATGATGACAGATGCTGATGTTGACGGCGCGCATATTCGTATTTTGCTTCTAACGCTGTTCTACCGTTATATGCGTCCGCTTATTGAGCACGGCCATGTTTATGCTGCAGTGCCGCCTCTTCACAGGATTGCGCTCGCTGGAAAGCACAAGGGCGAGTATATTTATACTTACTCAGACGACGAATTGGCTGGAAAGCTCAACGATTTGCAAGCTAAAGGCATTGATTTTAACAGCGATATTCAGCGTTATAAGGGCTTGGGTGAGATGGATGCGGATCAGCTTGCAGACACAACCATGGATCCTAGAACCCGTATGCTTAGAAGGATTCGCATGGAAGATGCTCAGCAGGCGAGTGAGGTATTCGATTTGCTGATGGGCGATGATGTTCCTCCGCGCAAGCAGTTCATTGTTGATAACGCAGACGACTTCGATCGTTCCAAAATCGATACCTGATATCGGCATGTTGTTTGCATCGCTTTATGAGGGCGTGTTTGCATTAGAAATATGAAGTACTGAGGTTAGGGAATTTTTATGATTAACCTTCTTCTTGCTGTTATTTATCTTGCTTTTATAAGCTTGGGTTTGCCGGATGCTCTTCTTGGAGCTGCGTGGCCTACGATGAGTCATGATGTTGGTGCGCAAATTTCTTGGGCTGGCGGAATATCAATGGTTATTTCTGCAGGAACAATTGTTTCTGCGCTGCTATCTAATAGGCTTACGCATAAGTTTGGTCCGGGTAAGGTTACGCTTATTTCAGTTGCTTTAACAGCTTTAGCGTTACTAGGTTTTTCTTTTGCTCCGAATTATCTTGTGCTTATTTTTCTAGCTATACCATACGGTTTGGGTGCTGGAGGAGTGGACGCAGCTCTTAATAATTACGTTGCAGTGCATTATGAAAGCTGGCATATGAGCTGGCTTCATTGCATGTGGGGAATTGGGGCTTCAGCAGGCCCTTACGTTATGGGTTTCGCACTTTCTCACGGTCAACGTTGGCCTGCAGGCTACCAGTATATTGCTGTTATACAAATTGCTTTAACACTTGTGCTGCTTATGAGTTTGCCGCTGTGGAAAAATAATAATAAAAAGGCAGGGCCGCATAATCTTACTGAGGTGAAGAAACAATCTTCTGGGATGCTATCTTATAAGGAAGTTTTGCGGATTCCAGGAGCGAAAAATATTCTTATTATGTTCTTTTGCTATTGCGCTTTGGAACAAACTGCAGGGTTATGGGCTAGTAGTTACATGGTTTTGCATGGAGGAGTTAGCCGCATTGTTGCAGCCGGCTGGGCAAGCTTGTTTTATGTTGGTATTACGGTTGGCCGTTTTGTAAGCGGATTTCTTACTATGCGTTTTAACGATGCAACCATGATTCGTATTGGTCAGTGCGTGATGCTTGTTGGCATTTTAGTATTGTTGCTGCCTTTGCCGAATCATATTGAGCTTATTGCAGGATTTGTAATTATTGGACTAGGATGCGCTCCAGTTTACCCATGTATTATTCATTCAACTCCGCATTATTTTGGTGCTGATAAGTCTCAAGCGATTGTTGGAATGCAAATGGCAAGTGCATATATTGGATCTATGGTAATGCCTGCTATTTTTGGAATAATTGCGCAGAATGTTTCCATGATCCTGCTTCCAGCTTATTTGATTATTCTTCTCGCTGTAATGACTTTTATGCATGTGCGTTTGCTTCGAACTTGCGCAACTTGTGTGTGAAAGCATTTGCGTGCGAGATTAAGTGTAAGCTTTCATAATTTTGTATATACATTATATTGAATTATGGTATACTGGTTAATGAGGTTGCATTCTTAGGATGAGATTGCAGCTGTGTGATTTTATAAGTTTTTTTAAATTTGTTTATTTTATAAGAGGGAAAAATGAATAAGAGAACTGTGCTTGTATTGTCGACGACGATGATGAGTATTGCTACAGCTGCTTGCGCTTTTTGCGTTGCACAGAGTGCGAGTGCTGCTGAAAACACTACTTCTAATGTTGCTAGTGTTTCCGCTGCAAAAGTCACTACCCCCCCCCAATTGAAAATATTTCTTCTCAAGAAACCAATTCTTCTGAGACAAATGGCATAAAGTCTTCTGATTCTTCTGATAAAGATAATATAAAACCTGAAACGAATTCGAAACCAAATTCTAATACAAAAACTGAATCCAAGCTTGAAGCTAAGAGCGATGTAAAGTCTGATGCAAAGCTTGATGTCAAGTCTGATTCAAAGCTTGATACAAAGACTAATGTAAACACTGTCGTTAAGACTACTGCTAAATCTAATGTAGATTCTGCTGTAAATACTGATACAAAAGATGAATCAAATATTGATTCAAAGTCTAAAGTTAGTGAAAACTCAGTTTCACCAACGATTTTTAATCAAGCGCTTTTTGCTAGTGGTAAGCCAGAGCCTAATCACCAACAACAGCAAGAAAAAACCGAGCTTAAAGTAAGTCTTTGCTGGGAAACTATGAACAGCGATAATAACAAAGCATTTATTAATAGCGATAGCGATTTTGGTCAATTGAATTTTGTGAGTTGGGATTTTGGTTCCACGCTGGACTCTTCTAGGCAAGACGTAAAGAATGAGTTTGCTAAAATCAAATTTAAGATAATAGATAAAACTGATAACAACAAGGTAGTAGCAGAAACAACTGGCACTTATAATCCTGATACTGCTACGAGCGCAACAAAAAGCTTGGGTAGTTATGATTCAAGCCATACATACATAGTGTCAGTGGTAAACAGCACAGTTCCAAGCCCGTATTACGTGACGTACAATAATGTTTCTACTAATGAAGGCGAAGCTTTTGATCCCGACGCCACATACTTTACTTGGACCCCATCTAAAGGGTCTGATAAAAAGTCTCAAAACAAGTATTTTCGTCTAAATGTATTGGAAATTGTTTATGCCAAAGATGAGAATGTAGCTAGTAAGTGTTTCTCGTATTCACAGCCTCAAAACGCTAATAAAGAGTATCAATCTGATGGCGATTGGCAGTTCAAATATAACAGTGACAATATTTTTGAGCGTATTCGAGTAAAAGATAATGCTATTCAATTCCCGACAACTAATCCTACAAAAGTGGGTTACAAGTTTGCTGGCTGGCAGTTCTATGTTGCTAGAAAAGCAACAAATAAACGCCCATATACATCATATGACCGTATGTTTGATGACGATAAAAAGATAATAGATAACACAACTGTTGACTATGTACCATTTAACGAACAAACTACTAACTACCCATATTTATTTGCTGTGATTAGAGATAGCAAGGGTGTAAATACGTTTGGAAGTAAACTAGGTACACAATATTGCACTACAAACCACACATTCGTTGTGTTCCCAAAGTGGATAAAAGAAGCTGATCATACAGTTACTTTTATGAATGAGGGCAGTGAGTATGCGAAAGTAAAAGTGCAAGCTGGTGAGTCTATTAGTGCTCAGTCTATGCCTACTAAACCTTCGAAGTATGGGTATTCTTTCATAGAGTGGAATGCCGATTCTACAGGTAAAGATAAAACTAAAGTATTTACCGCTAGCACTAAAATAGATAACGATATGACGGTGTATGCGATTTATAAGAATTATTCGCCAACACTTACTTTACAAGATAAAACAATTACTGAAGGCGAATCGTTGGATTTGAATAGTCTTATCGTGTCTGCTAAAGATACGGAAGATGGGGATATAACAAGTAAAGTAAAGCTAACAGATAACGGTGGTTTTGATAATACTAAAGTTGGCTCCTATAAGATTACGTTTAGTGTAACGGATAATGGTAGCGCTACTGCAACAGCATCTGCCACAGTAACTGTTACTAAGAAGCCAACGCAGCCAACTCCTGAACCTGAGCCTGAACCAACTCCAACTCCAAGTCCTGAACCTGAACCAGAACTTGAGCCAGCACCGGCTCCAGCTCCTTCGCAACCAGAGCAACCGGAAGCTGAGCGAGTTGTTAAACGTCTTCCACAAACTGGCTCAACCACAACACCAGTTCTCGCTTCCGCAATTGCATCGCTTTTCGCAGGGCTCGCTGGCTTTGCTAAATCATTTGCTGCAACGCGCAAGCGCAGAAACTAGACTTTGTGCTGTGAATGTTTTGCACAATTGTTAGTAATTTTCCCCTGTTGTGTTCATATCAGCAGGGGAAAATTCTTATTTATAGTGTTACTTGCTTGAAAACATGTATTGTGCGTACTGGCTAATGTCGTTGGGATTTATCATGTTAAATTTTGTTTTTATTTCGCTAAAATAATCACCAATAATGTTTTTTCTGATTATTTTATTTGATGATTCGTTTTCGTTAAGATTTCCTCGTGCTAGAACCCATGGTTTTTCAGTGTGTGTGAATCGTTCAAGTTCTTTACCGCTGTAGCAGCAAAGATTTTCAATCACACTATCGCATACTGCTTTTTCAGTAGCAGATAGTGTAGTTGTTAGTTCTGCTGTAAGTCTCGTGATGTCGCTTTTTTGAGCGTATTTGTAATCAGCTAATTTTCCTGATGATTTAATTCCTGATATTTCTGTTGTTGGCGAATCGATTGGTGTAAAAGTGTAGTCTTTATAGCGCAAATAGACGTCTTTATACACGGGTCCATGAACCCATGCTTGACAATCATCGGTAAATAGGAACGATTTATAGAATGCAAAGTAAAAACCTTGTATGTAGTACAATGATTTTTGCAAAGCAAGGGGAGTAATGTCCTCGCATTTTACGAGCAAGTATTGTATTACATCGTTTATTTTGTTGCTTGAATCTGTGTTAATAGAGTCGTTATTGCTTGAAGAATTGTTGGACTTAAGCAATAGTTTTTGAGTTGCCTTGTAGCTTTTTTCGTAGCTAAGTGAGGATTTCAGATTGTTCTTATTGCTGATTAACAAGTGCAAGTAATATTCCGGATCATTATAAATGTGTTGCAAAATGTCAGAATATTGTTTTGAAGGAATATCTCCGTCTGCAAACCTAGAAAATGTTTGCTCGCCCCAGCCAAGTAGCAGCGAAAGTGGACGTTTACCTATTGAGTATTTAGCAGGGATTTTCTTGATTTCGTCAAGTGGAATAATATTGTTTTCTTTACGATACACGTCATACAATGCTCGAAGATTCGCGTCAATAATTTCGGGTACATATACAGCAGAACCGCAATCTTTGCAGTGTGCTTCTGTGCCAGTGTAGGAATATTGTTTTCCTTTAATAGATGCAGTCATTGGAACGGATTTTGTTGAGTACTCAACTTCATCCCTGCACTCTTCGCAAAATGTTTTATTTGCACGCATTTATACTCATTTTTTAGGACTAATTAACATTTACATGAACTTAATTTATGATACAAAAAATAAAAGTTTTTATCAAGAAAAATGCATCTATTGATGCATAAATAATTGCACATGCATTTTAGAATAAAATTTATTAGCCATATAAATGTTCTTGACTTGTTTTTATGCTTAGACCATCTACAAGAGTCTTTGACAAAGATAAGCTTGATTTTGCAATATTTTGTATTGAAAATGTTGCTAAGAAGCTTAATCAAAACCCTCGCGATACGTATGATGCTTTGACTAAGAAAAGTAATATTCTTATGTATTATATTGTTCCGTCATATGATCTTTTGCACCCTTACAATACCGCCCTTTGCTAAAGCCTTAGAAATAGCATGGTCTTTCGGTATAGTAATGCCCGTTTTTGTTTTATCAGTGCGATTCTTATGTTCAATCGCCCTCTGAATAAGCTCCTGCTGATACGCGTTTGTAGCTTCTACGCTTGGGGCAGGGTTCTTAAACTTAGCATAATCGCCTATGCCTTGGCGCAGCTTGTTCATCATTTCGCCAAACGGGGTTATTACCACGTCTTTCTCAATATGACCGTCGCTTGGCGCATCTTCAGCACTATACTGAATATTAAGCGGATAACCGTCAGTGCCTTTAGCGGAATTATCGAACATAGTCCATGACATTGGCATGTCTTTCTGAGCTACGTCACTACGAGATGCTCTATCATGCTTATATTCAGGATTATCAAGGAAATATTGTCTTGGCATAGTTTCTGGTGGCTCATGCTTGCATTCGTCTGGCTTGCATTTAGGCTCGCATTTGTCGCATATGAGCTTGCAAAATGCCTCTAAACCAGAGATATTTTTGCCAGATACGCCTTGACTTGGGTCTATGTCGTTAAGTGACGACAATTCTGCCTTAAGTGCTCCCGGAGCAATGCCGGTTGTAATCATTTGGTTATTTACGTATTCTTGTTGGGCTTTTACATATTCCATATACGCGTCAGGGACTTTACTGCCTTGCCAGTTATCTGGGTTAGTAGGGTCTATTTTCGTAGGTTCAGAGTTTTTACTGATAGCGGTATAATACCCGTCTGGGGTTTTTATAGCCCAGATAGGCGCGCTAGTATCGCAATGAACACCGTCGCTTTGATTGAGTTTTCCTAATATTTGATTGTATAATGCGGAGTTACTTGGTTCAACTTTCACATATTGAAGGCCAGTTTTGGTTTGGCCGGGATTGCCGGTGTATTCGCCAGGGTTCTTAAAGTGATTAACTTTGTTGCTGAGGCAATTTAAGTCATCGGCAAATGCGGTGTTAGTAATCAGTAAGCTAGCAGCCATAAAGGTTGCGGTTATCATTGGTATTATTTTTCGTTTTTTCATAAAAAAGCCAGCCTTTTGATAGATACGAATAGTATTCTCAACTAATATCTATCGCGGGCTGGCTTAAAAAAACGCTATTTTTGAATATTTTTTTTATTTAATTTGTTGTGGCATAACCAACAATTAGAATACGACGATTGCTTACTGATTGGTCATGGTTTACTCTATAGTGAAGTCTTAGATTAAAGTCATAAGTAGAATCCTTATGTTTCTTATCTTTCGTGGCGGCAATATGATGTATAGGAGCTTCGCATGTAATGCTATCATTGTCAGTGTTTTGAATATTATATTTGCACTTAATCTGACCGGTTATTTGACGGACAGGAATCCTTCGATACCAATGCACGTATTTTGTTAATCCTTCATCGACAAACTTTTTAGCATCTTTTTTAGTAGCCGCTTCGTCTGTTGCACGACTACTAAAAGTATCTAGTATTTCGGCTATATGATAGTCGTCTTTAAGCCAGTTATCGAATATTTCGTTTAGGCCGCTTTTATTAAAGATATTATTCATATCTTTATGATTAAGAGCGTCTTTCTTATAAAAATCATCCCAGCCGCCGTAAATAGGATTCAAAATACGCTGATAATCGTCATAAATCGTGCCAGCCACGTATTCTTTGGTCAAATACGTGTATTTCACGTTCATAGAACCGTCCTTATTGTAGGCTTTAGAAATATCGTCCGTCAGATTAGGGTCAGCGGTTTTACTAGGGAACATAACGTCCAAGCCTTCGTCGAATGCTATCATTGCTCGCTTTAGAGCATCAGCCTTATTATCAGCGGTCATTTCGTTATGCGAATTAAAATAGTATGGTTGAATATCAAGTTTGCCGTGGATACGGTAAAAGTCGGCTAATTCGCGAGCTTTATTGCTTTTCTCGTCAGCTTTCGTATTCGACAAGTTTTGCGTAGACGCGTAGCGTTGAGCATTGCTAAATTGCGGCTTATTAGAGGCTTGATACCACCAAATCAGACCGCCCAGCAAGGCTAACAGAATCACGCCAATAATGCCGCCCGCAATAATGCGAGTATTGCGTGTTTTAGCGGATTTATCCGCGCCTTCTACGATTTGCGTAGTATCGTAGTCTGCACTTTCTTCAGTAGTGCCAGCAAGCATTTTATCCAAATCTTCCGCCTGCTTATTGTTAGGTAGGTTGTTATTTTCCATGTTTGTGTCCTTCTGCTCAAATTAACGCGATGTTCTAGTTATATGTCACGTGTATTGTCTCTCGCATATAAACGATTCAATAATATTGGGGGGGGGGGGTATTATTTGAGCGCTTTTATCATCTGGTATTTGTAAATGCGCTTTTTGTAGCCGCTTACCCTATAAATGGTTGGCAGTGATTAGTAAGAATCATAAGATGAAATATTTGGGGTTATAAGTCTTACAACTTATAACCCCATAAAAGAAAAAAGAAGAACCCGACGCATCAGATTCTTCCAGGTTTAGTCCGAAGACGTCCACCGCAATTCAATTACAATGCTATCATACAAGTAAAATTGTGCAACGAATTTTACTATTTTTTCATAAAACACTTAAGTAATTTCATATTAGACTTATGCTGAGTTCCAAGTATCTTACTACATATGTTCACAGGCAGCTTTTTTCTCAAACGTTCTGTTTCGCTATCATACTGTTCAACAAAATCCTTACGCATTTTCTCAGGTGCGCCCATTTTACTAAGAAAATAAGTAATAATAGTAACATAAGCATCCATGTATTTAAAATCAATATTATCAATTTTCATTTCAGTTTTAAGAAGTATTGATAACCTATTATCTACTTTTCCAGTTTTAAATCGAGTATCAAAAATAACATTATTATGAGCTATAGCATTCCTCAAATCCTTAATAGCATAAATAAGAAATCTCGTAATCATGCCATCTGAATCTAAATTAGTCGGCAAACTCATAATAGTTGAAACACATTTTTTAACCTTAATGTTCGCACACTCATACAACATTCCAAATTCGCCTAAAGTTAAAGTCTCAAATATTGCCCACACCGGTATAGATTTATCATTATCAAAAAAATGTGCAACAACGCTTCTTTTACTGTAATCTCTTATTAGTGCTGAATTTATTCTGCCCTTAAGATTCATTCTTCTAATATAAGCATTTTTATATGCGCTAGAACCTGATTTATGCGATTTGTAAGCCGTTAACGACTTATTGTAAATATCATCGAAATTTTCAGACTTACAATCATTTAATAACGCTTCTATCACGTAGCTTTTCAACGCATTTTCAATGAACATAACAGCAGGATATAAAATCGTTTTTAATCTCATGTCAAAATCATTTAATGCAACGACCTCATCGAAAGAAGAGAACCTGATACGATTAGCATCTTCGCGCACAAACCTATACCCCTTGAAGCCATGATAATAACCAATATTGCGCAAAGATTGCAATTGTGATTTTGGATCAATATCAATGTGATGCGTATTCTTTAAGTATTCCATCAACTCATAAATTGTTAGCATAAATCCCCTCCTTCTAACACTACTAGAAATCATACATCAAGAGACTGGTATTACGGTTGGTCGTTTTGTAAGCAGATTTCTTACTATGTGTTTTGATTACTTTTATGCATGTGCGTTTGCTTCGAACTTGCGAAAGTTGAGCGTGAAAGTATTTGCGTGCGCGATTAAGTGTAAGTTTTCATAATTTTGTATATACATTATATTGAATTATGGTATATTAGTTTGTGTGGTTGCATTCTTAGGATGAGATTGCAGCTGTGTGGTTTTTATTTTGTAAGTTTTTTTAAATTTGTTTATTTTACGAGGGAAAAATGAATAAGAGAACTGTGCTTGTATTGTCGACGACGATGATGAGTATTGCTACAGCTGCTTGCGCTTTTTGTGTTACACAGAGTGCGAATGCTGCTGAGAGTGTTACAACTGCGGCTGATGCTGTTGTGAATGCTAATTCTAAAGTTGTGAATCCGGGATTTTCTGACGGGGGGGGGGTATCCTTTCGCTAAAAATCCTGATAAAGCAAAGGATGATGCTAACTTTCAGAATGTTGATACTTCGAAAAATAATATAAATTCTAATAATGCTAATATTCATAAGAATGATGCTGTAAATAATAATGTCAAAGATAATAGTTCTGCAAACGATTCGGCTGATGTAAAGAAAAGCAAAGTAGCTGTATACAAGTCAGCTAAATCTACAAAAGAAGTATCAGAAGATAAAAAAGCAAACGGCGATGAAGAAGACAAAGATGTCAAAGGTGCAACTGGTTCTGTAAACGAAAATCCTGCAGCAAAAGATGATAAAGCGGCAGCAGACTCTACAAATAATGACGATAAGAAAAGCGAAGTTAAGCCTAATAAAGAAGGCATATACGATTTTAGTAATGATAAGGATGTAACAAATCCGTTCCCTAATGTAATTACACCGGCTGAAGTAAAAGAGCTGCAGGATAAAACGAAATCTGTTAGACCTCTGTCTTTTATTCAAAAGATTTTTTATACGGCTTATGGAAAGAAGTTTTCTGTAGAGAATGGTCAAGCATCTGGTGATACTAAAAGTATTGATGGATTTATTAATACGTATAGTGGCAGGCTTGGAAGAATTGATATTTTCATATTTTTACCGCGTGTTGATAAAGAAAGTGTATATACCGGTGATGGTCAATTTTATTCATATAGATCATCCCGTGAGCTAAAAAATCCAGATGGATCAGTAAATCTTGACCTTAATAAAGCTCCTGACGGTAAGATTCCATACAAGCTTGAGGTAAATGGGAAGCTTGTTGGATCCAATTTGGCTGATAAGACGAATATTAAAGTTTATATGAGAAAAAACCAAACGTTTATCCATGTTGTTATGGAGGGCAACAACGCTAATGAAGCTATTTTGGGTTATGAAGGATTTAATCATGAAGACTCATCTGGAGCTTTCGGATATATTGCTTTTATACCAGAATGTGGCGCGCAATTCCATTTTGTTGATGATTTGCAATATCGCAAAGTAGCAAACATTGAAGGGAATGGTGAACTTTCTCAACGCAGTTCTGGTGAAACTGATAGGTTCTCTACTAAACCGTTTACCAAGTTGGATTTATCTGACTTGTCTGAGATTAAAAATATTGCCGGAGTGAGGTTTGGTAATAATCAGGTTGTCAGAAATATGTATACGCCTCTCCTAAGCTACGAAGGAGAACCCAAGAAAGATTCTATTAAGCGCCCAACTATGGAAGAGCTTAAAAATACTAATATCCCTGGTTATATTTATTACAGTAACGATATTGATACTCCTAAAGGGGGAGAATTTACTGCGGATAATACAGGTGATTTTGGCAACTACGATTACGGTATTGTTCGAGATACGGATGATAATCAAGTAACAACAAAGCATTATTATGTGACATTTAGGGCAATTCCTACGCAGCTGGTCGTGAAATATAAGAAAATTGATGGAACGTTTGAGTCAGGTGCAACGTATGGGCTTTTAAATTCTAAGAATGCTCAAATTGGTGATCAATTTGCTGCCGCAAGTGGTGATATTGTTGCAAGTAGTAAAGATGATTTAGTTGCAATGATGAAGTCTCAAGATACTCATTTCATACAGAGCTCTACTGGTTCTTTGCCTACTGGTTATTTATCTAAGGGTGTCGTGTATTTGCTGCCAGGACATTATACTGTAAAACCAAATGTTAAAGCGCCAGATGGGTATGAGTGGGTTGTTGAATCAACAGATCAGTCTTCTAAGAGCAGTGCAGATATTAATATTGGACTTCAAACTGGTGATGTTGCGGTTCAAGAATCTGTTACTTTTGTGTTGAAAAAGAAACCAACGCCGCCAACTCCTAAGCCTGAACCTGAACCAATGCCAACTCCAATGCCTGAGACTGAGCCTGAACCAGAAGCAGAGCCAGAACCTGAGTTTGCTCCAGCTCCTGCTCAACCAGAGCAGCCAGAGCAACCGGAAGCTAAGCGTGTTGTTGAGCGTCTTCCACAAACTGGCTCAACCACAACCTCAATTTTCGCTTCCGCAATTGCCTCGCTTTTCACAGGTCTCGCCGGACTTGCTGAATCATTTGCTGCAACGCGCAAGCGCAGAAACTAGTTATAAATGGTTGGAAACAATCGGTAAGAACCATAAGATGAAAAAATATTTGGGGTTATAAGTCTTATAACTCATAACCCCATAAAAGAAAAAGAAGAATCCGACGCATCAGATTCTTCTAGGTTTAGTCCGAAGACGTCCACCGCAATTCAAATACAATGCTATCATACTGTTCAACAAAATCCTTACTTATCTTCTCAGGTGCGCTCATTCTACTAAGAAAATAAGTAATTGTCGAATAATTTAAGTTTTGCTGAGTTTGTTGAAACTTTATGTTTAATACACTAAGCAGAAGCCTTACTTATATTTTTTGATGTAGACTTGTGTTAGGTGTGTTAGGACTTGTTGTATACGCATTATCTAGTAGATGTATTTCTAATAATGTTTTTACAAAAGGAGGGGTTGTGATTGATAATAAACAAGCGAGCTTTGACAAAGATAAGCTTGATTTTGCAATATTTTGTATTGAAAATGTTGCTAAGAAGCTTAATCAAAACCCTCGTGATACGTATGATGCTTTGACTAAGAAAAGTAATATTCTTATGTCTTATATTGTTCCGTCATATGATGTTTTGCATACTCAAGGAAAAGAGTATATTACAAACGATATTATTTCTTTCATGCGAGAAAAAGGTGTGGAAGTATGATTGTTTATCATGGTTCTTTTATGCCTGTTGAATTTCCGGACATATTGCATTCGCGTAAAGATGTTGATTTCGGTGCAGGTTTTTACACTACTTCAATACGCAGTCAGGCTGATAATTGGGCGAAGAAATTTATTCGCAAGGGCAAAGATGCTTTTGTTTCTTCTTATGATTTTTATGAGGATGCGCTTAATAAATTATCTGTGCTTAAGTTTGATTCATATTCTGAAGAATGGCTTAATTTCATACTTAATGCTCGTTCCGGGAATGACTCAAGTAGTTTTGACGTGGTAATTGGCGGTGTTGCGAACGATAAAGTTTATAACACTCTTGAATTGTTCTTTGATAATCTTATTACTAAAGCTGAAGCTTTGGGTAGGCTAAAGTATGAAAAGCCTAATAACCAAATTTGTTTTAGAAGTCAAAAAGCTATTGATTTGTGTCTTACATACATAAAAAGCGAGTGTGTAAGTGGCAGGTTTTTAGGGGAGTGATGGATTTTGAAGGCGAATCCTGTTTTGTTGCAAAAGAAGTATGCGAGGGTTGTAAGTCTTTTAGCTGAGCGTGCTGGGTTGAGTTACGAGCAGGCGCTTGACGTGTTTTATCATTCAGTTACTTACGATTTAATGCGCAACGGTATTTCGGATATGCATTGCATGAGTGACGGATATTTGGTGCAAGATTTGCTTGATGAGATACATGAATCTAAAGATTATGATAATTCATGTCCTGAAGTAATTTCGGATGCGAGCTTGAAAAGCGTTCAATAATTGTTGATAACGCTGACGACTTCGATTGTTCCAAAATCGATACCTGATTTTGTTATAATTTTGCACCCTTACAATACCGCTTTTCGCAGGTCTTGCCTTAACAAAACGTAGGCATAACGAGTAGATTAGTTAAGTTTTGCATTTAACTTTGTTATTGTCTAATGCGTCTTGTGAAAATCAAACGAACATGACATAAAGAATCATGATTCGCATAAAAAACGTGGTTCTCGTGAAAACCACGAGAACCACGAAAACCATTAGCGCAATTATTTAGCACGATTTTGCAGCAAACCGACTAAATTGCCAGATACTGCAGATAAAAGCACTAATTAAAGGTTTTTATAATATCAAACAATGACCAGTTAATAGGTTCTTCAACCTTATAGTAAACATTGCTGTCATCCGGAGCTGGCGCGAAAGGCACTGGCTTGTTCTTTTTCGTCGGAACAAACGGGCTAGTCGGATAATCGGGTCCACCCTCACTATCATCAGGAATAGCTACTTGTGTTTTATCGTACAGCTTTGAATCCCTTCGCATAATGAATGGTCGGCTAAAATCAGGCTTATTTTTGCCTTTGCCTTTAAAGTATCCGCTTTTTTCAAGTTCATCAAATTTTGTATTTACAGGAACAAGCACAAAGAAATCATGCATTTTGTAGGTTAATCCTGTATTAGCATCTTTGTCAGAACCTTTATATACTCCTTGATCATCAAATTTTTCAGGATTACTCTCAATGTCTATTTCTTTACCATGTTCACAAATTCGTGAACCTGATGTTGGTGGGAATATATCGTTTCCGCAAGATGGCAAATCTAATCCTTTGTAGAATTCTACTGCGCCAGTATCGCCGGAAAGCAAATGATTTTTCATCATGTCATTCATAGGTAATTTTTTATCGTATAAAATAAATCCCGATATATCTTGCGAATAGTTATTCATACTAAGATCATTTTCATCACTTATCATCATAGGTGACGTTCCATCATGCATTAAATCGCCAATGCGTGTTCCTAATACAACTGTAGATTCACCTTCAACAAACGATGGTGCTTCATTGAAGTACAGACAATCGCCGCCTTTCTTGCACCAAACTCCTGCAATTGGTGAAAGGCCTTTTGTTACGCGAACATCGATTTTTTTATCGACTTCATTTAGTTTATATGGTTTAGTTAATACTTCTTTTGTTTTACTTGCATCAACACCGTAATACACTGTAATGTCGCCAGTGTTCATGGCATACAAGTCGCCTAAATTAGGGTAGGAGCCTGTAATCTTGCCAACGAAATCTTTCGAAGAGAATCTTGGTTCTAATTTATAGTTAGTTATGCCAGCTTTCTTAAGCATATTCTTTGCAGTATTCGTATCTTTTCCTAATATGTCTGCAGGCACAACTTTCCCATAGTCTTCACTAGCAATAGGGGTAGCAACAGCAATATGCATATTGTCACC
The DNA here is from genome assembly GCF_048545075.1 of Gardnerella phocaeensis. NCBI lineage: Bacteria > Bacillati > Actinomycetota > Actinomycetes > Bifidobacteriales > Bifidobacteriaceae > Gardnerella > Gardnerella phocaeensis. The sequence goes on along the minus strand of NZ_JBKQXS010000003.1, from coordinate 56,252 downwards.
TTCGTAAGCAGGAACAAAAGCATGTCCAGGAGTTGGGTAAGTTGCTACAACAGTACCAGGCTTTGAAGTTGCAGGAACTTTATGAACCTCTACTTTTAAGCCCATTTCTTTTACTTCGTCAGTAATTTCGTTTACAGTCTTTCCCATAACGTTTTTTGGCATACCTGGACCAAGAGATTCCACAACTGTTATTTTTGTGGAATTTTTAACCTTACTACCTGGCTTAATGCCCTTTAATGAAACAAAGGAACCTTTTTTGCGTTTATTAAGTTCCCTAACAATTTGTACTTTAAAACCTTTTGATCGTAAATTCGTTGCAGCAGCTTGAGCATTTGTATCTTTAATTGCTGGAACTGTAACCATACCTGAATTTGGCTGTACTTGCGTTATGTAATAAATTGTTCCAGCGGTCGCAACTATAGCTAGAACGATTATTGCGCAAATAATTGAAATGAATGCACCTTTTTTCTTATGATTTTTATTACTTTCATTAGTTTCTTCTTGCAACTCTTGCACGTGTGTCTGTTGCTCTACTTGATTTATTTCTTGTTCGTTAGCTTGCTCATTGACTTGTTCTTTAGCTTGCTCCTCAGATTGCTTTGTGTAATTTTCGTTAGGAGTACCGCATTGTTCGCAAAACTTTGCGTCGTCTAACATGCTACTGCCACAATTAGTGCAAAATAACATATTTTCCCTTTCTCTTTAAAAACTTATCTAGTTTTTAATAGCTTTAGTTTTATATTATCTATTTTCTTATCAATTACTAATTGTTAGTAATTTTCTAGAAATTGTTTGTAATCCTATCCAATATGTGCAATTGGTGAAACGAGTTCAGTTCCAGAAGCGTCCCTACGCATATCTGGCTTAGGTAACTCAACATTGCTTCCACCTTCCGTAACTGCTTGCAATGGATAGTATCCAACATACGCGTGTATCAACGTATCTTGACCTTTAAGGAATCTTTGCGAGCGCACACCGCCAGTTGCGCGACCTTTTGTTGGGTACATGTCAAATGGAGTAATCTTTGCAGAACCGTTTTCGGTTCCAGGAAGAGCTTCACTGTCTCCAGCAACGGTGAATACTACTGTTCCAGAAGCGGAGAATAATCCATTTTCACCTTCTTCATAATGCCACTCTATTGATTTTTCTGGCACCACTGCGAAGGTTGCAACTTTAGCGCCTTCTGATAAACGAATGCCTGCCATTCCGCCTGCTGTGCGCCCTTGAGGTCTAACTTGTTTAGCGTCAAAAGTAAGTAATGATGAATCATTACTAATGAACACAAGTCTGTCATTGTCTTTTGCTGGAGCTGCAGCAATAACGGTGTCGTCATCTTTCAAATCAATTATGCTCCATGAATCCATGGTAGTTGGAGCTTCAAAATTCCATCTTTTAACTACACCGTTTCGTGTTCCGATTGCAAGTGGAGTAGCGTCTTGTGAGGCATTAAATGCTATTGCTGAAACTACATGTTCTCCTCTTACTGGATCAGTGCTTTGTGTGGAAGTTAGCAGTTCTTGTGCTTTTACTCCGTGGCTCAGTAGTGCAGGTTTTCCTTCTTCGTAGTTAAGTTGTGGCAAATCTGCAACATGAGCTAGAACTAGTCGACCAGATGAAGTAACAAGAGCATAAGTTGAACGCGTTGTTGTTTCAAACATTGTTTTACAAGGAGTGTTAAATACGTTGTTATTGTGTGAATTCCAATGTTCTAACACTTCAGTGCTTGTTCTAGCAATTAGCCCGGAAGTGCTTAATGCTACTGCGCAAGGTTCGTCACTTAATTGCATTGCAACAGAAGATGCGTCAGCTTCTCCGGTTTTACGAGCTGCATTAGCTGCTGCAGCCAGATCTGCTTGAGTTGAAGTAATTTTATTTGCTGATTGCACAGCTTTAATCGCAATATCCTCACTGTTTTTATTTATGCTGGAGGCTACTGGAGTAAAACTACCATCTTCATTTTCGTCAAGCAAAATTGTTCTGCGCGGAGTATCCCATTGTTTAACTGCAGAATCCATATCTGCTATTACTACGTGGTCAAGCTTCGCTTCAGAACTTAATATTTGATTCAGTTCTTCAATTTTTTTGAGCAAATCGTCGCGTTCAGCTTCGAGCTCTATTCGGCTCATTTTAGTAAGTCTGCGAAGACGCAAGTCAAGAATGTACTGTGCTTGAATTTCGTCAAGATCAAATACTTTAATTAACTTAGTTTTTGCACTATCTGCATCCTCAGATGAACGAATAACCTGAATTACTTCATCAATATCAAGAAGTGCAAGAAGCAAGCCGTCAACCAAATGTAAGCGTTCTTGAGCTTTTTTGCGCCTAAATTCACTGCGTCTGCGTACTACTGTTCTGCGGTGAGAAATCCAAACGTCTAATAGCTCTCTCAAGCCCATTGTGTGAGGTCTGCCGTCAACAAGTGCAACATTGTTAATAGTAAAGCTCTCTTGCAAAGGAGTGTGCTTAAAAAGTTGAGCAAGCACAGCGTTAGGATCAAAGCCTGTCTTAATCTCAATAACAATGCGAGTTCCGTTATGTCGATCTGTTAAATCAATAGCACCTGAAATACCGTCTAATTTTCTTGATTTAACTCCTTGAGAAATTCTTTCCAAAACGCGCTCTGGGCCAACCATAAACGGAAGTTCTGTAACAATAATAGCTTTTTTGCGAGCAGTAATATTTTCTATATGTGTTGTAGATCTTGTAGTGAATGCTCCGCGACCTGTTGCGTAAGCTTCGCGAATGCCACTTCGACCAATGATAATTCCTCCGCTAGGCCAGTCAGGTCCTGGAACTAGTTTCATAAGATCATCTAGGGTTGCGTCAGGATGTTTCATAACATATTTTGCTGCAGCAACTACTTCGCCTAGATTATGCGTCGCCATATTTGTTGCCATGCCTACAGCAATTCCAGAAGCGCCATTTACTAAAAGATTTGGAATAGCTGCAGGAAGCACAGTAGGTTCTTTTAGTTTATTGTCGTAATTTGGCACGAAATCAACTGTGTCTTCGTTGATATCCGCGTTCATACCTAGTGATGCAGGAGCTAAACGCGCTTCGGTGTATCGAGAAGCTGCTGGACCGTCGTCAAGAGAGCCAAAATTACCGTGTCCGTCAACAAGTGGCAAGCGTAGTGAAAATGGTTGAGCTAGGCGAACCATTGCCTCATAGATTGCAGAATCACCGTGAGGATGAAGTTTACCCATTACTTCACCAACAACGCGCGCTGATTTCATATAAGCATGATCAGGACTCAAATTCATATTGCCCATTTGATACACAATGCGTCGCTGCACTGGTTTCATTCCGTCTCGTGCGTCCGGTAAAGCTCGAGCATAAATAACTGAATAAGCATATTCCAAGAAGGATTTGCTCATTTCTTCATTCAATGGTGTTTCAACAATATGCTCTTTAACTTTTCTTGGGTCGAAAGCTTGCTGTGTTGAGTGATGGCGTGAGGGCATATTTAGAACTCCTTGAATGACATTACGGCTATCAATCTTAGCAATTTATATGCACAAACAGCATGTTTTTGCTGAATTTTTCAGCAATTTGACTAGTTATTTATATAAATATTTGTTATTCGCGTTTTGTTCAATGCAATATAAGTGGTTCAATAGTAAGTATGAGTGCTGAAATACCGTCTGAAAATGATCTTTTACAATTCGTTGGAAATGTTAAGTACGGTGATTTTTCTAATTTCGCAGTTAATGAAGATTTTTCTTACGATTTTAATGAAAAAAATCTTGGGGGAGCGTTACATATATCTTCGGTTCTTCCAGCTTTAAGTGATGCAATAGATGCTCCTGTTAAAACAGCTATTCATAACGATCCACACGCTTTGCGAGAAAGTCTTGGTTTCCCTAAATCTAATTCTGCAATTGTAGTGCTAATAGATGGTTTAGGATACTGGAATATTCTTATGCGCAAAGGTCACGCTCCTTATTTACGATCCTTGCTTAACGAATCAATAAATCAACGACCAATTAGCACGTGCGTTCCAAGCACAACTGTTGCTGCAATGGCTACTTTTGGAACAGGCACATGTCCTGGTCTTACTTGCATGACTGGTTACACGCAAAAAAATTCTCAAAATGGTAAACTTGCGCAGCTTATCCAATTTAATGATGCACCTGATCCGCTAGTTTTGCAGCAAGAGCCAACTATATTTGAAAGTTTAGTTTCTAATGGAGTCCGTGCAGATAGCGTGGGATTAGCAAAGTTTGAAAATACACCTCTTACAAAAGCTGCTTTTCGTGGAGCAAATTATATTACTGCTGGAACTCCTAGAGCTCGCATTCTTAAGGCTGCTAATAGCAGTAAAACTCCAGGTTTAACTTATATGTATTTACGTGACGCTGATAAAACCGGTCATAATTATGGTTGGGATTCTCAGCAGTGGGTTTCTGTTTTTGAGCAAATTGACGAACAGTTGCGTCTTTTGCGAGCAAATTGTGCTCCTGGAACATTAATCGTTATTACTGCAGATCATGGGATGATTAAATCTGATCCAAGTAAGCGAGTTGATATTGCTAAGCATGATGAGCTGATGAAAGGCGTATCGATGGTTGGCGGTGAACCTCGTTCTGTAATGTTGTATGCTAACAGTGACGCAAATCCTGAAGATATTATTTACCGTTGGCGCGAATATTTTGGAACTAATGCAATTGTACGCAGTAAAAAACAAGCTATTGACGATGGTATTTTTGGTTTAGTAAACAACAGGGCAGAGGCTGTTATTGGTGATGTTATTGTGCAAGCTTGTGGAGCTTACACAATTGTTGATTCTCGCATTCAATCCGATAAAGCTATGAGTTTACCTAGCGTGCATGGATCGATGACTCACATGGAAATGGATATTCCGTGCCTCATAGATTTAGTGTAAGCGAGTTTTTGCTTCTAATATTGAAAAATATTTTTATAAATCGCAACTTAGCAAATAAAAATGTGTGGCACTTAAAATTTTACTAAAAGTGCCACACGTATTGTCAATAAGCGAAAAATTTATTTTTTAAACTTCTTATTTAGCTTTCGCCAAATAATATTTCATCCCAGCTTGGTACCGCTGCTCTTCCAGCTTTACGTTTATTGTGCTCAGAAGATGATTTTTCTTGACTATTAGTATTAATTTCTTGATTATTTTTAGCAGAATTTTGATTACTTTCAGAAGTATTTTCTTGCAAAGTTTTGCTAGCAATATCTGCTTTTTCAGCATTTTGAACTTTAGCAGCCAATGATTTTTGTGCTTTTTTAGACTCATTGGCGATTTTGCTATTCGTTTCGTTTCTATTATTAGATTCAACATCCGGTTGCATTAACGATGGCTGTTGAGGGTTATCTTCTTTAAATTGCGTATTTGTTTTAGTAGAACGCTCAGAATAGCCTTTTTCTAATACTTGCTGTATGTCAGAACTATTGTCCTGAATTTCGAGCGAAGATTGGACTTGCGCATCTGCAAGTTTGTCACTGTTTCTAAGTTCCCATTGAGAAACAGCTCGTTCAATTCTGGCAGAACGAATAGAATTTCCAGGAAGCTCTTCAGTGTTGAACGGGAAATTAATGCTCACAGTATCTCTATAAGCTCCACCATATGGAGACTGTTTAGAAGTATCAGCTGCATTGACATCTTCGCCAAGCAACAATCTAGACGAAGGGTTCGCGCACGTAACAGAGTTGTCATGCATGTTCCATGTCCACTCAGCTTTAATAGTGCGAGTAGCAGTTTTGAAAGTAGCACTAATTCGCCATGGCTCTAATCCTCGGCGTGTTGCTTTCCATTGCACTGTTTCCATGCCAATATGTGCTTTAGCTAACGTTCTCTCAATTAAATCTGCAATAGTGCGCATATTGCTTTGTTTAGGAGCAGGTACTAGAAGGAACTGCTCAATTGCATACTGCTTTTCTGTTTCAACGCCTGCAGAAAAACGCCTAACTTGTGTTTCGCTGACGTTGTATCTTTGCGCTACGTGTGAAGGTGTAACTCCTGCGCGAATCAATGCCTGAATTTGCGAAATAGGCAATGTTGCATTAGATTGCATAGAATTTGTGCCAGCATCTGCTGAGTTATGTTCATCGCTGTTTTTACTCGTAATTTTGTGTGAATCAGCGATGGCGCGTTCCAGCGTGTCGTCCACTTGAATACGTAACGGCGTGTTTTCACAAATGAAAATCAAATTGCCGTCTGCGTCAACATGGTCGAAACTCGCCTCTTTTGGCGGATTTTCAAGCATTATGCACCACTTTCTTCGCTTTTAACAATACTATTTATATACTTTAGTCCATACACTGCATTCTTTACCATTTTATTTAGAATAAAAAATGTGTAATATACGGGGTAGCATTCGTGTATGCTATGCGCGTAAGTAGCTTTAAAGACGAAAGGACCATAATGGCACAGGATTATGATTCTCCTCGTAGCAAAGATGAGGACGAAGAGTCGTTGGAAGCTTTGAGTAAAGGTTCTCAAAATTCAAGCAGCGACATTGACGATGATGAAAATGCTATTGCTGAAGACTACGAGTTACCAGGTGCTGATTTAAGTAACGAAGATGCATCTGTAACTGTTATCCCTATGCAAGGCGATGAATTTATTTGTTCTGAATGCTTCTTAGTTAAGCATCGCAGCCAGTTAGCTGAAACTAATGCTGATGGTCAGCCTGTTTGCAAGGAGTGCGCAGCTTAAATGGCATACGACGAGACCTATACTGGCCCCGAACAGGTTGAGGTATTAATTAAGTATCTCGATGATGAAACATCTACATTACAGCCGCTTTGCTACGCGCATGCAGGTGATGCAGGTGCCGATTTAAGAACTACCCAAGATTTTACTTTGCGTCCTTTCCAGAGAGCGCTTGTTCCTACTGGAGTTGCTATAGCTTTACCTGCAGGTTATGTTGCTTTAGTGCATCCTCGTTCTGGTTTAGCAGCAAAGCAGGGTGTGACTGTGCTAAATGCACCTGGAACAGTTGATGCCGGGTATCGTGGTGAAATTAAGGTTCCTCTTATTAATTTAGATCCTGAGAACACAGTGCAATTCCATAAAGGTGATCGTATCGCTCAAATGGTTGTACAACGTTATGTAGAAGCACAATTTATTCCCGCATCTAAATTACCTGAATCTGATCGCTCTGATAAAGGTTTTGGCTCCACTGGCGTACAATAATCTTTTTATAAATATCCGACCGGTTTTTAAAACTGAGTCGGATTTATTGTATGTATTTTTTGTTTTTGTAGTGTATTGAGCGAATTGCAGGTAGGATAGTAAAAGTACCAGGAGGTGCCAAATGGGTGAACTTCAAGAGGATGTAAAAGGATCCAATAGGCTCGGATGTGAAATCAGCGAAGATTCTCGAAATCCATTATTGCCAATATTGAGCATGTGCCAATGGCATCATCCTAATGAGGATATGAGCATTCTTCATAGAGCTTATGATCGTGCTGTAAAGCAGCATACAGGTCAAAGACGCAAATCTGGTGAGCCATACATTATTCATCCTCTTGCTGTAGCTCAAATTCTTGCAGATCTTGGAATGGGACCAATTGTTGTTGCTTCAGGATTATTACACGACACTGTAGAAGATACTGATTACACGCTAGAAGAATGTCGAGCTGAATTTGGCGATACTGTAGCAGGTCTTGTAGATGGTGTTACAAAAATATCCAACATGGAATATGGCGAAAGCGCTCAAGCAGAAACTATTCGTAAAATGGTTGTTGCAATGAGCCGCGATGTGCGAGTGCTTGTAGTAAAGCTTGCGGATCGTTTGCATAATGCTCGCACTTGGAGGTATGTTAAGCCATCAAGTTCACATAAAAAAGCAAGAGAAACTCTTGACGTATATGCGCCTCTTGCTAACCGTTTAGGCATGAATGCAATTAAAACTGAACTTGAAGAGCTGAGTTTTAAAGTACTGTATCCAAAAATTTATAATGAAATTGTTGTTTTAGTTGCTCGTAGAGCAGGTCAGCGCGAAGTTTATTTACGACAAATTCTTGAAGAAATTAATGCAGATCTTGCAGAACAACACGTTAAAGCATCAGTAAAAGGTCGACCAAAAGATTATTTCTCTATTTACCAAAAGATGATCGTTCGAGGTCATGATTTTGCTAATATTTACGATTTAGTTGGCGTGAGAATAATAGTCGATTCTATTCGTGACTGTTACGCAGCATTAGGTGCAGTGCATGCTCGATGGAGCCCTGTTCCAGGACGTTTTAAGGATTACATTGCAACTCCAAAGTTGAATATGTACCAAAGCTTACACACTACAGTTGTAGGTCCTGGTGGAAAGCCAGTAGAAATTCAAATACGTACATGGGATATGCATAGGCGTGCTGAATTCGGTATCGCAGCTCATTGGAAGTACAAAGCTAATGGTCAAGCTGGTCGTGCTTTAAGTAAGCCTGATAATGATGATTTAAAACGCGAAAATAGCATTGATGACAAAAAAGAGCTTAGCGAAGCAGATAATCTTAAGTGGATTCAACAGCTTGCTGATTGGACTAGTGAGACCCCAGATTCAGATGAATTCTTAGGTTCATTAAAGCAAGATCTTGGTGCTTCTGAAGTTTATGTTTTTACTCCAAAGGGGAGTATTGTTGCGCTTCCGCAAGATGCAACTCCTGTTGATTTCGCATATTCTGTGCATACTGAAGTTGGTCATCGCATGATGGGCGCTCGTGTAAATGGACGTTTAGTTCCTCTTGATACGAAGCTTTCAAACGGTGACACTGTAGAGGTGCTTACTTCAAAGTCGGATACAGCTGGACCATCTCGCGATTGGCTGAGTTTTGTAAAATCTCCTCGTGCTAGAAATAAAATACGCCAATGGTTTAGCAAGGAACGCCGCTCTGAGGCGATTGAAGAGGGCAAGGACGAGCTAACTCGCGCTATGCGTAAACGTAACTTGCCTTTAACTACTTTGATGACTCAGCAGGCATTAATTGGCGTTGCCGATGAATTGAATTTGCCTACTAACGTTGAGTCTTTGTATGCAGCTATTGGCGAAGGTCAAGTTTCTACACAGAATGTTATTTCGCGCTTAGTAAAAGATGCTGGTGCTGATGAAGTTGCAGAAGAAGTAGAACAAGAAGCATTGCCTTTACGCCATGTTGAGCGCAGCCATAAATCTAACGGCGCTTTGGGAGTATCAGTTAAGGGCGTTGGAGACGTTTGGGTAAAGCTTGCAAAATGTTGCATGCCAGTTCCAGGAGATACGATTATTGGTTTTATAACACGAAACCAAGGTGTATCTGTGCATAGGACTGACTGCCAGAACATGCTCGATTTGCAAAAAACTCAATCAGAGCGCGTTATTCCTGTTCAATGGACTAGCGATAAAGGCTTGTTCTTGGTTAAAGTTCAAGTTGAAGCATTGGATCGACAGCATCTTCTTTCGGATGTTACTCGCGTTCTTTCAGATCATGGAGTAAATATTCTTTCCGGAACTATTGCTACAGGCGATGACCGTGTTGCAACAAGTCAATTTACCTTTGAAATGGCAGATCCTCAGCACTTAGCAACTCTACTTGCTGCTATCCGTAAGATTGAAGGCGTTTTTGACGTTTACCGCATTACGGGAGCAAAAGATAGCGCAGAGCCGCGTTTGAGAAAAATGGAACGAGGAGATTTATAAAAGATGGGCACTCCAGCTTTGGAGTGCCCATCTTTGTTTTTGCGCAAATAGTATTTGTTTAATTTAATAAATACGAAAAACGCTTAATTTCAGGCGGTAACAGCCTTCTTCAACAAGGAGCCAGCAGAAATACGTACACCGTAAGAAGCTGGAATCTTGATGGTTTCACCGGTACGCGGGTTGCGGCCAGTGCGCTCAGCACGCTTTACGCGTTCTGCGGAGAACAGACCAGTAAGCTTCAAACCTTCACCGGACTGTAAAGCCTCAACGAACACATCCTGGAATGCGTTGACGGCGGCTTCGGCCTGTGCCTTGGTCAGGTTGGACTTCTGTGCGATCTTAGAAACGAGATCAGACTTGTTGTATGCCATGCAGCATCCTTTGTGTCAGGGGACCTTCTCTTCAAAGGTCACGTTCATACTAGATATTAGTACATTTTCCCTACAAATGTAGCCATTTTTGCATTTTTTTCTTAATATTTTTCATTATTTTTTGCTATTTTTTATTTAAAACGCACTTGCATCAAAACAGATACAATATTTGCTAATAAAAATACACAAATGTTTGTAAATCTCACTTATATAAGCTCATTATTGCTGAGCCACTTCATTGCAAACGCACCTAACGGAATTCTCAACCAGTAGAACATAAGCCTATAAAGAAGAGTGGCAGACAAAGCAACTGTTGGAGGAACGCCTACAGATGTAAATGCGAAAGTAAGAGAAGCTTCAACAGCACCCAAGCCGCCTGGTGTAGGTATTGCAGATCCAGCAGCATTAGCAAGTAAGAACAGTAAGATTGTTTCCCAAGGATTTGCGTAATATCCAAATGCAAGCAAAGAAATCCAATAACCCAATCCAATGCATGAAACAAGCACAATAGCACCAAAAGAGCCTGCAATAAGTTGCATAGGATGTGAAATAAGTTCCTTAATTTGATGGCCGTAATCAGATAATATTGGCAAATAATGTTTACGAATTACTTTACGAGCGGACGGAATAACCATTAAAACACAAACTATAAGTGTGATTATTCCAATGAAAGTAATGAGCATGTGAGTAGGAATCATTCCAGAAAGCACATTTTTACCAGTGAAAACGCCTATAGAAAGTAATACTAAAGTTGTCATTAATGCTTGAATAAGCCATACTGCACTAGTAATTGCTGTAGCTTGAGCTGAAGTGTACCCGTTTTTCTTTAATAATTGCATATTTACAAATGCAGGACCAACTCCAGCAGGCATAGAAACTGCTGTGAAACCAGAAGCTGCTTGAGATGCAAACAAAACATGTGCAGAAGGTTTTTGATCATCCATGAATGAGCCGAGCGTAATTGCAGATCCAACCCAAGCAAACATGCTGCAAGCAAAGCACATAAATACCATTACATTATCTGCGTGACGCAAGGCAGCAAATACTTCCTGAGGATGCCACTGTGTAGCAATAACAGCAACAGCAACAATCGAGAGAACCAAGCTAACAAAGAAACGTATATTGAAGCGCGCTAAACGCACAGTATCATAATCTTCTTCATCTGTGTGTAAAGCAACTGTTTGAGTTAGCTTATTGCAAAGATTTTGGAAAACTTTTTTATTCCACGATGGCAAAGATCTCGTAGAAGCAGGAATAGCTGCTTTTTGCATAAAAGGCAATAGTGCAGATAACTTTTCTGCACCCCATGTGTTAATAGCAGCTTTAAGAGCAGTGTCAATATCTGTGCAAGATGCAATAAGCGTTAAAAGCTGAACTTTATCAAGTGCAATATTTGTATCATCACTGGCAACATCGCCATTTTGCCAACCTGCAATAACTGGGGTTCCGTCTTCAAGCCTAGCAATAGTTTCAGGAGTGATGCGTCTATGCGTAATACCACGAGTATTAGCAGCATCTACATAACGCATTAATTTTGCTGCATCATCAATAGTTAAAGTATTCAAATTGCAAGGCAGTAGAGCGTTAGAAGCATGAAAAACCATTATTGAAGATTTATCACTGTCGCTTACTCCATAAACATTCGCTGTTGGCAAATGCATATTTCGCAAAACAAGAAGCATAGAAAGATGGTGATGAACAGAATGCCTAGCAGAACGATCTCTACGAGTCGGTATATCTACTAAACGCACCCACTGCCATAACTGATTTAAATAACCTGGTAAATGAACTTGATTATCTAATACTGAAATTACGTAACGTATGCCGTGAATATCTGTTGCATCATACAATCTTGAATTTTCAATTAAATCATCATCAAGACTCGAACGAAGTACTCCAGTATGATCAGCTTGCTGAGTTCTGCGAGTTAATTGAGTAAGATTATCTATGCCAATATTTTTTAAAGCAAGAACAATATCGTCACCCCAAGCACCCTTACTGCGCGTGCCTTTTGCGAAGCGAATAAGCGTACCAATTGCTCTTCCTAAGCAGTATGATACAAGAACAGCAGAGTAGGAGTCCCAAGATGAAAATAGAAGTATTGCTGTAACAATGAATAAAGCATTCCAGCCCCACATTACATGCTTATATTCGCGTCTAGGACCACTAACTGTAAGAAAAGCAACCAGAACAGCATACATGTCTGGAAGCAAATCAGCCCAAGTGTTATTAGACCGCATTTGTAAAGATTCAATCAAAGCTATATTGTGTGTAGAAAATATCGCAATAGATAACAGCCACACTGAACCATAACTTATAAACAGCGTAATAACAGAAATAGCGGTATCAATCCAACGCCTGTCAGAAACCATGTGTGCAATAACTTCTGCAACAACAATAAGAGTCAGACCTTGCTGTATCAGAACAAATGAAAGATTATTAAAAGATAATCCTATAATTTGAGTAGCATTTCGTGCATCAATCTTCATAGCATCAGCTGTTGCTGATAAACACATTGACGACAATAAAGTAAAAACGCCAATTACAACTGATGATATTGCATACAGCAAATCAGCCCAACTACGTACTAAGCTAGGCTGAGTATCTTCAATAACAAGATTTGGATTTATGCTAGATTGCATCGCTTTACCGTCTACTTAATCAATAAAGTCCACCAATCGTGAAGCAAATCCAGTGTAAGATTCTGGTGTCATTGCTTGCAAGCGAGCTGCAGTATTGGCATCAAAGCTACGAGATTTAATGAATTCTTCTACGTCACTTTGTGAAATATGGTGACCGCGCATTAATTCTTTTACTTGCTCATATGGTCGTTCCATACCAGGTACACCAGCAATTTCTTCAGCGCGCATTGCTGTTTGAATTGGCTCACCAAGAACTTCCCAATTTTCGTCTAATTCTTTTGCCATAAATTCTTTATTAGGATGAATAGAATTCAAACCACCTAAAAGATTATTCAAAGCAAGAAGAGCATAACCGAAAGCTGAGCCAACATTCCTTTGAGTAGTAGAATCTGTAAGATCACGCTGCCAACGGCTTTCAGTAAGAGTTGCACACAATGTGTCAAACAGTGAGCAAGAAATCTCAAGATTAGCTTCAGCGTTCTCAAAACGAATAGGATTAACCTTATGAGGCATAGTAGAAGATCCTGTAGCTCCCTTTACAGGAACTTGCACAAAAATGCCCCTAGAAATATACATCCACACGTCAACTGCAAGATTATGCAAAATATGGTTTATGTGACTTACAGTGCTATAAAGTTCAGCCTGCCAATCATGGCTTTCAATTTGAGTTGTTAATGGATTCCATTGAAGACCCATTCTATTTTCAACAAACTCTTGAGATACGCTAATCCAATCAACTTCTGGGAAAGCAGCTAAATGAGCTCCAAAAGTTCCTGTAGCGCCATTCAACTTTCCTAAATACTCTTGATTATCAAGATGACGAAGTTGACGACGTAAACGATAAGCAAACACTGCCAATTCCTTACCCAAAGTAGTTGGAGTAGCAGGCTGGCCATGAGTTAACGAAAGCATAGATAAATCTCTATATTCGTTAGCATTCTTAACTAAATAATCAACTATCGCTTCTAAATTCGGACGATAAACGTTTAAAACAGCTTGTTTTACGCAACGAGCAATAGAAAGATTATTAATATCTTCACTCGTGCATGAAAAATGTACTAGAGTTTTTAAATTTGAAAGTTCAGTAGCATGACCAAGCTTATTCTCTGCTTCGTCTAACGCATCGTCAATGTAGTATTCAACAGCTTTAACATCGTGATGAGTAATAGCCTCATGCGCAGCATGACGAGCGATTCCTTCAGCATCAAAATTTTCAGGAATAGAACGCAAATATGAGCATTCTTCATCAGTTAAAGGATTAACACCCTTAACAATTGGCTGGAATTGATTAGCTTCATAACCATTTGCGAGAAGAATCATCCACTCAACTTCTACACGCATGCGCTCGCGATTTAACGCAGGTTCGCTTAAATATTCAACGAGTGCGGATGTTTGATTATGATAACGCCCATCGAGAGGAGTCAGAGCTATTGCAGGAGAAATATCGGTAAGCTTCATAGTTTTAAGGTTACATCATGCTGCGAATTAGCTTAATTTTACTCAATAAGAATTAATTATTTTATTTTTTCATTACTCCTTGCCACAATGTAGTACTTTGCAATTTGCCATTAATAATATTGTTAAAATGCTGATCTTGCTCGCGCACACTTTTAGATCCGAGTTGAAGAGCATCTTCATAAGCTGCAGTATGGTAATGCAAATCATGAGTTAAAGTTCCTTCTTCTGGAACGTCATTAACAAATATTCCGTCATTTTCGAATTTTTTAGTCGAATATTGTTTGCCAGAAAAACGCGTGACTCCAGGAGGTAAAGAACGCTTAGATTCTTTAACATGAATTGCATGACCATGAATAGTCACCCAATTTTTTCCGCGAGGATTCTCTTTGCCGTCTAAAGAAGGCACAATCTCATCGTCCATCTCAATACTAGTAACCCAAGTTTTCTTAGGAATTGGATGATTTGCAATAGGAGATCCAGCAGTAACAACATGCTGTATGTTGTATTGCTTAGCGTAATCGCTTGCAATGCTTGCAGCAACAATACCTCCTTGAGAATGACCTACTAAAGCAACAGGTTCGTTAGGTTTAATGCCAGAACGTTTCATAGCTTCTACGACCATTCGAGTGCTATCAGCTTCTTTTCTAACTAAAGAACTATGACTCATTACTTCTGCGTTTTGTTCCCAACCAAAAGGAGAGTGTGCTTTACCGTCAGTTCCTGGAATTATCACTAACCATGACGAACTGCCATCGTTACGCTTAAACTGTTGAATTGCAATAGTAGCAGCATCTGGATTAACAAGTGGGGGCCTAACACCCAAATTTCCGCTTCCGAGTTCTGTTAAATTTTCTAAAGTTTCAAGCAAATTGCGTCCAGGTCTAGCAAGAACAGATCCAGGTTTTCTCCACGTCTCATTTACTTTAGTGAGAAGTAAATTATTACCTTGCTTTATGTTATTAATAGGCGCGCTTAGATAGCTAATAGCACTAGAGATAAATGGGACAGCTTCTAATAAATATTTTTTAGCATTATATAAAAAGTTTAATGAGGTTTCACGCTCTCCCTTACTTATACGGTCTTTAGCATTTCCAGCAATAAATATTTGCGATCCTGTAATAGGATTTAAAATAAAGTACTGCGACAAGCCACGAATAATTCCTTGTTGCAAACTATTAGTTGCATAGGACCATCTAGCAAGATTTTGGAAACCTGAATGATTTTTATTATCTTGATTAACGGCGAGACCTGCAGACAATAAAACAGGTAAAGCAAGAATAGGGCATGCAAGAACTGATAAAGAAATTTTGTTGTCTAAATCGTTTTTTGCACTAAATTCTGCATCTTCATACAAATTATTTGCTCTTGCAATAAGAAAAGCAAGATTTTCTAAATTTTGAGACATTAAATAACACTTATTAGCATATTCATTGCACATGCTTTCAGTTAAAAATGATTGCGAAGAATCATTAATATATGTTTCTGATTCTTTTTGCAAACTATAATTTTGACTGGCAATAACCATCGCTGCATTAAGCCATAAATTTTTTAGCGTAAGCAATTCTTTAGCAGTATCGTTTAGTTTTCTGGAAAAACTAATATACGCTTCTCTATCAGAAACGCTGAGCTTCATTCCGCCTACAACAGAGGACTTAACTTTCCAAGACATATTATATTCCTCCGCGAATGTTATATAACGCATACGCTTGTGCGGAAATATCTTTCATACTATGACGAAAATGTTCGGCTGCAAGCCCTTGCCAATCTTCTAATTCAGTCGCTGCAGATTCGGCCATAACGCAGCGAGCGCACTCTTGAGTGCGCTGTATAAGCCATTGCCATTCGTAATATGTGTGCATAATCGTTATTACACACGTTTATTAATGAAAAGTCACTAAAAAATATTCAATGTGGTTAAAAGGTTATTTAATGCTTATTGCTTCGCTTATAGATAATCGTTGAAGATTTAATTACCAAGGCCTATTGCTGCTTTCATCAGTTTTAGTACGTTTTTCTGTCTTTTCTGAACCTTGCTGGTCTTCTTGGTCCTGTGAATATTTAGAATCCACATGATCGTTCTGTTTTAGCAAGTTTTCAACTTTATTGCGCTGAGTATTGTCCAACTGAGGCTTAGACGAATCTGACTGCTTTTTATCTTTAGAAGAATTGTTAGAATTATCGTTTTTAAAATGATTGTTATGCTTTTTCGGTTTCTGCTGCTTATTAGTATTGTTTTGATTCTGCTTTAATTTTTCTGTTAACTTTCGTGATAATTCAGCATTTTTGTCAATACTATTTCGAAGTTGAGGAAGCAGTATCATTTCTTGAGATTTAGCATCATCAAATTGCGCATCAGTTTGCTGTTGCTGAGTTAAAAGCACATTCTTGTCGCTATCTATACTCTTGGAAGATTTTATGTTGGAAATAAGGCTATCAGTAGCAGCATTATATGCGTATTGTGCTCTCCAATTTACGATAGCAAAATACGTTACGAATATCGCAATAATCAAGAACAAGAATGTAACAATGCGAATAATTGTGCGACTAGACATGTGCTTCATACTAATTTCCTTGAAGTTATAAACCACGACATTAATTCCCAAATTAAAAGTATCGACGCAAATATTGCAAACGGCCAAATAATTGGTTCAGGTCTCAAACGAGGTTTTGCTGTCTCGTTCATTCTCCATTGGTGTGAAAGAATTGGTTTTGCTTCGTCACCAAATGTTACGTTTAAAGATGAGTGCATATACTTGCCGCTAAGCTCATCGGCAATATTTCGCAAATTCTTTTCATCAAGCTTTGAAATTCCAGGATTTCCTGTAGCAGGATCAATAACCCATTGATTAGAGGTATTGTCTTCGCTGTAGTCGTCAAGTTGCAGCTGTGTTTTTTCCAAAGGTATTTTTGCTCCTTTAGATGAGCCTATTCCAATAACAAATGCGTTAGTAATATAAGCTCTGAGCGATGAAAATGTGCGGCGCTTTCGTTGAGTTGTTTCCTCACCATCGCTTAAAACATACAAAACTGTTGTATCATCTGGATGAGCATCATGTATAGCTTTTGCAGTAAGCAAAGTTTGATCTATAGGAGCGTCAAGACTAGTTCCAGTAGCTACGCTAGTTGGCTCAGTTCGTAGAGTATTTATCCAATTGTCAACTGCTCTAGCATCAGGCGTTAATGGAACATCGACAGACGTAGAAGCACCAAAAGAAATAGCAGCAAAACTTGAGTTAGCATAGGATTTTGTTATTTGACGAATAATATTCCTTGCTGCATCAATACGCTCAATCTTACTATTTTTTGCATAATCAGCGTCTTTTGCTCTCATTGAACCTGTTATATCTAGAGCAATAATCACATTTGTTGCATTTACTGCCCTTTGTAAAGTTGAACGCATAATACTTGGAGATAGCACGCAAATTATTAGCATTATGCATATGCCAATACGTCTTAATCTCATGCAAAAAGTTTCATCACTTGATTCAGGTTTCCTACGTATAGGCACAATTTCAAAAAACATTGCTGCCAACAAAACTAATATTGCAATAATCGCAATAATCCAGCCATATGATGGAGAAAAAACCAACTGACCTGCTTGAGAAGTGTCAGAAGCTTCAGTTTTAGCGTGTGCAAACAGTAGGGTAGTAGCAGAAAATAGTGTTGTTGTCATCGCTTCATCCTCTTTGCAATAGCTAGCCAAATCACAACGCTAAACACAGTAAGCAAAACCCAAAGACCAGGATCGTCGCTAAATGCAGACTGAGCAGCGCCTTGAGGAATTGCAGTATGCCTTTTTTCAATTTCTTTTACTAAATTAATAACAGAATCAGAATTGCGTTGAGAAAGGAAAATTCCGCCATGAGATTCAATAAGCTGCTTCATTTCTAACGTAGCATCATCATTCTCATTCTGTTTTGCGCCAGAATATAACCCGTCGACAGTAATTTTAGCTTGTTTTGTTAAATCTAAAGCTTGCTTTAATGAGTAAGTTTGTTTTCCAGAGACAACATTATCTGTAGCAAGAACAATGGAAGAACTTCTATTAAAACGGCTTTGTATTTTATGGTTATTATGGGCAGAACCATAAATAAAACCTGGAAGCATTGCTGCGCAACTAACTAAACCGTCTCCAATAAGAGATGTTGCGTTTTTGCGATTTTGAGTTCCTTCAAGCCAGTCAGAAATTTCCTGATATTGGCGTTGTTGTAAACGATTAATACGACTTTGCGATTGAACTCCGCCAAGTAAATTTGCAGCATATTGCAATTGTTTTTTAGCTAGTCGATAATCGTCAGTAAGTGGAAAAACTGTTCTAGATGTGGAGTTAAAAATGCTCAATCCAATGCGTTCACCCTGAAAATGCTCAATAAAATTAAGATACGCTTGAATTACTTCGCGATCATATGGTAAAGCAGAACCTGAAACGTCTAAGCATAAAACAATGTCTCTAGAACTGACTTGCTCGTTCGCATTAAACACTCGGGCTGGCCTAGAAGCAACAGCAAGAGCACTGCACAAAGATAGTACCAATGCAGCCGTGGCAAACCTTCTAAACATTCGCCACATATACCATGAATGACTAGTAGTAGTTCCTTGTAAATCATTGTCAAAAGTAAAAGTATAGAATTTTCGAGTAATATTACTAGCTTGACTCTTATACTTCTTTTTTAAAATATTGCTACGAATGGAATCTAAAATTAGTAAGATAGCAAAAATTGCTACAGAAATAACAACGCCTGCAACAAAAAGCAAAGGCCATTGCCATCTCCATGGCCATATGTATTCCCAAACATTATTACTCATCAACGTTTGTCCTTCGTTTGCCAGCCTTCAAGCAATACTAAAACCCATTCAGCAGCCTGCTCAACAGTAGTATTTCGCGCTTGCTCGTTTGCTTTGCGATCAGCAAATTCTGGAGGATACAAAGCAGATATTGTTTGGCGTAACATATCAGCACCTTTTTTATTGCGCCATTTCAAACGCAAAGAAGTCAATTCTCCCAAAGTGTGAGTTTGAATATCTTCACCGCTAATCTTCGAAACATAAGATCTAGCAATAGACGCCAATTTTGCACAAGCCTGATCTTTAGTAAGTTCATTGTTATGATACTTCTCAACAATCTCATCAATATCTTTGCGCCAAGCTTGTTTGTTTACATTATGAACATGAACTGCTTCTGTAGAATTGCTACTTTCAGATAATTTCTTTGGCTTTTTAAAAGAAAAATATAAAACTGCACAAGCAATAAAGATAACAACAATCGATGCAGAAAGTAGTATTAAAAAAAGCGTTTCATCATGTAAAGGCTTTTGAATATCTTCCAGGCTCATTCTATTCAACCTCCTTGCTAAATGAGTCAGCAAGATAATTTGTACGGCTCACTTTTTGTGCAGAAATATGGAAAACTTCTTCACTTGAAGAACCATGAATTATTGAAGATTGAACACCAAGCAGCATATCGTATAAAGCGTTTATTCTAATATTTCTACGAGCTTCGACTTCATTTTTATTTGATTCTTTTTTCAAAAACGCTGGTACTTTACGTAAAGTAATTCCATCAAATATTTGCAAATCAATTGCAGAATCAAAAGGATTAATAGGAGAAATAACAATAACAACAAGCTTATGGTTTTGCGTAATTTTGCGCAAAGATTCAGCGTTATGAGCTTGTAATGCATACTCGTCAGTTATTAAAACTACCAGACCATTATTGTCAATATTTTTTAGTAGCGAAGTAAGCAACGCATCAATATCTCTAGTATTTTTACGAGTATTAAGCAACGTATAATCTAGATTTCGCTCAAAATCAGAAAAGTTGCTAGCAGCATGAACATTGATAACATTTTTTCCATCTGCACACAACAAAGAAACAGCATCATGACGTTTTAAACTCAAAGACGCAAAAAAGCATGCAGAATTAGACGCAACTTCATACAGTGATTCTCCAGAAACACAAGCTCCATTCATATTTATGCTTGTATCTAAAGCAATCCAAGTATGAGA
Organism: Gardnerella phocaeensis; assembly: GCF_048545075.1. Classification (NCBI taxonomy): domain Bacteria; kingdom Bacillati; phylum Actinomycetota; class Actinomycetes; order Bifidobacteriales; family Bifidobacteriaceae; genus Gardnerella; species Gardnerella phocaeensis. The sequence continues at coordinate 36,140 of NZ_JBKQXS010000003.1, read as the reverse complement.
AGACGAAGTACGCTCTCTAGAAGACACCATAGGCTGTCCAGTTCGAGCGCTCGCAGACCAATTCATCATGCGAGCTTCATCTCCTGGCTGCCATGCGTGTATGTCAATAACATCACCTGTGCCAAAACGCCTGTGCGAAGGATGATCACCCTCTAATAAGCCTAAAGCTTTACGCGCAATAGGCAAATCAATTCGCTGATCCAAAAGCTCAATTTTGCGACGTACGGCTTTAGCAGGTTCAGATAATACTAACCGCTTCGTACGAATCATGGCACAGGAACCGTCTTAACTAATGCGTCAATTACTTGATCTGTAGTAATAGAATCAGCTAAAGCTTCAAAAGTTAAAAGTATACGATGCCTTAACACTTCATGCGCAAACAATTTAATATCTTCTGGTATCACATAATCACGTCCAGAAAGTAAAGCGTGAGCTTGAGCAATACGGATAAGTGCAATTGATGCACGCGGGCTAGCTCCCATACGAACCAATGAATTAATTGTAGGAAGTGGATGCGTACCTTCACCGCGAGAAGTTGCAACAAGATCAACTACATATTTCATAACTGCTTCAGAAACGTGTATGCGACGCGCTGCAGTACGCATAAAAACAACATCTTGCAAACTTATGCGTTGAGTAGTTAGCTTTGAAGGATCAACGACATCCGATCCGCGTTGAGTAAGTAATTGCAGCATACGAACTTCCTCTTCAGGATTAGGGTAAGTCATAACTGCTTTTACCATAAAACGATCCATTTGTGCTTCTGGAAGATTAAATGTTCCTTCTTCTTCAATTGGATTTTGCGTAGCAATAACCATAAATGGTTGAGGCAGAGGGATTCTTTCGCCTCCAATAGTTGTTGCTCCTTCTGCCATAGCTTCAAGCATTGCAGATTGAGTTTTTGCATTTGAGCGATTAATCTCATCCAACAAAATAACATTTGCATGAATAGGACCAATTTGCGTAGTAAAACGTTGGGAAGCAAAATCAAAAACTTGAGTACCAACTAAATCTGCTGGCATTAAATCAGGAGTGCATTGCACACGACGGAAACTACCTGACATAGCTGTTGCAAGAGTTTGAGCAGCAGTAGTTTTTGCGAGACCTGGTACTGATTCAATAAGAATGTGTCCGCCTGCAATAAGAGTAAGAATAAGAGATTCTCGTAAAGCGTCTTGTCCGACTAAAGTTTGTGCAAAACGTGCGCGCAAAATATTTGCAATTTGCTGACAACGACGTATGTCATCACTCGAAATAACTGCATTAACTTGCGCACTTGCATTAGAAACAGCAGACGGTTGAGGTACAGCTGATCCAATGCCAAGCTTAGAAGCAATTGAAGTTTTATCGGTTAACGGTTTCTTCTGTGGTTGCGGTGGAAATAATGCCATAAGTGCTATTTTAGCTGATATGCAGTACTGACACGTTCAAAAATGGCATTTTTATTATCTTTATAAGATAATTTGCAGTATTTGGACAGTTAAATTTCTTGAGAATCTAGAGACCAATTAATTGGAGAAACTCCCATATTAACTAAGGCTTGATTAGCTCTTGAAAATGGATGCGATCCAAAGAATCCTCGCATTGCAGAAAGAGGGCTTGGGTGCGCTGAAGTAATAAGAGTTGCATTCGTTAGCAAAGGAGCCAAACTTTGCGCATTACGTCCCCATAAAATGGCTACAAGCGGCAACGGATTACCATTGCAATCAGTTCTATTGTTTAATGCTCGAATAGCTGCATCGGTTACAGGCTCCCAACCTTTTCCTTGATGACTATTTGCTTTTCCAGCCTCAACAGTTAAACATCTGTTAAGAAGCATTACACCTTGCTTGGTCCAGGGCGTCAGATCTCCACTCTTTGGAGTTTCTACGCCTAAATCGTTTACTAATTCTTTATAAATATTTATGAGACTTTTTGGCAGTGGGCGCACTTTTGCAGCTGTACAAAAACTTAAGCCCACTGGATGACCAGGCGTTGGATATGGATCCTGTCCAACAATTAAAACTTTAATGCTTTTTAGCGGAATAGAAAAAGCACGCAAAATGTTGTGACTAGCAGGAAGAATATGGTGTCCGCTTTCTATTTGCTCTCTCAAAAACACTCCCATTGCGCGTATTTGCGGCTCAACTGGCTTTAATGCTTCAGCCCAATCAGGATCCATTAGCTCATTTAAAGGTTTAATATTTTGAGGATTCATATTGCTACTGTATGTCAAGGCATAGTATAAAAGTGAATTAATCAAATTTTCTAAATTTGTGCTTTGTGCCAAGCATTAGATAGTATAGATTCATTATTGTTTAAATGATTTTTTATAAGGAGTGCAATTATGGCGCGAGATAATCAGAACGTGTCGTATACGCCTGATGCTTTTGATGAGCCACCAGAGGGACCAGTTGGAGTTCATCGTGGAAATCCTGCGTGGTATGCCGTAATACTTCCTTATTTTGTTACATTAATTGTTGCGGCGGTAGTTGGCATTTTAGTTTGGGCTATTGCTTCTGGAGAAATCTCGCATCTTCCGTTGCCTTGGAATCATCAGCAGCAATCATCTCAATCAGCATCTTCTACTAAGACTTCTGAAAACAAAAAATCTGCTAAAAGCGACGAAGATAAATCTTCTGAAGACGAAGATGATGATGACAACGACAATAAGTCTGAAGAAAATAAATCAGATAAGAAAGATGCTGATGACTCTAAAGATAATTCAGCAAATGATTCTAAAGCACAAACTTCACTAGACAAATCAGTTGCAGTGAAAGTTATTAACGCAACCAAGATAAGCGGTCATGCTGCTGCTGGCGCAGATAAGTTGAAGCAAGCAGGGTACGCAAATGTTACAGCTGGAAATCCAACTGGTAACGTCCCAAGCGAATCTGTTGTTTGGTATAAAGACGATTCCCAAAAGGCTGCAGCTGAAGATATTGCAAAGACTTTAGGCATTAGCGCTGTCGAAAACGAAAAAGAAATCGTTTCTCCGATTGTAGTTGTGCTTTGCAAGTGATATTTTTCGCATAAAAATAACCGGTTAGAATTATTTCTAACCGGTTTTTGTGTATAAACGCCAAAAAAGTTGGCACTCGGGTACATAGAGTGCTAATCTTCAAATTAGCACTCAAGCCTTGAGAGTGATAATAAGCAGCTGACGGCTTATTACTCAAGATTGCAGTGAAAAGTCCATAAATAACGTATGTGGAGGAATAATGGCAAAGATTATTGCCTATGAAGAGGACGCCCGTCAGGGTATGCTCGCAGGTCTTGATAAGCTTGCAGACACTGTTAAGGTTACACTTGGTCCAAAGGGTCGAAACGTTGTGCTTGACAAAGCCTACGGCGCTCCAACCATTACTAATGATGGTGTTTCTATTGCTAAGGAAATTGATCTTGAAGATCCATACGAGCGTATTGGCGCCGAACTTGTTAAAGAAGTAGCTAAGAAGACTGATGACGTTGCAGGCGACGGCACTACAACTGCTACTGTTTTGGCACAGTCTTTGGTGCATGAAGGTTTGAAGAACGTTGTTGCAGGAAGCAACCCAATCGCTCTTCGTCGCGGCATTGAAAAGGCTGCTGAAGCAATTGTCAAGGAATTGCTTGCTTCTGCAAAGGATGTTGAGACCAAGGAACAGATTGCTGCTACTGCTACGATTTCTGCAGCTGATCCTGAAGTTGGCGAAAAGATTGCTGAAGCTTTGGATAAGGTTGGCCAGGACGGTGTTGTTACTGTTGAAGACAACAACAAGTTCGGTCTTGATTTGGACTTCACTGAAGGCATGCGTTTTGATAAGGGCTATATTTCCCCTTACTTCGTCACTAATGCTGACGATCAAACTGCTGTTCTTGAAGATCCATACATTTTGCTCACTTCTGGCAAGGTTTCCAGCCAGCAGGACATTGTTCATATTGCTGAGCTTGTTATGAAGTCTGGTAAGCCATTGCTTATTATTGCTGAAGATGTTGATGGTGAAGCATTGCCAACGCTTGTGTTGAACAAGATTCGTGGCACTTTCAACACTGTAGCTGTAAAGGCTCCAGGATTCGGCGATCGTCGTAAGGCTATGCTCCAAGATATGGCTATTTTGACCGGTGCACAGGTTGTTTCTGACGATCTTGGTTTGAAGCTTGATTCAATCGATGCTTCTGTTTTCGGTCATGCAGCTAAGGTGATTGTTTCTAAGGATGAAACAACTATCGTTTCCGGTGCTGGCTCAAAGGAAGATGTTGATGCTCGCGTAGCTCAGATTCGCGCCGAAATTGAGAACACTGATTCTGATTACGATCGCGAAAAGTTGCAAGAGCGTCTTGCTAAGCTCGCTGGTGGCGTTGCTGTTATTAAGGTTGGCGCTGCTACTGAAGTTGAAGCTAAGGAACGCAAGCATCGCATTGAAGATGCAGTTCGTAACGCTAAGGCTGCTATCGAAGAAGGTTTGCTTCCAGGCGGTGGCGTAGCTTTGGTTCAAGCTGCTGCGAAGATTGAAAAGACACCAGCTATCACAGAGCTTAAGGGTGAAGAAGCTACAGGTGCTGCAATTGTGTTCCGCGCTGTAGAAGCTCCAATCAAGCAGATTGCTCAAAACTCTGGTGTTTCTGGAGACGTTGTTCTCAACAAGGTACGCGAACTTCCAGAAGGCGAAGGCTTCAATGCTGCAACCAACACTTATGAAGATTTGATGGCTGCAGGCGTTACTGACCCAGTTAAGGTAACTCGTTCTGCTCTACAGAATGCAGCTTCTATTGCTGGCTTGTTCTTAACTACTGAAGCTGTTGTTGCCAACAAGCCTGAAAAGGCAGCTGCTGCACCACAAGCTGGTGCAGAAATGGGCTACTAAATAAAAAATAAAAGTAGCTTAAAAATCTAAAACTAAATAGTTTAAGTAAATGGCGACATGCTCAAATAAAGCGTGTCGCCATTTACTTTTTCTCATATTAATCAGCCCATTCCAAATAGCGAAGCAGCTTGTGTTTCAGCATCAAGATACACTCCTGATGCATGTTGCATAGCTTGCTGAATTGCTTCTAGTGATTGTTCCATTTGTTGTTGCGCCGCTCGCCATTGCTGAGCGGTCGACGCAAATTGTGTAGCCGCAGATCCAGTCCACACGCTCTGCAATTGCTGTAAATTGGCATACATCCCGTTGACTGCATCTCTAATTGCACTAACCGAGGTTCCAACGGCTGCCGCAGCCTGCTGAATTTGCTCTGAATCAACTCGAAATTGTGCCATATTTCCCCTCCATTTGTTTTGCGTCTAAATAAACGCTTTTTATAAATTATTTTTGCGAAACATTTCAAATAAATTAAGCAAAGATTTTTATAATGCTACTTTTACTTGTGTGATGTCACGCTATTATGAATATATGCCATCAAAAAAGTACGAAAAAGATTTATGCACCAATGTGGTTAAAAGCTTAGCTTGCACGCGCGTTGCAAATTTTAACTACCAGCATTCTCACTCAAAACTATTTTTAGCTAAACGCGTATTGCTTTTATTAATGGCATTTTTATTTAGTTTTTCTTTTATTCTTCCAACTCTTCCAATAGATTCGCTCATATTTTCACCTTTAAATAAAGCAAATACAATTAATGCATATGCTGAAAGTAATGAGCAAAATTCTGGAATAGTTGCAACAGACTCAATAACAGACACAGAAAATTTGCTTGGAGATTCTGTCAGCAAAGTTGCTGACATGATTGATACAACAAAAAAGCGTACAGGAGTAAATGTTAGGCTCTTATATTTGTCTACTTTTGGGAATACAAAAGATCCATCAAAATGGGCTAGTGATTTGTTAATTAGTACGCTTCCAGCTAAAAATACTGTGCTGCTTGCAGTAGCAACTCATGATGGAAGATTAGTTGTAGCTGTTTCGCCTAATTCCGATGAATGGCTCAAAAATAAAAATACTGTAGACTCGTTATCCGATGCAGCTTATAAGCCTTTAGTGAGCACAACTGGAACGCATTGGGATCAATCTGCATTAATGATGATGAAACAAATAATGCGCGCAAAACGTACTTCAACAACTTCTTCTGCAAGTCTTATCTCTACAATTATTATGCTAGTAATCTTGTTGGCATTATTCTCGATAGTTGCAATTGTTCTGTTTAGAAAGAATCGTATACAACGTCAAATACTTGCTGGTGTTAGAAAAGCTCGTAGAAGGCATGCTCGTCACAGATAAAAAAATATTCTATAACTTGTTTTATTTTCAGCAATTATTCAGGAAACATTCAGCTTGATAAGTGATGCTAATCAATATGAGTAAGAACGTTGAAGCATCTATTGTTGTGGTCGATGACGAGCCATCAATCCGTGAACTTTTGGTAGCATCTTTGCATTTTGCTGGGTTTGAAGTAGAAACTGCTGCATCCGGCTCAGAAGCTGTTGAAGTAATTGAGCGAGTAAATCCAAATCTTATCGTTATGGATGTTATGCTCCCAGATATTGATGGTTTTACTGTTACGAGGCGTATTCGTCAAAATGGAATTAAAGTTCCTGTATTGTTCCTAACTGCAAGAGACGATACGCAAGATAAAATTATGGGTCTAACCGTAGGCGGAGACGACTACGTTACAAAGCCATTCAGTTTGGAAGAAGTAGTGGCAAGAATACGAGCAATTCTTCGCAGAACACAAGAACCTGATGAAGAAACTCATATTATAAAAGTTGCTGATCTTGAGATTAACGAAGATTCTCATGACGTAACTCGATGCGGTGTGCCAATCGAACTTAGCCCAACTGAATACAAGCTACTTCATTATCTTATGGACAATGAAGGTCGAGTTCTGTCAAAGAGCCAGATTTTGAATCACGTATGGCAGTACGACTGGGGCGGAGACGCAGCAATCGTTGAATCTTATATTTCTTATTTAAGAAAGAAGATTGATGGCATTGAAATTACTGACGATTCAGGAAAGCCACAAAAAGTAGTTCCTCTTATTGAAACTAAGCGTGGAATCGGTTATATGATTCGAGAACCTAAGGCAGGTCAAGCCTAATCATGCAATCTAGTAATAATAACAACGATAATACTGAATCAACTATTAGTAGCAGTACGAATAATAGCTCTATTAATAGCTCTAGAGATGATTCAGATGTTAGCACTGCTGAAAAAAGTGTTGCGATAACACAAAGCAAAAGCGACAAAAAAGACAAAAAAGACAAAAAGCCTCGTAAAACCTGCTGGTTGCGTCGTCGCATAAATGCAATACCACTGAGTACGCGTTTAGTCGCATGCACTCTTGCTATTTTAACTGTAGCCGCTTTTTGCATATCGCTTTCAATTCAGCAGCTCGTAGGAAATTATTTGCTAGAAAAAACTGATGCGCAATTAGCTGGTCAAGCGCAATTTGTTTATGACAATGTTGATTCATTGCGCATGAAGAACTCAAATCAATCTTCAATAGGTCCAAATAATTACTTTTTGCAAGTTAGGGATACGCATAATAAAGTTATTTCCACTCCATTAATACCAAAAATTAAAGGATCGCTTGTTTCGGTTCCTAAACTTCCACCAGACGGTTTTGATAGTAAAAAAATTGTTACACGCAAACCTTATACAGCACCTGCAATCGTTAAAGGAAACGCAAATAAAGTAGATGCAATCACTAAAAAAGCTGCAAAATCGCCGTGGAGAGTTTTAGTATTAACGTGGGGTAGAGGCAACGACTATAACTCAGAGTTAAAATTTAGCGGTTATGTCTATATTGCTTTATCTCTTAGCGATCAAATTGACACAGTTAGCACACTTACTCGTTACTGCATAATGGTGAGTATTGCAGTTATTTTGTTTGGAGCAGTATTTGCAGCAATTATTATTCAATCAGCTTTAAGACCGTTAAAAAGAATTGAAAAAACAGCTTCAAAAATTGCTTCTGGAGATTTAAGCAAACGAGTTCCATCTGCTCCTGAAAATACTGAGGTTGGATCTTTAGCAGCTTCTCTTAACTCTATGCTTGCTCGTATTGAAAGAGGATTTAATGAGCAAGAAGATATGACAGAAAAAATGAAGCGATTCGTCTCGGATGCAAGTCATGAATTACGCACTCCATTGGCTGCAATTCATGGATATGCTGAATTGTACACAATGTGGCGCAAAATGCCAGGGGAGCAGGAGAGAGCAGATGACTCTATTGCTCACATTAAAGCTTCTAGTGAAAGAATGACTGAGCTAGTAGAAGATTTGCTTTCTTTGGCGCGTTTTGATGAAGGTCGTGGAATTAATATTTCGCAGCAAGTCAGCTTGTCTCCAATACTTTCTGACGCAGCTAATGATTTACATGCTCTTGATCCTGCTAGATCCGTTCAGCAAGGCTATTTGACTATTTCGGATGAGTGGAAGCTTATGAATTGCACAAATTGCAATTTTGAGCGTAAGCTCCAATTCCATGCTGGAAAACTTCCAAGTGTTATGTTACTTGGCGATGGTGCTAGATTACGACAAGTAATGACAAATATTGTAGGAAATATCCATAGATACACTCCCGTTGATTCTCCTGTAGAAATTGCTGTAGGAGTTATGAAAGCATCTATAACTCCAGACGAATTATCTAAATTACCTTCCGTAAGAGAATCATTGAAGGAGTTTTTGGAAGCAGCGGAAGTTAGCCAATCTACTGATACGGGTCATAAGTATGCCGTAATTCGAGTTGTTGACCATGGTCCTGGAGTTCCAGAAGAATCTTTGTCTAGAATTTTCGAGCGTTTCTATATTGCTGACCCATCAAGAGCTAGAGAAAAAGGTGGAACTGGCTTAGGTATGGCAATTGCGCAATCTGTAGTAAAAGCACATCATGGTTTTATTTGCGCAACTATATCTTCTCCATCAGAAGCATCGACCAATTCTAAAACTAATCTTGATGACACTATGGACGGGTCTGAGCCGATAGATGTTAAACCTCATGGCTTAACTCTTACTGTAGTGCTGCCAGTTAATGAGATTGAAGATCCTTCTAAACTTGTTAGCGATTAAAATATTGGCATTAGTAACACTTGCGTAGGTTAAAAAAATTTTATTGCCCGCGTGTATGCGCTACAATGTAATAAGGAAACAAGTAATAATAATATTTGGTACACTATCTATAGACCTATCGCATATGCTGATGCTTTATGCCTTGTGCACTTCAGCATGCGAAATGAGAATTATTTGGAGTGAGGTGTGTTATGCCCAATGGGCGCGTGCGTTGGTACGATACGCAGAAGGGGTACGGCTTTATTGTTGGAGACGATGGTAAGGATGTTTTCTTGCCAGCAGCAGCATTGCCAGTTACTGTAAAGACTTTGCATAAGGGTACGAGAGTTGAGTTTTCTGTAATTGAAGGTCGCAAAGGACCACAGGCGATGGGTTTGAATGTTATTGCAACAGCGCCTTCGCTTGTCAAGGCTACTCGTCCTAAAGCCGAAGATATGGCAGCTATTGTAGAAGATCTTATTAAACTTCTTGATTCTGCTGGTAATGGTTTGCGTCGACGTCATTATCCATCAACTGCCGAAAGCAAAAAACTTGCTACATTGTTGCGTGCAGTGGCAGATAATTTTGACGTTCAGGAATAGTGTCTGGAATATTATTTATGACTGATGAAGTGATGGATCCACAAGAACTAGCTAGAAGTATAGCTGTGGAAACTTCAGAACGTACTGATGCAGTAGGTGATTTTGTATCTTCTACAGAGCTTGGTGACGGAGTTACAGACTTTCGTTTCGTAAGCAATTTAGTTGGGTATGAAGGCTGGCAGTGGTCAGTTACGTTGTATCATGATGAGGAAACGCAACGTTGGACTGTGAATGAATCAACGCTTGTTCCTACTGAAGATTCTTTGCTTCCACCACCATGGATTCCATGGAAAGACCGCTTGAAACCAAGTGATCTTTCTGTAATGGATTCTATTGGCACATCTGAAGACGATTCTCGACTAGAAGATGGCTTCCGTCAAGTAAATAATATTGATGATAATAATTCTGAAAAGAATATAGAATCAGCAAATTCAGATGATAATTCTGAGTCTAAAACTGAGGATGACGCTAAAGCTAATACTAGCGAAGAAGATGCAGACACAAACGCAAACGCAAACGCAGAAAAAGATATTAATCAAAATCAAGAATCTTGCGATGCAAATAATGATTTTGACGAAGATCTTGAAGAAGCTGTTTCAACGCTAAGACTGTCTCGCAGACGAGTAATGACTGCGGAAGCAATTTCGCAAACAGCTAAACGCTGGTACGCAGGTCAACATGGTCCAAAGTCGTTGTCTACAAAAATTGCCGATGGCAAAGCATGTTCATCATGCGGATTCCTCATTCCTCTAGCTGGAAGTTTAGGCTCTATGTTTGGCGTATGCGCAAACATGTGGAGCCCAGACGATGGGCGAGTTGTCTCGCTTGATCATGCTTGTGGTGAGCATTCTGACATTGAACCACCTGAGCCATCGCAGCTTTGGATTCAATCTGAGCCTGCATACGACGATTATCATATTGACATTTTGCAACAAGCTCCGCGAGATGAGCGAGCAGACGTTGAGCTTATTGAGGAAGCAATTGAAGACAGTAAGATGCATCGTCGTAAGCGCAGAAAACTAGATTCAAAATTGCGCAACAAAAAAGAAGCCTCAACAGATAAAGATGAACAAAATAATTTATCTGAACCTGATTTAATTGACAATTCAACTATTGACGAAAAATCATATGAAAATAATGATGACAAAAATCGTGAAATTGAAGTTGAAAATCAAACTGAAAAAATTGAAGAGACTGTAGCTAATGAATCTGAAAAATCTGAAAAATCCCAAAACGATACAGATTATCCTGATTCTTCAGAAGTAAACTTACTAAACGAAAATTCTGTTACAGAAGAAATACCGTTAACAGAAAAAGTTGAAGAGCCACAAGAATCTGAAGACACTTCAAAAACTACAGCATCCGCATCAATGCGATTATATAAAAGAAAATCTCGCAGACAGCATAAGTAATTATGCAGAAACGAAAACATGAATATTTAGGTTCATCATGCATGACTATTGTGATGCTATGGAATGCTGTACGAATGAGTAATATATACGACGCTTCGCGTCATGGCGACTCGTTACCATGGAATGAAAGAAAAGAACGGAAGGCAGTTATGTTTGAACGGTTCACTGATCGCGCACGACGCGTGATTGTGCTAGCTCAGGAAGAGGCTCGCTCACTTCAGCACAATTATATTGGTACTGAGCATATTTTGCTCGGGCTTATTCGCGAAGGTGAGGGTATTGCCGCGAAAGCGTTAAGCTCAAAAGGCGTAGACCTAGAAGGCACTCGCAAACAGGTTGAAGAAATGATCGGCAAAGGCACTGTTTCGCCTGCTGGTCATATTCCTTTTACGCCTCACGCTAAGCAAGTGCTCGAACTGAGTTTGCGCGAAGCTCTTCAGCTTGGCCACAGTTATATTGGTACTGAGCATATTTTGCTCGGGCTTATTCGCGAAGGCGAAGGAGTGGGCACGCAAGTACTTATAAAGATGGAAGTTGATCTTGGAGACTTGCGAAGCACTACTGTTGATTTAATTCGTGGAGATAATGCTCCTAATGGTAGCGAGAAGGGCGAGTTAGCTAATGCTGGAAGTGTGCAAGATAAGCGAAATCAATCCGGCTCTGCTCTTCTTGATCAATTTGGACGCAATTTAACATTTGAAGCTCAAGAAGGAAAGCTCGATCCTGTTATAGGTCGTTCTGAAGAAATTGAACGCGTTATGGTTGTCCTTAGCCGACGCACGAAGAATAATCCTGTGCTTATTGGAGAGCCTGGAGTTGGTAAGACTGCAGTTGTAGAAGGTCTCGCACAGAAAATCGTTGAAGGCGATGTGCCTGAAACGTTGAAAAATAAGCAAGTTTATTCTCTAGACTTAGGTTCAATGATTGCAGGATCTCGCTATCGTGGCGATTTCGAAGAGCGCTTGAAGAAAGTGCTTAAAGAAATTAAAACACGCGGCGATATTGTGCTTTTTATTGATGAAATTCACACTATTGTTGGAGCAGGTTCTGCTGATGGAGCTCTTGGCGCATCCGATATGCTTAAGCCAATGCTTGCGCGTGGAGAGCTACAAACAATTGGTGCTACTACTACTGACGAGTATCGCAAGTATATTGAAAAAGATGCTGCTTTGGAGCGTCGTTTCCAGCCGATTCAGGTTCCAGAACCTACAATTGCTGAAACTATCGAGATTCTTAAAGGATTGCGTTCTCGCTACGAAAATCACCATCATGTAACTATTACCGATGGGGCTTTACAGTCTTCTGCTGAGCTTTCTGATCGTTACATTCAAGATCGTCACCTTCCAGATAAGGCTATTGATCTTATTGATGAAGCTGGTGCGCGCTTGCGTATTAAGCGTTTGACTCAGCCACCTGAGCTCAAAGAATTAAACCATAAGATTGCTAAGATTTCCGAAAAGAAAGATGAAGCAATCAAGCAGCAAGATTTTGAAGAAGCTGCCAATCTTCGCGACGATCAAGAAAAGCTTGAGAATGAAGCTGCAGAGAAGGAAAAGGCTTGGCGTGAAGGCGAGTCCAACGTCAAGATGGTTGTTGACGAAGACATGATCGCTTCCGTTGTTTCAAGCACTACAGGCATTCCTGTAGTAAAGCTTACTCAAGCGGAATCGCAGAAGCTTCTTCAAATGGAATCTGAACTTCACAAGCGTATTGTTGGTCAAGATGAAGCTGTGTCTGCTTTAGCTCGCTCGATTCGTCGTGCTCGAGTTGGTTTGAAGGATCCTAAACGTCCTTCTGGCTCGTTTATTTTTGCTGGTCCTACTGGAGTTGGTAAAACTGAGCTTGCCAAGGCACTCGCAAACTTCTTGTTTGATGACGATAATGCCTTAATTAGAGTTGACATGTCAGAGTTTGCAGAAAAGTATGCTGCATCTAGGCTTTTCGGTGCTCCTCCTGGATATGTTGGATATGAAGAAGGTGGCGAGCTTACTGAAAAAGTTCGCAGGAAGCCATTCTCCGTTGTGCTTTTCGACGAGATTGAAAAAGCTCACCCAGATATTTTCAACACGCTTTTGCAAGTGCTTGATGACGGTCACTTAACAGACGGTCAGGGTAGAAAAGTGGACTTTAAGAATACGATTATTATTCTTACCACCAATCTTGGTACTCGCGATATTGCGAAGGCTGCAAACACTGGCTTTACGCTTGGAAATAACGCTGATTCCACGTATCAGCGCATGAAAGATCAGGTTAATTCTGAGCTTAAGCGTCATTTCCGTCCAGAGTTCTTAAACCGTTTGGACGACACTATTGTGTTCCGTCAGCTTACGGAGCCAGAAGTTCGTCAAATTGTTGATATGGACGTGAAGTTGCTGAACGACAGGCTGTTTGACCGTCACATGTCTCTAGAAATTACGGATGCCGCTAAGAATTTGCTTGCACAGAAAGGCTTCGATCCTTTGCTTGGTGCGCGCCCGTTGCGTCGCGTAATCCAGCGAGATATTGAGGATACTATTTCTGAAAAGATTTTGCTTGGTGAACTTTCTGACGGCGAACACATTAAGGTGGATGCTGAAGGCGAAGGATTGCTTGGTGAGTTCACAATTAAAGGCGAAAAGTTTGAGACAATAGACACAACTGCTGTTGTTGCTACTGAAGATAGCAAGTCTGAAGATAGCGAAAAAGAAAGTAGCGCAGCTAAAGAAGATAGCAACAAAAAGTAAGTAAAGCTACGCAATAACTAACTGAATACATTAAAAGCCCGGCGAGTAAATCTCGTCGGGCTTTTTCTATTGGTTTTTCTACTGTATTTTTCTACTGTATTTTTATATCTCAATTTTAGTCATATCTAACTCGTCGCGAGCTCCTCGTGAGCTTTGCGCAAATCTTAAGGCATGTATGTTGGATCATACAAGTCTGCTAAGGATTGTCCTAGGTGATTCTCGCTTTTGCCCTTAATTTAGCGTTGTTCAACGAAGGTTATCGTTAAAAGTTTTAGCGCGCTGCGACTTTAAGCTGGGTTCCTATAGTACTTGAGTGTAATTATTGACGACTAGTAAAATACATATTATATAAATAACACTTAGGAGGGCATGAATATGAAAAAAGTAATTTGTAAATTCTCATCCTCTGCTTTAATTATGATGCTATTGCTGAGTTTTTGCGTTTCATTAGCAGGTTGTGGTAGTTCATCTAAAGTTGCAGGAACTTGGTATGAATATAATCCAGATCACGACTATGCACATCCTGAGCGTATTTTAAAAATAAAAGATGACGGTACATACATATATACGAACAATGATGGCACATTTTCTGGAACTTGGAAGCTCAATGATTCTGTAATTACATTTACTGAGGATTCTTCTAAATTTACTTCTTCTGGTGTTTTCTCAAATACACACGAAAACAAAAGAGGGAACTTCATAACAGTATGCATAATTCCAGGTAAAGGGGATACTGTCGGCGAATACGTTTTTGAACGACAATGATTTTATCCTTCGTATTTTTATTCTCCTATAGAATATATAATTCTTACAAATATTGAGCAATTTGCAGATTTTCCATGCTTTTTCCATGCTTTTTCCATGGTGGGTGAAACTATATGCGTACTCAGCAGTAGCGCACTGCATTAGTACGCTATGTTATATTATGTTTGAGTTTCTGATGTAAATCCGCCCACTAGTTTTGTCATAGTTATGCCTGCTTACGTTCTTCAAATAAGTGAATCTGAGGGTATCGCAGAATCAATCGTAGTAGGGCAGATTGGTTGTATGCCAGAATTTAAGACTATCGGAAGATTGCTGGATAATAGTGTCTATAGTTGTGTGCTCTAGTTGCTTATGTTTTGGGGAACAAATCGGTGTAAAAATCGTAAAAAAGTTCCCTACATTATTTGATTATTGGGGAACAAAACAGTATATTATTTAAGTAAATGTTCCCCAATTTATGGGAGAAAGGAGTGTGAAAATGTCTGCAAAATATGATGATGTGCAAGAATTGCTTAGAAAAAAGGCTGATATTAATGCTCGCTTGAGTTTGCTTGCGTATGATGGTACTCCTGAAATCAAAAATCGTGGAGATGGTAAATATTTATACACCAGAAAGCGTGTTTCGGGAAAGTTGACGTCTACGTATGTTGGTGTGTATTCGGATGATTTATATAATCTTCTTCTTCGCAATGCAAGTGAATCTAGGCAATTGCGTAAGGAACTTCGCGTTGTAGTAAGGCAGCTCGCGAATGCTGGATATTCTAATAGTGAGTTATCTGCTGATTTGGTGAACAATATTGCCTTTGCAAGGGCTAACTTAAAGTCAAATATTTACGATCAGGCGGTTTTGGAAGGCGTTGCTACTACTTTTCCTCAAACTGAAGAGATTATAGATAACGGGAAAGTGTTTGGTGTTTCTGCGAGTGACGTTCAAAAAATCTTGAATTTGAAGCATGCTTGGGAGTTTATTTTAGACGAGGATGTAGTGTTAAGCAGGTCTGATTATTACATGCTAAGTCATATAGCGAAGCTTGTTAATGAGGGGTTTTTCTTAGACGGTGGACGCATACGGGGTGTTCCTGTTGCGATTGGTGGCTCTACTTATATTCCGCCTATTCCTAATGAAATAGATGTTAAAGAAAAAATAAGGAATATTGTTGAATGTGAGGAAGTTAGTGAGAATATTGAAGATAAAGAAGTTAGTGAGAATATTGAAGATAAAGTCGGAGGGAAAGAGCCTATTGATATTGCGATTGAATTATGCGTTTATTGCATGAAGTCGCAGATATTTTTAGATGGGAATAAGAGAGCTTCTGTGATTTTTGCGAATCATTATTTGATTTCTCATGGCAATGGCTTGTTGGTTATTCCAGAAAATAAGGTTCCTGAGTTTAAGAAGTTGCTTGTTGGGTATTATGAAGGTGAAGATTTGCAGGTGATTGCTTCGTTTATGAGGGAATATTGTTGGAAGCATTAAAGCATTAAGACAATATCAGAAGGCAGATTCTTCAAATTCCCGTAATGGCATCTAAGGATAAGCAGTACCAGAACGCTATGAAGAATTCTGATGAGCAGGAAGCGCGGACTGAAAGTGAGTGCGCACTTCAACAGGTTATTTTCTCATATCATGTCCGACAATATGGAGCTGTTTAAGCAATTCCAAGACAATGTGTCGTTCAAAAAATGACTCTCGGATCTGGTCTTTAATCTGACTTACAGTAAAGAAGGAAATCCGTATATTTTGCCTGATTGTGAAGAAGATGGTATGAGGGACTAATTATGTCACGAGGTAAAAGTCTAAATTTATACCTAATTGGCGGCACTCCAAGTGGTCTTATCAAGTGCACCCTAGCTAACTGGACAGGACTTGCATACAAGATTCCACGCACTCTTCTTGCTCAAGCCAAGCACATTGACTTTCTCAACCAGACAGGTGTTTATTTTCTGTTTGGTGAGGATGAACAAACCGGTAATCCACAGTGTTACGTAGGTCAAGCTGGTGTTCGCAAGAATGGAAAGGGCATTCATTGTCGTCTCGATGAGCATAACCGGCCAAAAGAAGGATGGTGGACAGCAGCTATTGCATTCACCACATCAAATAACAGCTTCGGCCCTACAGAGATTAGCTACCTAGAAAACCGCTTCTATAACATGGCGGCAGAAGTTGGACGCTACGAAACAAAAAATGGCAACGATCCTAATCCTGGCAACATAACCGAGGAAAAAGAAAGCGAACTTGAAGAATACATCGACTACGCCAAAATTGTTATGGGAGCACTTGGCTATAAGCTCTTTGAGTCACTTAGAGAAATGACTCAGGCGCAAGAATCGGAGCCAGAGTCCGCAAGCAATGAACCCGTTCTCTATCTCAGGTACGGTCAAGCACAAGCTACCGGTCAGCGCACAGCTGAGGGTTTTGTTGTATTTGCAGGCAGTCGTATTTCACCTCAATTGACGAAGAGTGCAGGCAAGGCGGTAGAAAAACATCGAGAGCGTTATGCCGAGAAAATTGATCAGCATGGAACCTTGCTTGCTGATTTGCTCTTCTCCAGCCCCTCGGCATCAGCGTCCTTTGTAGGCGGAGCAAGCCTGAATGGAAATGCACTCTGGAAAACGGAGGATGGAACGTCGCTTGGCCAACTGTGAGGCTAGTAAATCTCGTAACGCACAGCCCTGAACAATTTAACGAACAGCTATACAATTTAACGCAGGCCTCTAAGGGGTACGAACTTACCTGCTCTATGCTCAATCAAGCAGCCTAAAATGCACCTTTGTGAACATTGACTCTGAAAAAGCGAACATTGAAAATAAAAAAGCGAACATTGAAGAGGATTTTACAGCAAAGACCGCTTCGCATGTTCACAAATCACAACGCCTATTATAGAAAAGAGGAGGATGCGCAAATGGATAAACAAGAAGTAATCGAAATACCTGCAGACGAAATTGAGACAATTGACATAGAAGATTATAGAGGAGAAATTGCTGAGCACTTCCATCAGATGCCTGATGTTGCTAGACCATTGATGAGTGAGGCAAAACAGACTTTTCATAGAATTGAGCAGATGCTGTATTCAGCGCCAGCTTTCATAAATGCTGTAAAAGCTGCAATTCCAGATGTTACACTTCAAGCTGTTCTTACGGATGACCAGAAGAGTCAGCTTGCAAAAGGCGCGCTTAAATTGATGACAAAGAAAGATGGTTATCTTATAGCAAACCTTGTGAATCCGGAAACTAATAAAATTGTATCCACTATTCCATTGAAAAGCGTTCAGATGGCACCTGAAATGACACAAGCGATGACTAGCTTTTCAACACAGATGCAAATGGCACAAATCGCAGAGCAGATACAAGTAGTGCAGATTGCTGTAGAAGAAGTAAGACGAGGCCAAGAATATGACCGTTTAGCAATAGCATATAGCTGTCAGCAAAAATTATTACAAGCAATGGCAATTAAGAATCCTGAACTACGTTCTATGGCTTTAATGCAGCTTGCAGCTTCTGCTGAGGATAGCAGAAATCTATTGATGTTGAGCCAGAAGTCAAATGTTAAGTTTATTTCAGAACAGCCAGAAGATTTACTTGGTAAGATATTTAATGGGGATTCACCTGAAAAGATTAATTTGAGAATGAACGAAATTAGAGAGAGCTTATGTGCGGTAAATATGGTTTCTTTTACCGAGGCTATGGCTTATCAAGAAATGAATGAAGATGAAGCTGCTCACCAAAGTTTGACTTATTTTGCTGACTTCGTAAATGATACATATCTTGCCGTTCCGGGATTAGTTGAACGACTTGATTTAATAGACCCATCTTCTAAGAATTACTGGTCACAGACACTACCAAATATAAAAGAAAAGATTAATGCGCTTCCGTGCGCTGGGAATCCGATTCTAATAGGAGGTTCTGATGATGAAGAATAAAACGGATGAAGTGAAATATTGTAAAAGTAAGAATTGTAAAAAAGTCTTTCCGGTAGGATACAAACATAAATATTGCGAGGCATGCAGAAATAAACATGCAGAAACCACAAAGAAAACCTTAAAAGCAGTTTTCGGAACAGCTATTTCTGGCGCAGTACTTGCATTAACTGCTGGAATGATTAAGCCAAAGAACAAATAAAGGCCTATAGTCCGAAAATCAATCATTCCACGCAATCATATATAAAATAAAGAGTTGGACTGATTCCAATACGGTATCTTACACCCAACCTCAAGCAAACATTTGGAAATGCAAGTACCATCGTCAAGATATGAATGTAGATATTCAATTAACGGTTTTAGCGTTCGACTTGTATGTAGACAAGAGCCAGTTCAAAGACAGTCGATATGAAAACTAAATAATAACTAAGCCAAAGGCGACCAACCGTAAAAGTTGGTTGCCTTAGTTTGAAGAAAGAGATGTGAGGAAAATGCATTATAAAACTGGATTGGTATGCGACAAAGAGTTCTTCAATGGGATTGATTCTCAAAACTATTTTGCTTCATTTTACAGCAAAATGAAAACAGAAGTAGAGCAAATGAGTGATGAGGAAATTGTCTCTTATAATTTTGAAGAGTGGGCAGATTATCTTGCAACAAAGTATTCTGTTGCGCCCATTTCGATTTTTGAAACAAATATTGAGAAAACGCTTTCTGAAACAAAAGTCAAAAAGGCGAATACTTTCCGAAGGTATCCTGGTGAAAGAGACTTTTTTGAGATAGACGGAGTTCAAGTGAGATTCAAAATCCCGTTTGACGGAGATCCAAGCCTGTTCAAGTTACGACCCAGTAGACGTATTCTATCAAGATTTGCAACGCAAAGTTTTGTAAGTCCTCATGATGAGGACCGCGGAAGTTTCACTCTGGATTTTGAATATACAAAGCAGGAGCTTCAAGACAAGGGTGATGCAATGGCTGAGTATGTGCAAAAACAGTTCGAAAACGAATTTAGTAGCTATAAGACAATGATTGACAATGTGAACGCCGAGGTTACTTCGTTCAATAGCGGACTTACAGTTTATGCCATGAGTTTGTTGGAGAAACGAAAAAAGAAAGCAGACTCTTTCTCCGCTATTAGCAACGCATTACAGATTCCATTGACTGCGAGCAAAAACGCGCCTAATACCAAGCCAATCCAGTTGAAACGGATAGTCCGTCAATCACCTGCGAAACCAACAGTTAAAACTGCAATTCCTGAACCGTGCATCAGTGATGGCGATTATGAAAATATCAATAATATCATTTTGATGTGTGGAACAACTATGGAAAAAACAGCGAGAACATATTTTGCCAATACCGAAGAAGAACTCAGAGACCATCTATTAGCAACATTGAATACGCATTATGAATCAGCAACGGGAGAAACCTTCCGAAAGATTGGAAAAACTGATATTCATATTGAGTTTGAAAACAAGGCTGCTTTCATCGGAGAATGCAAAATATGGCACGGTGAGCGTTTGTTCCAAGGAGCAATCCAACAAGTTATTAACTATTCAACATGGCGAGATATAAAAGTATCAGTGATTATTTTCAACAAAGAAAATCAATCATTCCCCGCAATCATATCTAAAATAAAGAATTGGGCTGATTCCAATACGGTATCTTACACCCAGCCTCAAGCAAACATTTGGAAATGCAAGTACCATCGTCAAGATATGAATGTAGATATTCAATTAACGGTTTTAGCGTTCGACTTGTATGTAGACAAGAGCCAGTTCAAAGACAGTCGATATGAAAACTAAATAATAACTAAGCCAAAGGCGATCAACCGTAAAAGTTGGTCGCTTTTGTTTTGCCCATTATCAGAAAGGAGAAGTTGCCCATGAGTAAAGAATTGGAAAAGCTTGGTAATTCGTAGCCGGAAGTCAACGTTGTGTATGTATCGTGTTGCAATATGCGACACAGTATTTTATGATGTGTGTATGGAGGTTGATTGATATGGCAGTTACTAAAACAGCGAATGTGAATGTGAGAATACAAGAAAATATTAAGCAGCAGGCGGAGCAGATTTTGGAAACTATTGGAATTCCTAGGGCTACTGCTATTAACATGTTTTATCGTCAAATCATTCTTAATAAGGGTATTCCGTTTTCGCTTACTATTCCGAAGTCGCTTCCGGCACAAGATGATATGGATGAGAAAACGTTTAACGCGTTGATGGCTAAAGGTTATGATCAGGCGGCTTAAAGTGATAGTTATCCGATAGATGATGTTTTTGAAGAGCTTGAACGTTGATTAGCAGCCGTGGTGTGAGCTTGGTTTTAGAAGAATACGCGTAAAAAATTATTACGTTTATTTTTGTGTTGATGATAGTAGAAAAGAAGTTCAAATACTCGCGGTTATCTACGTGAGAAAAGATCAGGCTAAGCAACTGGAACAATTGTAATGTAACGCGCTATTAAGCCAATCTTAAACTTTTTAACGATAGCTTTTTCTATCGTTAAAAGGTGCACCCACTTTGCCCACATATCTGTTTATGTATGGAAATAAAATCTTGTGGATTATCGTATGATTTTGAGTTACAATCACTTTATAGTCTGCATATCTGCATTCTTGTCCATAATTTACATCCCGTCAGTTTTATTAAACTCAAAGATGATTTGTACTCCGAGATGAATAAATATTTGGCGGATGATAGTGAAGCATGATAGTGAAGAGCAGAGTGAAGATTGAACATGAGAATCGTAGCCGCAATTAGGTAAAGATTAAGTTGTAGAGGAGGCGTAAATGAAGCATATTAAGCATTATGCTTTTTTGACTGTGGTAGTTTGCCTTATGTCACTTATTTCAGGTTGTAAGAATCAGAGTAATTTTAGCGATAATAATAGAGAAGTAAAGACAGAAAATCAAAAGTCTGCAAGGAATGAAAAGCACTCAGAAAATAATGAAGATGTTGACTGGAAAGAGGTAAGTAAAAAAGGTGTTGATGAAACTCTGCTCATAAAAAACATAGATGAAAAGGTTCTCACATATGTGGCTAAACAGCTACAAAATCTATGCGACGAGATTGGTGAAAAGGGGGTCAAAGATAAATACTATCGGCTGACAGGATGGTATAACGATGTAGTATATTCTAAGCAATACAAGAGTGTTGTGTCGTTGGGTAAAAAAGCAATGAAACCATTGTTCCTAATAATATATAAAAGCAAAGAGACTGGAATGTATGAATGGGTTTGTAGTAAAGCGTTAGATGAAATATCTGGTTTTGATTTCTCGGGATTAAACAATGGTGCAGGATGGAGTAATTCTAGAGAATTTTTAAAGGCATTTACCGATAAAATTATTGAACAAAAGAATTAGCAACTCTCTGTTTGGACTTAGGACAATTTTTAGATATTTTGTATAATCAAAGCACGATATTCCGTAATTGCATTTTCCGTGGAGAGATGATGAGTGAGACGAATGTAAGACCTGTGCTTTTCAAGCATGCTTTTTGGGATAATGTGATTATAGAAACTGTTGCTGGCATTTGCACTCTTATTATTTCGCTTCTTGTACAGCAGTTAGTAGGGCACCGCGTACTAGGTTGGGAAACGGTGGTCATACTCGCGTTGAGTGTTGTGGTGTTTTCGCTGCTAAGTGCAGCGTATCTGCAGTGGTATAGGCATCGTAGGCCGGATGACGGGTATTTGCTTATTGGAATCATCGATTTTGTGCTCAGACTGCTGGTGACTTCTGGTATTGCTTTATTGCTTGTTTCAAATACTACACTGCTAAGCATTATTATTGGCGCAGCGGTTACTAGTGTGTTGATGTTTGTTTTTGAAAAGCCTTGGCAGCCAGGTATGACGGATGCGCAATTACAGGAAGCTTCAAAGAAATCGGTTGAGCTTGGCGTTCAAATGCTTGAAGAAGAACGCGTAAAGCGCGCCGAGGTGAGAAACACGATTGCATTACAGCATGCTAGCGCAGGTAAAACAGACACTTCTAGAGGTGTATCTTTAACATTTTCCTCGTTAATTGTTGCGAATATGCTGATGGAAGCAGGATGCGATGTTGTCACATTTTTGTTTGCATTGATGCTGCAATGGTGAATGCTTGGTACTATCTTCGGCTGGCGAACGCTGCTTGTCATGTTCTTGGGCAATATGCTATTTTCTTGCGTGGCGGCTGCGGTTATGGTTCTGATGGGAGCATTGAAAGCTGATCAACAGAAATGCCTAACAAAAAGTTTGCCTTTCTTGGTTATTGTTGTACTGCTTAGACTACTGATCTTTGGTGTTCTCGCTTGGCTGCTTACACCGAGCTTGGTATGGGTAAGCGTAGTCGTTGGCATTGTTCTTACAGATATTGTTCTCGTTATCAAGTAGCACCCATGGAGAAGAACCGCAGTAGCCGCATAAGATTTTGTAAGACTGTTTTCTTCTCTTTTGAGCAAAGGGTTCTACGTAACCCGTTATATCTTTCCTTTTTCCTTGCTATTAGTATTTATAGTTTTTGTTTAAAAAACTTAACAGCCATTTCATAAACAAATGTAACAGTTTTTTACGTGTTATATCTTGGCAATGTTGTATTAAAAAGAGCCGTATGTTTCGCATATCTCCATCGTGTTTTCTTTGCACTGGTTTTACCATTCTTAACCATCTTGTTGCTACATACACTACCAATGGGATTATTGCAAGAGTTCATCATTTAATTACAACAGTAGATTAGGTTAGTTTCATTAGAGTATTCTAATTGTAGTCTATTTGCATAATTTAGTATTTGGGGGAATAACCCTATTTCTATTTGTTACAAGTAAAACTTAGAACACCTTATACATTTTATATGTTATCAAAAATAACAACAACAATTGTATGGCAAAAAATTATTGGATAGAATGAGTATTAAAACTATTTGGTGTTCGACTCCGTGGAGTGAGTGAGGAGGATATTCTCATGTACAAGGTTCTTATGTTCGTGCTGAAGTTGGTTATGTTTACAGCTGTGAATTTTATGGTCCTTTACTTGTCGATGGTGGTATTCGGCCATGATTTTGGTGTGATGTTCAAAACGTATGGGGATGCGCTCGGTCCGTTTACGTTCGTGCTTGCTTTGATGACAACGATGTCGTTGCCTAATGAAGGAACTATTTTTGAGGATAAGCGGCAAAAAGTGTGCTAAAAAACCGAGTTTTCGTTGAAATACCAAGGAAAACTCTCTGTTGTTATGCTAAAAAAGCTTAACATTTAGTATTACTTGACATTTTTATAAACATGTACTCGCGTATTCAGGCGTATACAACCGTTTTAGACGTACTGTATTTCCATCGTTAACATCATATGTATAAAACTCTTTAACACTCATGATTTTCAGAGTGTTCAATGTTGATCGTTATGATGACAGGGACGTGGCAATCACAAACCTGATTGAAAGTTATGATCGTCTGATGGAATTTGGAAAGAAGCATCTGAATGATGTTTTTACATTGGATGGCGTCCAGCGGATAAGCGCCAGAGATAAAATCCTGCGTGAGATTATCTCCAATTTGTTGATGCACCGTGATTTTTCCAGTGGATATGTATCGAAGCTTGTCATTGAACGGGATAAGATTACAACAGAGAATGCGAACCTTGCGCATGGACACGGCAACCTGAATCTGAAAACATTCAAGCCATTTGCAAAGAATCCGCCGATAGCAAAAGTGTTCCGAGAAATCGGACTTGCTGATGAGCTTGGAAGCGGTATGCGCAACAGCTATAAATACACGAAGATGTATTCTGGTGGAGAGCCTGTCTTTACAGAGGCAGATGTTTTTACGACAGTGATTCCTCTTTCTGAGACGGCAACTGCCACGGTCGGACCAACCGAAGAACTTGATCCAAGGGAACAAGTTAGGGAGCAAGTTACAATACAAGCTCTCCTTCAATTTTGTATCGTTCCTCGTAGTCGGAAAGAAATGCAAGAATTTATGGGGCTGACCGGTAGAGGAAACTTTTCGCAAAAATTACAAGGCCTCTTATGAAACATCAAATAAAAAGGAAAGGTCGTGAATAAATGAGCAGAATACTATGCCCGGAATGCGGGACAAAAATATCAGATAAAGCTACGAATTGCCCGCATTGTGGATTTCAAAGTGCCGATCCAAAGAGGCCAATCAGTGAGCAGGACAAATACGAGATGGTTCCGATCTTCGAATATGATATTGAAGAGTGGCAGCCGAATCGAGGAGAACTAAGCATTATCTCATATGAAGATAATAGAAGTCTTATTCAGTATTTTGGTAAGTGGGAAAATATCAAGATTAAGCTTCCTGCAATTGCAGAAGTAATAGGAGCTATGGCAAACAAGAATCGCATCATGGTTGCTAAGATGGATTCCTATGTGAAGGATTTAATAGATAAGGGAATCTATCGATTCACCATTGATAAACAGGGAGAAATACTACCAACAATTCGTGACGCAGATGGATTTGTTAAACAGGTTAGACTTGAGGACATGGCCTTGACGCCTAATCTCATACAGTCCTTAAACAATTTATCGACGCACGCGGTAATGGCTCAGATTCTTGATGAAATAGAATATGTCGGTTATGCAATAAGAGAAATCCATGTAGAGCTTCAGAATGATCGTCTTGCTATGGCAGAAGGAGCAAGGGATAAACTAATGCAGGCAAGGCTGATTCAGGATGCAAAGCTGAGAGAAGCGGCTATGCTGGATGTTATACATAGTGCGACAGATGCAAAGCGAGTATTGATGCGGAACTTTTCTCAGAATATGTATCATATTACCGAACATTCCCAGAAGTCTGATTTTCAAATGATGATTGAATTCAAAGGAGAAAAAGACGTCAGCAGGAAGGCAATTGACTCATTTAAGGCACTTGTTTACATTACTAACTCTGTGCAGACTGAGTGTGAAGGATACGCAATGTTGGGAGAATACGAACCGTGCAAGGAATGCTTAGAGGAATTCAAATCCTTCATAGTGGAAAATAAACTTAATGAGCGAGATACATTATTGTTGCTCAATGAGAATTCTTCTCAGAAGCGGATCGAAGTAGTTGATCAGTTTACCGATATTGCAGCGAGGATTACAGACTTTGATCCGAAGACACAAATTGAGTATTCAGTACATAATCTGTTGACAGTAGAAACAGAACATACCGGAGGTGATTATGATGAGCAATAATAAAGGTCCAGAAATTCGTTACTGCAAGAAGTGCGAATGCGAACTTGTAAGCACGAATAAGTACAAGTTATGTGATAATTGCAGACGCGAAAGGAATGCAAATATTAGAAAGGACGTATTAGGTGCGGTGAGCATGGTTGGCAGTATCGCACTTATTGTTACCAATATTGTTACCAAGAGAAAGGATGGTGGCGGAGGAAATAACGCCTGAGCAGAGTTGAGGCGATGGGATTTCAGACATATTCCCTCAGAGCGAAGTCTTGAGGCGGTTGGTAAATCTGTGCGTTTGCATATTATTGGGCAGGAACATGGTCTTTGACCTGTTTCCGAGAACGGACAAGGGCAAAATCGGTGTGTTTTCCTCAAAAAATGCGCTTTGACCAATTCCCGCGAACGAACGTGAATTTGGAGATGAAGCAGTCGAGCCACGTCGAGAGAGTTGTG
This sequence comes from Gardnerella phocaeensis, assembly GCF_048545075.1. Lineage (NCBI taxonomy): Bacteria > Bacillati > Actinomycetota > Actinomycetes > Bifidobacteriales > Bifidobacteriaceae > Gardnerella > Gardnerella phocaeensis. The sequence goes on along the minus strand of NZ_JBKQXS010000003.1, from coordinate 10,160 downwards.
TTACTTCACTTTGATCGAGCTTGAAATTGCGTAGCTCAGTTTATAATGAATATTTAGTTTAGATTGAGTTTGTATCCGTATTTGAAAGTGACTTAAAGGGGAGATTAACAATGGTGTTACCGAAATACAATGAACTAATGAAGCCTTTATTGTTGGTAATAAATGATGGTGAAGTTCATGCGTTTAACGAAGTTATTGCAACTTTAGCTCAGAAGTTGAATCTTTCAGAGGAAGACTTAAAAGAAAAACTTCCAAGTGGTAATCAAAGTGTGTTTAAAAATAGGGTTGGTTGGGCAAAAACTTATCTTAAGAAAGCTGGGCTTGTTGACAGTCCAGCACGTGCAACTATTGTTATTACAGATGCCGGAAAGAAAGTTGTTGAAGAAAATCCAGAAGTTATTGATTCAAAATATTTAGAGCAATTTTCTTCGTTTGTTGAGTTTTATCATTCTGAAAATACTGATAGCTCTTTGTCTGCTAATTTGAATAAGGATGATTTAACTCCAGATGATCAACTTGAATCAGCATATAAGCAGATTAACGCGACTCTTGCGTCTGATTTGTTGAATGAAGTATTGAAGATTTCGCCATATACTTTTGAAAAACTTGTTGTTGATCTTCTTTCCAGTATGGGTTATGGGGATATTGCTTATGGTAGTCATGCTACTGTCGCTTCTGGTGATGATGGAATTGATGGTGTAATAATGGAGGATCAGCTTGGGTTCTCACTGATTTATATACAGGCTAAGAAATGGGCTTTAGATAAAGTTGTTGGTCAGCCTGATATTCAGAGTTTTGTTGGTGCAATTGCTGGTAAGCAAGGACATGGTCTTTTTGTTACAACTTCTAGGTTTTCGCAGAAAGCTAAAGATTACGCTGACAATCATCATATTATTTTGGTTGATGGTGTGAAACTTGCAAATCTTATGATTAAGCATAATTTTTGTGTTTCAACAAGAAAAACGTTTGAGATTAAAACGATTGATACTGATGCTTTGCTTGAATATCAAGATGAATAGTTTTGCATTTAAGTTTTGTGCTTTGATTTTGTTGATTTTGGGGTTGTTAGCTGGATTCATCGCGATTTTTGAGTGTGATTTAATCTTTTAATCTTGCATATGAGCGTAATTTTCTAATGCTAATGTTAATGCAATGACATTGCAATGCCAATGCAATGTTGTATATTCATCGTAAGAAATAAGGGGTGATTGTATGGCGAAAACAGCTAACTTGTATACTCGTATTGATCCAGAGTTAAAAGAACAGGCAGAATATATATTGAATTCTTTGGGTCTTCCTCCTTCGAGTGCTATTACCATGTTTTATAAGCAGGTTGTTTTACAGAAGGGGCTTCCTTTTGATGTGAAATTGGGTTATAGAGAGCCGCGTGATGTGAGTTCTATGACTCAAGGTTAGTTGAATAATGAGTTGGAAAAGGGTTATAAGTCGGTTTTATCCGGTGATGCGAAGCCTGCTAGTAAGGTTTTTGAATCTTTGCATAAAGCATAGGGTTCATGGCGTGTGATATTTTTCTTATTTTTTATTTTGTTTTTGAAGAAAAGCATGAAGTTGTGGTTTCTCGTGTGCTTTATGGGAAAAGAGATATTGAGAAAGTTATAAATGGCAATTAAACCCTTTTTTGCGATATTTTTCTATCGTTAAAAAGTGAATCCAATATCTAGTTTCTTAACTCTTTTATGCAATGAAACTTTTCCCTCTGAACTCTGAAACTGTTGCTTTCTGTGTTATATGTTTCGCAAGCATCACGCTACTTGAGCCTTTTGTTAACACGTTAAAAATTGCAATGGGGTAGTACAATTGTCGTATGGGTTTGCATCCTATTCATCCAGAGTTTCAGAATATTCAGTACTTGGGTATTTATAATCCTCGCATGAATAAGGTCTATCGTATTGCTGTTGAAAACATATCCGAGGATGTTATACGCGAAGTTGAGAAAGATGTGATTGGATATTAGGATTAGGCGGTTTTATGTACTTTAGGCTGTTTTTCGTACTTGTGAAGACTATCGCTAAAAAGTTTAGCGCGCTGCAGCTTTAGGCTTGTCGGTTCAAAAAGTATCATGTAGCAATCGTCAAACACCGTTACTTTCTCAGTCCGTTGACTGAGTTTTTAACGGTGTTTGGACTGTGGATTGCAATACAGAATATCCAGGCGTAACTTTATACACTTTTTTGCTTACCTACACACACAAACATTTTTCCACGCAATTGTGGATAAAAGTTGCCAGAAGATTCACAATTCAACTGCGTTTTGTTTCAGAAGAATGAATATGCTAGAGGGCTACACAAAACTGGTAACCCTCTGCTAACAGCAATCAACACTTCCTATAGTGAAGTGAGCTTGTCGTGCGTATAAGTATATAAAAATTTTGATGTTTTTACAAATTTTATGACTATGTTGTTGCAGCCATAATTTTTAAATATAATAAAAATATATTTATCTGATTATTTTTCTCATACTGAGTAGGGATATGTGATATTTATATGTAATTTATAGGGGGAAGAATAAGAATTATAAGCAGATCATATCTATACAAGATAACTGTATGTAAAATATAATTTAAGAAGAGAGTCGTTGCGGCAGTAATTTGGTTACTAGGTTTAAAAGAAAAGCATCTGATTATATGAATATATCAACAAAATTATTTGCTTCATTTGACTAAAAAATTGAAGACTGATTGAAATGGTGGCTAATTTTAAGGAAATGAGTAAATGAGTAAATCAATTCTTGATTATACTTTTGAGCAAAATGTTGATGAACAAACATTCTCTGAGAAATATCCTAAGGTTTTCTCTGCTTTATTGTTAGATCATACAACAAAACGCAATATTTGCTGGGCAACGAATGATTATAAAAATTATGGTAATACTCATCAAGCGCATTCCGAAATAACCATTGCTTCAATTACTGGTAAATATGCAGGGTTGATTGCACCTAGAACATCAAAATCTCGTGAGTTGCAAACATCTAGAACTAAAAATAAGGCTGAGGTATTTACTCCATCTTGGATTTGCAATGAACAAAATAATTTGGTTGATGAAGCATGGTTTGGTAGATCTAATGTTTTTAATCGTACTAATGACAAAAGTTGGATTTCTACCACAGAAAAAATTGAGTTTTCAGATAATCGCTCAAAAAATTGGATGGCATATGTAGATGAATGTCGAATGGAAATAACGTGTGGAGAAGCTCCATATTTAGTTAGCAGATATGATGCAACAACTGGCGAAATAATTCCACTTAAGCAACGTATCGGACTTTTGGATCGTAAGCTTAGAGTAGTTAAAGAGAATACTAGTAATGAAATAGATTGGCTCAAGTGGTCTAAACGTGCATTTGAATCTATATATGGTTTTGAATATCAAGGAGATAGTCTGCTTCTAGCAAGAGAAAACCTTCTTGCAACATATGTTGATTATATGCGTGATTCACTTAATAGAAAACCTACAGAGTCAGAGCTTTTAAGCATAGCAATTATTATTTCTTGGAACATCTGGCAAATGGATGGACTTACAGGGTATCCGCCTTATTGTATTGAGATACCAGCAACCATACAACCAACTTTATTTGATTTTGAAGAAACTGGAAAAAATATAGATTCTCAAACTTCAACATCATGCCAAATAAAAGATTGGCGCACTAATAAAACCAACACATTTAATGACTTACTTTTACAGGAGAAAAACAATGAAGCAAGTAGACAATCTTGAATTGCTAGATAATATTATTTTTGGAAGAGTTACACCTCACATTTATGCTTTTCAAACAGGCACAATACCAGACTATCTAAAAGTCGGGATACTTATCGGCCAGTCAGTGTTCGTTTAAAGGAATGGGAACAAAAGTTCCCTGACTTAATAAAAAAATATGAGCATAAAGCAACAGTTTCTGATAATGTATATTTTCGTGATTATGCTGTGCATGATTATTTAGAAAATTCGCTTGGCAAAAAACGCCTTGAACCAGAAGATTTATCTACAAATAATGTTTACTATAGTAGGGAATTTTTTAAAGATGTTAATACTTCTGAACTAGATGAAGCTATTAACGATATATGCGAGCAATATAAATTAAAAAACTCTACATATGCCTACTATGATTCCAATAAACGATTGGCTGTTACAGTACACTATGAGCGTGGATCAAAGTGGACACTACGCCCGAATCAACAAGAAGCGGTTGATAATTTTATAAAAGCAGTGAACTTGGGGCGCACAAATCTTTTAATGTATGCTGTTATGCGATTTGGCAAATCATTCACATCACTTGCATGCGCCAAAGCCATAAATGCAAAGACTGTGCTTATTGTTTCTGCTAAAGCAGACGTTCGTGAAGAATGGAAGAAGAACGTAGAACAACCCGGCAATTTTGAAGGCTATAACTTTTTAAGTTCAAAAGAATTATTAGAGAACGATAACGCAATTTCAGATATTCATGCCAAAGATGAAACGGCAGTCATTTTCCTAACATTACAAGACTTGCAAGGCACTGAGATTAAGGCAAAACATGCACAAGTCTTTGAAAATAAAATTGACTTATTAATTGTTGATGAAACACATTTTGGCGCTCGCGCTCAAAGTTATGGCGAAATTTTGCGCAATGTGCAAACAGACGAGAAAAAAGACCTAAAAGACAATATTAAGTTTCTTGATAAGCAGGAAGATGACCAAATAGATCTGGAAGATGCCAATAAGCAAATCAAGGAATTAAAGGCTAAAGTTCGATTACATCTCTCTGGAACGCCTTATCGAATTTTAATGGGTTCAGAATTTGAGCCAGAAGATATTATTTCTTTTGTTCAATTTACAGATATCGCTCACGAACAGAAAGCTTGGAATGCTGAAAACTTAGATAAGGATGATGTTGAGGAATGGGACAACCCTTATTTTGGTTTTCCTCAAATGATTCGTTTTGCTTTTCACCCAAGTAAGCGAGCTATAGAAAAAATGAATGAGCTGAAAAAGCATGGTGTAAGTCTTGCTTTATCTGCTCTTTTCAAGCCGCAATCCATTAGAAAAGACACAAAAACAAATGCGCATCAAAAATTTGTAAATGAAGATGAAGTTTTTGACCTTCTAAAAATTATCGATGGTACTTCTAGTGACTCAAAACTTTTAGGATTTTTAGACTACGATAAAATTAAGCAAGGTCAAATGTGCAGGCATATTGTAATGGTTTTGCCATATTGTGCTTCCTGCGATGCAATGGAAAAGCTAATTTCAGATCATGCTTTAGAATTTAAGAATCTCGGCGAGTATGAGATTTTAAATATTTCAGGCGTAGAATCACAACACTACTTCCACGCGCCAACAGATATTAAAAATCGTATTGCAAAACTTGAATCAGAAGGTAAAAAGACGCTCACTTTAACAGTAAATAGAATGCTTACTGGCTCAACTGTTGAGCAATGGGACACGATGATTTATCTAAAAGATACAGCGAGTCCGCAAGAATACGATCAAGCAATATTTCGCTTACAAAACCAATATGTTCGTGAATTAAGTGACGGCACAAAAGTTATAAAAGAGTGCCTAAAACCGCAAACTCTGCTGGTAGATTTTGACCCACATCGTCTTTTTACTATGCAGGAGCAAAAATCTTTAATTTACAATGCCAACACTGAAAAGAATGGTAATTCATTGCTTGACAAGCGTATTGCTGACGAGCTTCGTATATCGCCAGTTATTACAATGAATCATAATCGCTTAGAACAGGTGCAAGCTACTGATATCCTAAAAGAGGTTAGCCACTACAACAATTCTCGTTCAATTACCGACGAGGTAATGGATTTACCGATAGATCTCTCAATCCTAAATAACGAGCATATGCGGGATGTAATTGAAGCACAAAATCCATTTGGATCTAAGGCAGGCTTAACTCTGGAAGCCCATGCAAGTGAAACAGATGGGCAGGATTTTGATGTCAATGATGACGCAGATGACGCGCTGGATGATTATAATGATGACGCAGAGCCACAGAGACAGTCACCTCTCACAGCTATAACAGATGATAAAGAAATCAAAGACTTAGAAAACAAGATACGCACGTATTATCAGCGCATCCTCTTCTTCTCGTTCCTTTGCCCAGAATCAGTAAGGTCACTGGACGACATTTTAGAAACATTGCATCACGGTAAAAATAATAGAATTGCTCAAAATCTAGGTATCAATACGTATGATATCGAGGTTTTGCGAAATTCACTCAATGCTTTTAAGCTCAGTGCATTAGATTATAAAATCCAAAATATATCTACACTTGCTACTGACGAAAACTTAAAACCCCTTGAGCGTGCTGTAACTTCACTTGCCAAATTTAGCCGTATGTCTTCGTCTGAAATTATTACACCAGCAAAAATTGCTGATGAAATGGTGGCGATGCTTTCTGAAGATCAATTGCGTAACATTATTAAATCAGGTGAAAAATTACTTGATATTGCATCAAAAGCAGGCGAATATACAGTAGCACTCGTAAAGCGTCTACAGGCATTAGGCTTTACGCTTGACGAAATAAGAAACAGCATATATGCCATTCCTACTTCAAGCGTTGCATATGAGTTCACAAGACGTTTCTACGAAATACTTGGACTAAATACTGCTTGTATTGCTAAGGACTTTACAAGCTACGACCTTCTCGATATTAAAAAAGATAACGAGGAGGTGGACTATAATCGAATAACTGAACTTCTCAGTCAGAAGAAAGATTTTGATAAAATTACGCTGGAAGGTAAAATTCAAGGGGGTGAAAAAGTGAAATTCGGAGCAATCGTAGGAAATCCGCCGTATCAGAAGGCATCAATTGGCAAAAATAATAGTGATTCTGCAATATACCCAGAATTCATGGATTTATCTTATTGTCTATCAGAATTTACGGCTTTAATAACTCCAGCTAGATTTTTGTTTAACGCAGGAAAGACAAATTCAAAATGGAACTCATTAAGGCTTAATGATCCGCATTTTAAAGTTGCTAGTTACAACGAAAGTAGTGATGCTGTTTTTGAGTCAAACATTGACATAAAAGGCGGAGTAGCAATTACCATTCGTGATAATAACAAAAAATACAAACCAATAGTATGTTTTACTCCAAATACTAAATTAACTTCAATTAGAGAAAAAGTTTGCAAATGCAATGATTTTTCTAGTATTACAAAGATAATATGTAGTAGAGGTATTTATCGTTATTCTGACATAGCATATCGTGAAAATCCAGATGAACTTTCAAAAACATCGGATTCGCGCATTGCTCCTAGTGCTTTTGAAAGAATGCCATCGTTATTTTTAGAAAAACCTAATGATGCTGAAGATTTCATACAAATTCTTGGCAAAACCGACAACTCTCGCGTTTTCAGATGGATAAAAAGGAAATATGTAAAGTATGTTTCGAATCTAGAACATTATAAAATTTTAATTCCAAAAGCGGATGGAAAGGGTTCATTTGGTGAACGTTTAACTAAACCACAAATAGTAAATCCTAGTGTTGGTTTTACTGAAACTTTTATTTCAATTGGTGAATTTGAAAATAAAACTCTTTCAGAAGCTTGCTTAAAATACATTAAGACTCGTTTTGTAAGAGCACTGCTTGGAATGAAAAAAGTAACACAAAATAATTCGAAAACAATGTGGGAATACGTTCCTTTACAAGATTTCACCTCTTCTTCTGACATCGACTGGTCAAAATCCGTCGATGATATCGATCAGCAACTTTACCGTAAGTATGATCTTAATGATGAAGAAATTGCATTTATAGAAGAAAAAGTACAGCGTATGGAATAGTGCGAGGCATGCAATGGAAAATAAAAGCAAACTAATTCATTTACTTGATGCTCGCGCAGATCGTCTTTTATACACCTATCGTACACAAGAAAAAGCTGCTGATAGATGTGAATCCTGGGAAAGATGGCGCAAAAGATTCTCAATTGTCTTAACTGTAGTAACTACAGGCACACTGATTACAAGTGTTGCTGGTATTATATTAAACGAAATTTGGGGGAATTTTGCAGTAGCACTTATAGCGACTTTAGCAACAGGTGCTTCTTTTTCGGGTGAGTTCTTTGATTTTAAGGCAAAAATAGCAGAACATCAAAAGTCCGCTGTTGAAATTCGCTATCTATTTGAAAGATATGAATCATTAATTTCTGATCTTGAAGTGTCAGCTATTTCAGACGAGAATGCACGTAAAATTCGAGATGAGCTAGAACTTAAAGAACACGACGTACTATCAACAGCACCTAGAACAACATCCAGAGATTACAACAAGGCTAATGCTGCTATAAACGGTAATGAAAAACCTCAGTCATCACAAGAAGAAATTGATAACAGAACCCCAGGAAGAATAGAGTAAGGAAGAAATATCAGTTACATGAGTGCATTAGACGTTTTTGATAAAATCTTCGACAATCTTAAGATTTCTAATGAGGAAGAAATTAGAAACCGTAGAGATGAAATTACAAAAGTCCTTAATAAAGAATTTAGAGATTCAGATTCAGAATCAGACAATCGGTTAATGGTAGGTTCATGGGGACGTTGTACAGCCATTGATGGAGTCTCTGATTTAGATTTTCTTTATATTCTTCCTTCTCATTTATATGATGAATTTCATGTGTCAGGAGGTACATGCAAAGTTCTATCTAAAATAAAACAAGCTATAGTCACCCATTATTCACGAACTGATATTCGAGTAAATCAACTAGTTGTTGTAGTTAATTTCAAAAATTATAAATTTGAAGTGCAACCTGTATTTGAACAAGAGAATGGCTCATTTTTGTATCCAGATACGTATTCCGATTCTTGGAAAACAACAAAACCACGAGATGAGATTAAAACTATATCTGACCTTGATACAGCTTCTAATGGGAATGCTAGAAAAATATGCAAATTATCTCGGGCATGGAACAATAAACACAATGTTACTATGGGTGGTCTTCTCATAGATACTATGGCATGGAGATTTCTCAATGATAACGATGAATATTTTAACGCTACAAATCATCCTGATTATATGATTAGAGATTTCTTTAAATATCTAAGCAATTTACCCAAACAAGAATTCTGGAATGCTCCAGGCAGCAATCAAAGAGTAAAGGTCAAGAAAAATTTTCAAGTAAAAGCTGCAGAAGCTTATAAGCTCTGTTGTGTTGCTATTGATGAAAGCGATGAAGATAAGTCATACAAGAAATGGCGAGAGGTCTTTGGAAGATTTGTTCCATTAAGTGACCATGAACAAGTAGCCAAGGATCTTTTTACATCGTATGATGACACGGAACAGTTCATTGAAAATTTTTATCCGATTGATTTAAAAGATGAACTTAATCTTGAGTGCAAAGTAACACAAGATGGATTTAGACCAGCCAGTTTAAGAGACATGATAAGGAATCATATTTGGCTTAAACCAAACAAAAAACTAGAATTTTATATAACAAATACAAATCTTCCAACACCATATAGTCTCAAATGGAAAGTATGCAACTGCGGAGAAGAAGCTAAAAAACGCAATTGTATAAGAGGTCAAATTATTGGTGGTACAACCTCTAAAACCAGAGAAGAATATACGGTTTTTCGAGGAGAACACTATGTTGAATGCTACGCTATATACTACGGCGTGGTAATAGCAAAAGGTAAAATCTCTGTACCAATCACCACAAACTAGTCTTATGCAACTTAGTAGTTCTAAAATTAAAACTTACTAAAGATTCAATATATTGGGACACTCTAGATGCCGAGCATAAATTAAATGGTTTAGACGTGATTAATACGCTTGTGCCACATTGTATATGATATTTATATGAAAATTTAAACAATGATCTATAAAGGAGAATAAACTTATGAGAAGAAATATGGATTTAGTTCGCGAAATTTTAATTGAAGCTTCTAAAAGTGACAAAGAAGTTAGAGCAAGCGATATTGCTGAGAAAAGTAGTAAATACTCTCTTGAAGAAATTATTTACAACATAAGAATAATGGGTGAAGGTAATTTAATTAATGTATATATCGATGAGCGTGAAGCTGGCGTTGTAGATGCTTACATTATGTACATAACTTGGTCTGTATCTTATACAGATCTGCTGCTGCCGACGATATGCAGTGTTGATGATCACACCGTCCCGCTTTTGCTCTCCAATTTTAACGAATCATTGTCAGCACTTA
>NZ_JBKQXS010000002.1:359136-425876 GCF_048545075.1 Gardnerella phocaeensis | reverse complement strand
CGGTCCCATTCCGAACCCGGAAGCTAAGGCCTGACACGGCGAGGGTACTGCACTCGATAGGGTGTGGGAGACTAGCACGCTGCCGCATTAATCTTTCTAGCGGGGAGTTTTTAACTCCCCGCTTTTTATTATTCCCACACTATTATTATTTATTCCCCACTACTGTTTTTTGGGGTTATAGGCCGAAAAGTGTGTAAAGTTAAGCTGATGAATATTCTGCGTGTATAAGCCACATTTTAAACACTGTTACAAATTCAGTCGAGTATCCAAAGAAAGTAACGGTCATTACTCAAATACTGTTACAAATTCAGCCGAGTATCTGAGAAAGTAACGGTAATCACCCAAACACTGTTAATAATTCAGTTAAGTATCTGAGAAAGTAACGGTCATATGTTACTCGCGCAGTATGTAATCTACGTTAATAACGAATAAGCGGGGTTATACGTTACTCGCGCAGTACGCTATCTGCGCCAGTAACGGAAAACGACCGAAACTGTGCAACGGTGTAAAGTTTATGCCGCTTCACAGCTAGATTCCGACCAAAACTTTACAAACGCGCGCAGCGCGACGACCTGCCGAAGCGCTTAAAGCGTAGCGCGCGAAGGCAACTCGGAGCGGAAACTCGCTCAGGTTGGAAGTCCAGTGGACTTCCAACGCGAGTTTCGTAGCGAGCACGTATAGTGCGAGCGTCGCCTCGCAAACGCCGGAGAAAAACTCCCGTGAATGTTCCATAAAACTCAAAAACGATTTTTTCTTTACAGCGTTGTAAAAGAAATAACGCGCTATTCTTTATGCGCTCAAACAGGCCGTCGCGCATACCAGTCACAGCAGAATTCCTAATGAACTACCACACAAACCTGCCCTGCCTTCGTATTTTTTGACGAAGGCAGACCTCGCTTGCGTTGAAAGCACACCGTGCTTTCAACCCTGAGCAAGCTCGGCGCGCAAATGTAGCGATAATAGTAGGGGTCAATATTCTAAAATACTGACCCCTACTATTATTTTGTAAACTGCTTATAATTTACAATTTTGTTTATTTTTATTTTGCATGTGCAAAATTTGAAAGTTTTGCAGCTTTCTTTTCTCTCTTTTTTATGACAATTCCAACTATTGAGCAAACTATTACAGCCACTGCCAACGGCGTATAAAGGTAATATGTAAAGCCACAAGTGTAATTATCTGAAGGAAGTACATGACGGAGCTCTGCATCATAATTCATAAGAAGTGATGCGGCTGCCAAGATGAGTGCAAATATAATATTTGCAACAGGCTTATTTAAAAGCGTAAACAATAGTATAAAAAGTATCGCTACAATCAGTGTAATTATAAGTACAATATTTAGTATTGCTTCACCTTTATCAAAGTTGTACCCATGATAATTGTCTTTCATTAAGAAATATAATCTAAGATTTTCTAATATCGATAAATCTACAGCGTCAATACGTTTAAAACCTATTTCTTCTGCAAGGAAGGCATTCGGATTTGACAGCAAAAAATTCCTGCATTCTCCGCATGATGAAGAATATGGTAGAAATAATCCAATTAAGCCAATTCCGCTAAAAATGAGATTAATAATCTGGTGAGTTTTTATTTTTTTCATATTTTCCTACCTATAAGACTATTTAGAGTTGTTAATTTGTTTTTTTGATTTAATATTTTATCAGCAAGATTTAGAATTTGCCTCATGGTAGTGATTAAATGATGATAGTCGGTGCAGAAGCAAGTGAGCTTTGAGTATTCTTTGAGTATTAAGGTATTGCCCCGATTGCAATTGGGCCAGCAATTGAGTTGATAATTGGGCTATCAATTGAAATAAAATCAAGTAATTATTCTGCAAATTTCATACAAGGAGTAGGTATGAATAAAGCCCTTATTAACATTGATTATACGAATGATTTCGTGGCAAGCGATGGCTCTCTGACTGTAGGTGAGCCTGCGCAAAAGCTTGAGAAGCGTATTACCGAGATTTCGCAGGAATTTCTTGACGCTGGTGAGTTCGTGGTTTTTGCGATTGATACGCATCATTTGAACGATCCGTATCATCCTGAAACTAAGCTTTTCCCACCTCACAATATCGCCGGAACTCACGGTCAGAAGTTATATGGCACGCTTGGTGATTTTTATGAGGCGAATAAAGATAAAAGCAACGTGTATTACATTCATAAAACTCGCTACTCTTCGTTTAATGGCACGGATTTGCTGATTAAGCTTCGCGAACGACATATTGAGGAGCTGCATTTGGTGGGAGTTTGCACGGATATTTGCGTACTTCACACTGCTGTCGATGCGTATAATCTTGGTTTTAAGATTGTGGTTCACAAAGATGCAGTTGCAAGCTTTGATCCTGCAGGTCACGAATGGGCTTTGCGCCACTTTAAGACTTGCCTTAATGCGGATATTGTAGAAGGCTAAAAGTTACTTTTAAAAAATATTAAATAAGTATTAAATTATTAAATAATTGCGCTGGTTGCTTTAAGCTGCCGGCGCTTTTTTATTCGGAGTGTCGACTTGCTATTAATGAGAATCATTATTATTATTAGTAGACGTTGTTAAAATCTTCAATAATTATTTGCGAAAAGAAGAGCGCATATAACGATAAGAAGATGAAGTGTAGAGAGCGAAATAGTAATTATGACTCAGGTCATTAGGAATATTGTGAAGCGTGCTTTTGCAATGGCAAGTGTTGCAATACTTGCGTTTGCCGTGCTTGCATCAGGATTTAGTGCAGCTTTACCAGCAGTTGCATTAGAAAATAGTAATCCTGGTGAAAAATACGATCCTACAAAAAAAGAAGTGCTAAGTCACGGTCATACAGACGTGTTTTACCCAATTCAATACAATGGTAAATTCATTATGACCGTCGAAAAAGACGCTGAAACTTTCTTAAAGCCTGAAAACACTACTTTGCGCGTAGCAAAAAGCACATACACTACAAAATCGCAACTTCCTTCTCTCGCTACTGAATACTACTATCTTGATAGCTCCGGAAATCAAAAAGGAAATCCTCTCTTCCCGGGTTGGGACACAAGTTATGCTGCAACTTTAGTTGGTGCATCTCACGCAGATGACGCAACAGCAGATATTGCAATTCAGCAAGTTACTGGACCAATGAACGGGCGCATTCTGCTTTGGACTACCGGTGGCATTGGTAAAAATACGAAGAAAGTATCATTTGAAGAGAATGATTTAGACGACGAACCTGATACTGATGGCAGTCGATTTATGCTCCCTGGCGTAATTCACCAACATACTGCTGGTCATATGCATGCAAACTGGGGATTTACGCAGCCTGGCGTTTACAAGCTAAAAGTAGCAGCAACTATTACAAATAAGAACACTAAAAAGCAGATCACAACCGAGCCTGCAGAATACACTTTTGAAGTAGAAGACACATATTCTGGCGAAGTGCCTGCTTCTGGTATTACGGAAACGCTTGATTTGCACCGTCGCGGTGATTTTATTAATCCTGACGATGATGAAGAAGCGCACGAAGCTTCCAAAGAACATAAAGACACGGATAAAGACGATGGTGGCGATATGCGCATCGGCAATATTCGCGATTCTGGAGAACACCCACATTATCATTCATACGAAGGTTATGGCGGTTTAGATTTAAAAGTAGTTAACAAACCAAAGGGTGCTCGTATTGAGTGGAGATATGTGCGCGCTGACGAAGGTCCTGACGCGTATGGAACCACTCTTTTTGCTGAGAGATTGCAGCTTCCAGCTGAGCCTGCAATGAACAAGATGAAAGTGTATGCTCACGCAACTGAAGGCGAAACGCAAGTTGGCAAAGATACTGCGTCTGCAACCATCGCCGTTGAAGATCACGGTGCTGACGGACATCCTGTAGTAAAAGCGATTGTTCCTTATAAGCGTTTTAAACCAGGGGATACTTTACACGCGAAAGCAGTATTGCTTAATCCTCATGTTGCAACCGATGCTACTACCGGTGATCCAATCGATGACCCTACGAATCCTGTAACTTCCATTGTTAAAGACTATGTTTGGTTGATTAAAAAGGAAGGGGAAAACGAATTTAAGCGCATTCCGGGTGCTGTGAGCAGCAAGTTGGAGCTAAAACTTGATGCATCAATGCAAGGTGCGACTATTCGTCCTTCCTTAGTTTTAAAGAACGGTGAGCTTTACAGAAATAGCAAATTTGATGAGTTTTGCGATTATGTTATTGAGATGAAGGGCGTTCCTCACTCTCATAACAATGATGGCGATGATGATCAAAGCGGTTCTGATTCTGAAGATGATGAGAATCCTCATGGGAAAAAGCGTCATGAGAAGCGTCATAAGAAGAGCAATAATAAGCATCATAATAAGCGTAGAAATAAGACTAAGCATTTTGTTGGTGGAAAGAACTTTTTGAAAGGTGTATTCGGTAGCACTGAAAATTCTGGACTATTCGGATCTAGTTTTAACAGTGGATTCCAATTCGAATCTAATTTCTTTAAGAAATCCAACAAAAAATTAAAGCGCACAAAGAATAATCGCAATAATACTAACCGCACTAATCGTAAGAATAATTCTAAGAATAATTCTAAGAATAATACGCAAAGTGGTTCTAGCTCTGGTTCTGGTTCTGGCTCTGGCTCTGGTTCTGGCTCTGGTTCTGGTTCTGGCTCTGGTTCTGGCTCTGGCTCTGGTTCTGGCTCTGGTTCTAGCTCTTTTACGAGAACAGAAAATTCAAGCGGAAAATCGTCGCATACTTCATCGCGACGAACTTCTGGTGGAACTCATACTAAGAACAAGAGCTCTAAGAAAAGTGGGCAAACTTTTCGTAATTTCGTAAGAACAGATAATAATTCTGGAAATAGTTCCGGCAATAATTTCGGCAATAATTCTGATTTTGTTAAGAATAATGAACGCCATGCTTCGCAGGATGTAAGGCAATACGACGAAGAATCTGATGAAGCTTATGAAGATGATTCAGATGATACGAAAGGTAATAGTTCCTCGAATAAATTGGTTGCAGTCGCAGCTTCAAGCGCGAGCGTTGGCTTATGCACAATAACTGGCGCATGTGGCGCATTGGTACGTTCTAAATTGAAATTGTTGTAAATAGTATTCGTATTATTACTAGAAAGTTTAAATAATGAATTACAAACAAAATGAAACATTGCGAGCAAAACGAAAGAATGTATATTCTACTGCGTTGCTTGCGCTCATATTTTCTTTAGTAACTTTGGTTGCATCTTTGTGTGCACCAAATCCAATGCAGGAAACTGCTTATGCTAATGAAGGCAACCAGCCAGTTATGATTCAAGCAGGTCATGCTGATTTTGGACCGACGCTAATCGACGGCAAATGGAAATTGAAGATTCGCGATGATACTGGTGACGAACCAGTGTGGCGAGACCCAGAAAATGTGGTATTTAAATTAGGCGGCAATTCAATAATTCCTATGCCTGATGACGCTGCTTACAGTTTTATTGGCGAAAAGCCTGGAACGAAGCTGTATGTTATTCCACAAACTCAAAATCCTGATGTGCCGTGGCTTGGTTGGAATACGCAGGAAGGTGGAGTGCTTAACGAGCTCGATCGTGGTGCGAACCTTTCGCTTGAAGGAGTAAGCGGTCCAGGCAAATTGCACGTTTACTTAGAAAATGGCAACAATAATCCACAGCAACTTTGGGATAGTACTAAAGGTTATCCGCAAAACAGCTGGATTGAAACCAATGCTCATACTCACGTGAATTGGGTGTTTTCTAAGCCTGGAATTTATCATGTGAAGCTTACTTTTTCTGGAAAACTTAAAAATGGACGTTCTGTAAGCGATACGCGTGTTCTTAATTTTGCAGTTGGAGATAATGCTGATCCTAATGCCGCTTTAGGTGCGGGCGCTGCTGCTGGAGCAAGTGGCGACGAGGGTGACGATGGCGACGAAGAGGATCAAGATGAAGAAGACAACGATGAAGCTGGAAAAGATGAAGCTAGCCATCATAACAAACTTCTTCACAACAAGCATAAGCACTCTCACAAAGTATCTGAAAAAAGTGACGATACAGCTTTAGTTCTTCAAATCGTAGGTATTTTTGTGGCTATTATTGCCGTAATTATTGTGATTTTTGTGCTAATAGCTGTAGTTAAAAGCAAGAAAGCACGAAATCTTGCGCTCGCTAAGCAAGTTTCTGCACAAGCTAATCAACAGTATGCAAATAATGCAAATTATGTGAATAATGCAAATGGCGAAAGTGCTTTGTCGGATTTAGTGCGTGATCAAGAAACGACAGTAATGTCGCCAATTAATAATTCTCAATATTCTCAATCGGACGATATGCAATCTGATGGTACTCAGTGGAAATAATGGTGTAACGAAAATGGTTCGTAATAGTATAAAGAAATTATCTCGCGCTTTGTTGGTGGGCGTGTGCTTGTGCGGCATGATGATGGGAACGCCTGCAGCTTTTGCTGACAATGGTAGTGACGCAACTGTTGCAAGCGGAAAGAAATCTTCTAAAGATTTTGCCAAAATAAAGAAAGCCAATTTTGAAGCGTGTGCCGCTGCTCGCTTAGATAAAACTGCTTCGCAACCTGCGGCTGATAGTAAAGCTACAATGTGCCACGCGTATGAAGGTCATACTGACGTTTTTGCAACTTTCTTTGATACTACAAATAAGCGCATGGTATTAGGTACCTTGGGTGATTCGTTTGAAAGTAAAGATCATAATGGCGCTCGTTACGATACGAATCGACTTATTTTTGAAGTCGGCTCCAAAAACATCATGCAACTTTCAAAAGATGAGAGCAATCCGGCAATAAAAGAAATCTACGCAACAACTCGCGAAGGTGTAGTTTGGTTCTTTGATCAGTCGG
The DNA here is from genome assembly GCF_048545075.1 of Gardnerella phocaeensis. NCBI lineage: Bacteria > Bacillati > Actinomycetota > Actinomycetes > Bifidobacteriales > Bifidobacteriaceae > Gardnerella > Gardnerella phocaeensis. The sequence continues at coordinate 419,051 of NZ_JBKQXS010000002.1, read as the reverse complement.
GAGCTGATAAGACTGGCGCTTTGTGGCCTGGTTTAGATACTAGACCGTTATATGAGGGAGCTGGTGCTGCAAAAGTTAATCCAACAGTTAAATTGTCGCTAACTGGTATCGAAGCACCTCACGACGGCGAAGTTTTTATGTACACTCGCAGCGGTGACGATTATGATAAAATGCTCGGTTCTGCTGAAAACTGGCCGAAAGATGTTGAAATTACTGAGAATGGTGGCAAGCATTCGCACATGTATTGGTCTTTTAACCGTCCTGGTGTGTACAAGTTAAAAATGAAGGCTACTGCTGCCGTCGGTGACGATGAGCAAAGTTCCGAGCAGACTTATACATTCCATGTAACTAATCATGATGTAACAGCTGGCGATTTTGCTGATTATGATGGCGCATCTTTTGACGGTGACGAAGATGGCGAAGACGAAGAAGATTCAGATGATAATGACGATGAAGATTCTCAAAGTGAGGATCACAGCATTAATTTGCAACAAAGTAATGGATCTTTCTTCATTAACGGCAACAACAATACTGTGTATGTGACTCCATGGCCTGGAGCAAAAATGCAGCAACAAGGGCTTTTTGGAGGAAATAGCGGACTCTTTGGGGGCAATAGCGGGCTTTTTGGAGGGAATAGCGGACTCTTTGGAAGCAATAACGGTGGTCCTTTTAATGGGGGACATAACTCTAAAGACGGAAAGCAAGATCCTCAAAAGCAACAATCTGCTGCAACAAAGTTCAAAGACATCAAGGGTGACAAACTTGTTATAGACCACGGTCACGTTGATATTGCTGTATATACTGGCGATTCAAATAATGTTGATATGGCTGTGCAAGAAGATGTGACAGGAAGCCACGTCTTTAGAGACACAGACACAGTTGTATTCGCAGTTGGTGATGCTGGTAAAACTAACGGCGTGTATCGCATACCGCAAACACAAATTGATGGTGTGCCATGGATGGGTTGGAATAATCAGTCTATGAATCCGCATAAGCCAACTCAATTGAGCCTAACAGGAGTTGAAGGTCCTGGAAACGTGCGCGTTTGGATGTTCGGAGGCTTGGGCGGTGGAGATAAAGAGATTTTCTCCACTCAAGGAGCAACAGATTATACGATACCTGCAAATACGCATGCTCATGCGAATTGGGATTTCGACAAACCGGGATATTACACATTGCAATTCCAAGCTTCCGACGGAAATTCTACAGTAACTCGCAATATTCACGTTGCTGTTGGTGTAGATCCACAAGAAACGCCAATGGGGTATGCTGACGGCGGTGGAAAGGATGAAAAAGAGAATCCACAAGGCAAAAATGGTGGGACTCCTACACCTCAGAATCCAGTAAAACCTACTAATTTGCTTCGTTCTGGCGGAAATAATGGCGGTCATGGAAACGGTGCCGTTGGTGGAGGAAATTCTTTTGTTGGTGGTCGTGGTTTTGGATCAAATAATTCACACTCTGGAAAACAATTGCCAAGAAAAGCTAAAAAGCATAAAGGTCTTGTTTCAAAAATTAGTAACAAGAGGCTTGCTAAAAGTTTGTACCGACAGAAGTTGAACGATAATGACGATGTTGTGAAGTCTGAAGCAAAAGGTGTAACAGGATTATTTAAGCGAAATCCTTTACTTGCTTATTCGCTTCTTGCTGGTGGAATTATTGCTGTGCTTGGCGTTTTGGGTGCAGGAATTTGGTATCTACACAAGCGTGGGCTTGTTAGCTTCAACTGGTTGTTGCGCTATTAAGTTGCACTATTAGGTTGCACTATTAGTAGTAGGAGTGTGTAAGGGTGATTCGTAAGCCCAAAAAAGTAAAGCAAACTTTGTTCTCTTCGCTTGCTGCAATTGCATCCGTTGCGCTTATTTTGCCGCTTTCTGCTTGTGGTAGTGCTAACGGGAATCGTGCAGGACATCGCGATGGTCGCATTAATGTAGTTACAACTACAGGCGTTTTGCGCGATATGGTGGCGAATGTAGCAGGTGATGCTGCAAATGTGAGCTCAATCGTGCCTGATAATGCAGATCCGCACTCTTACGAGCCGCGATTGCGTTCAATTCGAGACGTTGTGTATGCGGATGTGGCTTTTAGTAATTACATGATGCTTGAGGAGCATGGTGTTATTACTGCTTTAGATGCGAATTTGCGAAAAGGCGTGCCGAATGTGCAACTTGCTGAAGAAAGCGTGAAACATGCGGCGGATATTATTCCAATGGTCGAAGATGTGTCATTAGACACTATTTGGCTTGGTCTTGCTACAGAACGCCAAACTTCGCAGCCGGTTGAAGAAGCTAAAGACGCTAAAGAGCAGCAAAAATCTGAAGAGAAATCTCAAAAGAAATCTGATAAGTTGCAGTCTTCTCAAGTTTCTCAGTCTTCGCAATCAAACGCTCCTTCAACTGTAACGAAAGAAGGACGCGCTACTGTAATAAAGCCAAAAGCATACAACATGAAGCGTTCGGACAGGATCCGCTTAACTGCAACTAAAGTAACCGGTCCTGGTTCGCTTTTCGCTTACCTTACTGGCACTTTTGGAAGCGTAGAAACTTACGTTAATTCAGCAAACGGAATTAACGATGAAGATCATGTGGATTTGCCTGCTGACGCGCACACGCATTTAAGTTGGGCTTTTAGTAAGCCAGGAGAATACACTCTCGATTTCCACGCAGATATGCTCAATGCTCAAAACGAAAGAGTTGCAAGTTTAGGAAACGCAACTATGCGTTTTGCTGTCGGCATTAACGCGCAGAAATTAGCGAAAAAGCGTGGAGCTAGCGTAGTTTTGAATCAAGGTCATGCAGATTTGGCTTACGATTTAGCTAAACGCGGATTTTTGTACAGAGTTGATACTTTGCAAGAAAAGCGGTCGGTTGCGCCAAAGCGCGTATACTATGAGCCGCGAGACGTAGTAGTAGAAGTGCCGACTAATGCTTTAAAAGAAATTCCAGCTGAACAAGGCTATAGATTCCTTGGATTTGCAAGGCAGAAAATTTATCAACTTCCACAAGCTGTTCTTGGAAAACATGTTCACGGAGATATTGATCCGCATTTATGGCAGTCAGTGAAAAACGGAATTGCTTATGTGCGCACAATTGCGGACCGCTTGTGCGAAGTAGATCCTAAAAACGCTCGCAAATATCGCGCAAATGCGGATCGGTATATTAACAAACTTCTCGACGTAGATGCTTATATGCGTAAAAAAGTTGCGTCAATTCCAAAAGAACGTCGCAACTTGGTTACAACGCATGACGCTTTTGCATACTTAGGTAAAGCTTACGGTGTAAATATCGCAGGATTTGTAACAATTAACCCTTCAAGCGAGCCAAGCGTGCAAGATAGGCGTAGGCTTTCGCAAATTTTGCGCGACTTGGAAATTCCTGCAGTGTTTTTAGAGCCGAATTTGATTTCTCGCTCGTCTGTACTTAAAGAGCTTGCAGCTGAAGCGCATGTGAAAGTTTGCCCAATTTATGGTGACGCTTTCGACGCGAATGTGCGAACTTACGCGGATATGATGCGAGCTAACGCGGATTCTTTAGCTAAATGTTTGAAGTGAAAGTGTTAAAGGTAGTAAATATGGAAGAAAATGCAGTAATTTGCGCACAAAATTTGAATATTTCGTACGGGAATCGCGCTGTTGTAAAAGACGTTTCTTTTACCATTAATAGTGGCGAATTCGTGGGATTGCTTGGCGCAAACGGTGCCGGTAAAACGACGCTATTTCGTGCAATTATGGGTTTGATTCCACATACTGGAAAACTCGAAGTGCGTGCTCCTCATATGGAAGGTGCGAAACTTAATTCTCGCGTATCTTACGTTGGATATGTGCCTCAACGTCACGATATTGCGTGGGATTTCCCACTTTCTGTTTTAGATGTAGTGATGATGGGTAGGATTCGTCATATTGGTTACGTTCGTCGCGCTAAAAAAGAAGATTACGAGATTGCATTAAACTCGCTTGAACGCACAGGAATGGCTGATTTTCAAGATCGAACGATTGGAGAACTTTCTGGAGGTCAACGTCAGCGCGTACTTGTTGCTAGAGCATTGGCTGGAGAGCCGCGTTTGCTTCTGTTAGACGAACCGTTTACTGGACTCGATATGCCTACTCAGGAGCTGCTTACCGATTTGTTCTTAAAATTGTCTGCTTCTGGTGAAGCAATTCTCATGAGCTCGCACGATATTATTGGCTCAATTAACTCATGCTCGAGAATAATGCTATTTGATGGCACTATTGTGGGCGACGATGATCCGCAACATTTGCAAACAGAACAGTGGGTACGAACCTTCCACGTAGCTCCGCAAAATCCGCTTATTAAAGCAGTTGAGCGCGTAATTGGTAAGGAAAGTGTGGTAAAAGAGTAATGTTATCTCCAATAGAATTTATACAAGATTTAACAAATCCTGACCTTTGGTTTTTGCTAAAAGCGCTTATTGTAGCGTGTCTTTCTAGCGTAATTTGCGGTGTAGTTGGATGCTACGTAGTACTTAGAGGAATGGCGTTTATTGGAGATGCTGTAGCTCACTCAGTATTCCCAGGACTTGCGATAGCCTTCGTATTGCAAGGAAATCTGCTATTTGGAGGAGCGCTCGCAGGAATTGCAACCGCGCTAATCGTATCTATTTTTAGCCAAAATCGCAGGCTTCGCGAAGACTCATTTATTGGCGTATTTTTCGTATCTGCTTTCGCTCTTGGAATTGTGATTATTTCTAAAGCATCCGGCTACGCAGGCTCTTTGGAATCCTTCTTGTTTGGCTCGATTACAGGTATTCCTGATTCAGATATTGCTGTTGTCGCTGTTACTGGTTTGATTATTTTGGCTATATTATGCATGTTCCACAAAGAGTTTGTTTGCGTATCGATGGATCGCGAAACTTCGCGCGCAATGGGATTGCCAGTTGCCTGGCTAGATGGAATGTTATACGTTTTGGTGGCGATTGCTGTAGTTGTTTCCGTGCAAATTATTGGAAACGTGCTTGTGCTTGCTCTGCTTGTGACTCCTGCTGCAACTGCGCGACTGCTTACGGATAGGCTGTCGAGAATGATGATTTTAGCTCCTGTTATTGGCTGCGTTTCGTCGATTGTTGGAATGTATATTTCGTGGAGTTTTGATACAGCAACAGGCGGAACAATTGTGCTCGTAGCAACCGCTCTATTCGTGCTCGCTTGGGCGTGCTCTCCTAAACATGGGTTGATTGCAAAAGTAGGTCGTAGCGTAGGTTTATAGCGTGCGGCACAATAGAAAGCATGGTATCAAAAGGAAAACCTTCGCCAAGAAGTGCAGTAAAACCACTCAGTGATGAGCAAGTAAAGCTTTTAGCAAGTAAACACAATTTAGTTGATCCAACGTATTACTATCCGGCAGGAAAACGTAAGCCAAACCAGGCAGAAATTGACGCGCAAAATCCTAAAGCCGCCGAAAGGTTGCTCGAAGGAACGTCGCGCGTATTGCGTTCGCGTTGCAAAGTAAAGGCGTGGGGATTAGAAAACGTGCCAGAAGAAGGCGTGTTTATTACCGCTTGCACACACGTGACGATGTTTGACGTTTTCATACCTATGACCGCACTATTCCACCAAGGACGCAGGCCGCGCTACATGGCAAAAGCGGAACTTGCGCACTGGCCAATCTTAGGCAAATGGTTCCAGCTAGTAGGCATGCAGTCTGTGCCGCGCAGAAGCGGAAAAGCGCGCGAAATTGAGGAAGAATCAATCAAAATCCTCACAAACGGAAGACCTTTAAGCATTTGGCCAGAAGGCACATTAACGCGCGATCCTAAAAAATGGCCTATGAGCATGAAGCCCGGAGTTGGAATAATCGCTCTCGAAGCATCGCGCAGGCTCGGACATCAAATACCGCTATTTTGCGCTGTCACATGGGGTGCTGCAAGCATTAATCACTGGTGGCCGTGGCCGAAGAAAAATGTTGTAATGTGCTACGATACTCAGCTTGATTATTCCGACTTGCTGCAGGGAAGCGAAAACTGGGGGGAGATGCCTCCAATGGAATCTGCTGAAGAGTTGGCTCGTCGCGTGCGTGTTCGTATGACGCAAATTATGGAAGAAATTCGCGGCGAAAAAGCGCCTGAAGGATACTTCGATTACAGGCAGATGAAACGCGTTACGGAAGAATAAAAAATATACGGAAGAATAAAATAAAGTATCTTTTTAAAATCCCGTAAAGCGGCATGTGTAGAATTATGTAATAGTGTGATTACAAATAAAAATAGCTATACAGTAGCTTATAAAACTCACAACCGAAAGGCAGGACGTAGAACATGAACGTTACGGTGTTGGGTGCTGGTGCTTGGGGAACTGCGTTTGGACAAGTGCTTGCGGATGCAGGAAATCAAGTGACAATGTGGGCAATAGAGCCGGAAATTGTTGAAGGAATTCGCGATCATCACCATAACGGCGTGCGCTTGCCAAGCGTGGAAAAACTTCCAGAAAACATGACTGCAACTGGGGATCGCGCAGAAGCTGTTGCGAACGCGGATATTGTAGTCGTGGCGATTGCAGCACAGTTTGCTCGCGTTGCGTTAGCAGAATTTGTGGGGCTGATTCCGCAAAATGCGATTGTTGTTTCGCTTATGAAAGGCATCGAGCGCACAACAGGAAAGCGTATGGATGAAGTTGTTTGCGAAGCTTTGAACTTACCGCGTAACCGTTTTGCTGCACTTTCCGGACCAAACTTAAGCAAGGAAGTTGCTTCTCGCCACCCGGCTGCAGCAGTAGTTGCTTGCGCAGAAAAATCTCAAGCAGAAGTAGTTGCAAAAGCATGCTCAAACAGCTACTTTAAAGCGTTTGTATCAACAGATGTAATCGGCGTAGAAATGTGCGGCTCGCTTAAAAACGTTGTTGCGCTCGCAGTTGGTATGGCTCGAGGCGCAGGATACGGCGAAAATACTGCAGCTATGATCGAAACGCGTGGTCTTGCAGAATTGACAGCACTGGGCGTTGCAGAAGGAGCAGATTCTCGCACTTTCGCAGGTCTTGCAGGCTTTGGTGATTTAGTGGCAACTTGCGGATCCCCTCTAAGCCGTAACTACACTTTCGGTGCAAATCTTGGAAAAGGCATGAGCGTTGAAGAAGCAACTGCTGTAAGCAATGGCGTTGCAGAAGGTGTGCCAACCACAAGCGCAGTAGTTGCAATGGGCAAGCGTTTGGGCGTTGCAACTCCGCTCGCAAGTGCAATGGCTCGCGTGCTTGAAGAAGGAATCTCCTGCCAAGAAATGCTCGCAATGCTTTTCGATGAAGACGTTTGCGAAGAGTAAGTAGCGTTTGCGAAGAGTAGCGCGCGTAAATAATAAAAACTAATCCAAAATAATTAGAATAATTCAAAAATATATAAAGGAAAAAAATGACGAAAAAGCGTGTAGTGTTCTTGTATGGCGGTAAAGCAGACGAGCATTCGATTTCTTGCATATCTGCTGCTGGAGTGCTCAGTGCTGTAGACGAAAGTCGTTTTGATATTATTCGCATTGCGATTACTAAAAAAGGCGAATGGATTGTTGGCGGCGAAGATCCTCGTAACTTCCACATGGAAGAAGGCGAGTTGCCAGTAATCACAAAAACCGCTGGAACGCGCGATGTTGTGCTTGACCCTGCAAAGGGTGCAGACGGATTTTTGGTGCGAGAGGCAGACGGTACGCTTGAAAGTTTAGGTCATATTGACGCTGTTTTCCCAGTTCTTCACGGTCCGAACGGTGAAGATGGCACTTTGCAAGGCTTGCTAGAAATGATGCAAGTGCCGTACGTTGGTTGCGGAGTATTGGCTTCGGCTGCGTGCATGGATAAATACTACGCAAAGCAGCTGTTTAAGGCTGCCGGAATTGACGTGGCTCCGGGAATCGCGTTGGATGCGCGCAAGTTTGCAAGCGACTCGTCGAATCACTTTGCTGCGTACACAAATGAAATTCTTGAGCAGGTTGAAGCTGCGAAACTCGAGTATCCGCTTTTTGTAAAACCAAGCCGTGCAGGATCTAGCTTTGGAGTTACAAAAGTTGAATCGCGCGATGCTAAAGCTTTAGCAGATGCCGTTTATGAAGCTTCAAAGCACGATTGGCGAGTGTTGGTAGAGCAAGGAATTGACGCGCGCGAAATTGAGTGCGCGGTTCTTGCAGCTCGCGATGGCGAGGAGCCGAAAGCAAGTTTGCCAGGCGAAATTGTGCTAGACAAGCGCGAGGCTGGTGAAGACCAGTTCTACGATTTTGACAGCAAATACATGGATTCCGCAGCTTCGCACGTTGAAGTTCCAGCAAATCTTCCTGCGGAAACTTTGGAGCTCGTGCGTAAAACGGCGCTCGCAGCATTCAAAGCAGCAGACGGTAGAGGATTAAGCCGTGTTGATTCGTTTGTGACTCCTGAAGGTCATGTGATGATCAACGAAATCAACACAATGCCTGGATTTACGCCAATTTCCATGTATCCAAAAGCTTGGGAAGCAACTGGAATAAGCTATAGCGATTTAATTACAAAGCTTATTGAAGGTGTGCTTAAGTAAGCGTGAATAGCGCGAGCAGCGCAAGTAATGCGAGTAATGCAAGTATCGCAAGTGCTGCAAGTAGCGCAAATGCCGCAAGCAGCGCAAACTTAGCACACGTCAAATAAAAAAGCGAAAAATCCAAATAAAGCGTAAAAAATAATAAAAGGATGAGTATGCAAGATATACAATATGACGACCAATATTTGTTGGCGCAAAAGCGACAGGGAACTATTGGAATGTCATTATGCGTGTTCATGGTTGTGTGGATTGCTTCTGTATCTGTATTAAGTGCATGCTTTCCATATTTTTTGCCTAAAGAATTTTTAGAAAAATCTATTGGAACAATATTAGTATCTGATATTGCGCAATATTTAATAGCGATTCCTATTGCAATACTGATTATGCGATCAGTACCAATTCTTGCGTCGCGTGAATTTCCTATGTCTTTGCGGCAATTTTTGGGATTCTACGCAGTTAGTGTGCCAGTTGCGTGCTGCGGAAGCTTAATTGGTAAAACATTAGCCTCAATTATTACAGACGGTAAAGCAAAAAATCGCATTTCGGAAACTATTGTGTCTGGAAATATGTGGGAAGCGCTTGTATTCGTAGTAATTCTTGCTCCTATTGTGGAAGAATGGTTTTTTAGAAAGCAAATACTTTCTAGATTGCGTGCGTATGGCGAAAAGAAAGCAATTGTGTTCTCTGCTTTAGCTTTTGCGTTATACCACATGAATATATTCCAATTTTTCTACGCTTTCGGGCTTGGGCTTATTCTCGGCTACATGTACGTGCGCACTTCTAAATTGCGTTACAGCATATTTCTTCACATGATTGTGAACTTCCAAGGAAGCGTTGTCGCTTTATGGTTACTAAAACAGATGACGGATGCAAAAGGAAATCTTATAGAAGTTGACAAACTATCAAATGAAGAGTTAATGAATTTGCCTTCTGGATTCGTGCTAGCTGGATTATATAGCATATTTGTGTTTGCAGTGCTTATAGTTGGAATAGTATTACTTGTTCGCAATCGCCGATATTTAGTTTTCTATGATGCGCCTTTGGAATTGCCTAAGAAAGATAATTTGAAATCGCTTTATGGAACTGTAGGTGTAATTACATTTTTGATTATTTCTGTGATTCTTAATGTGATGATGCTTTTTTCGTAGCTGCTATTTTTAGTAACTGTTATTTTTGTAACTGCTATTTTTATTTTTGGCAACTATTATTTTTAGTAACTGTTATTTTTAGTAAAAAAGAAAATTCAAAATTCATGGCTTAAGGAGGCGAGTTATATGTTAAGCAAAAAATTAGCTAATAAAACTATTCGCGTTGGATTGCTTGGTGCAGGCACGGTCGGTTCGCAAACAGCGCGACTTATAGTTGAGCAAGGTGATGAGCTTGCAGCTAGAATTGGCGCGAATATTGAGCTTGCAGGAGTTGCGTGCTTGCGTCCGGAAGAAGTTGACGCGCCTTGGATTAAGCGTGATTTGCTAACTACAGACACGGCATCGTTGTGCACTCGCGAGGACGTTGATATTGTGATCGAGCTTATTGGCGGACTTGAGCCTGCGCATACTTTTGTAAAAAGCGCGCTGAGTCACGGAAAATCTGTTGTGACAGCTAATAAAGCGCTGCTTGCAAAGTTTGGTCCGGAATTATACGAGTGTGCAGAAAGTCACGGAGTTGACTTGTACTTTGAGGCTGCTGTAGCAGGAGCGATTCCTATTGTTCGTCCGCTACGAGAGTCACTTATTGGCGATGAAATTACGCAAATTTTCGGAATCGTAAACGGAACTACTAATTATATTCTTGACGAAATGACTGTGTGCGGACTTGATTTTGACTCGGCTTTGCGCGCAGCTCAAGAGAAGGGCTACGCTGAAGCGGATCCGACCGGAGATGTTGAAGGTTTCGACGCAGCGAATAAAGCTGCTATTTTGGCAACTCTCGCATTCCAAATGCCAGTAAGTATTGACGACGTTTCTGTTGAGGGAATTAGCGCGATTGACTCTGAAGATATTGCGGCTGCAGGTGCGGAAGATCGTGTAATTAAGCTGCTTGCGGCAGTTGAAAGGCATGATGACGGCGAGTCCAACTCGGATGGCGGCGTAAGCGTTAGCGTTTATCCAGCTCTTGTCAGCGCGGAGCATCCTTTGGCTTCTGTGCATGGCAGTTTCAATGCTGTGTTTGTGAAGGCGCAGGCTGCCGATGACTTAATGTTCTACGGACGCGGTGCTGGTGGCGCTCCAACTGCAAGCGCTGTTGTTGGAGATGTTGTTAGTGCTGCTCGAAATATTGTGCGCGGATGCGCAGGTTTTGGCGTGCCAATGTACAACAAGTATGTGCCGGCTTCTAGCGAGCAGACTAGAGCGGATTTTGTGATTCGTTGCAATATGGAAGATACTTCTTTGGCTTTGTGCAGCGAAGTTATGGATGTTTTTGCAGATCATGGTGTTGCAGCTGAGCGCTTGGCTTCGGCGTGCCAGGCTAAGTATGCTCAGGCTGAAGGTGATTCGGATTGCCCACAGTGCGGTCTTGGTGGACCTGGCAGTGTGCGCGTGCTTGTGAGCGAATGTTCGGAAGCTGCAGTTCAAGCTATTTGCGAAGATTTGCAGAAGTTGGACGTTGTGTGCGGAAAGCCGCTAGTTTTGCGCGTTATAAAGTGAAAAGCGAGAAGGTGATCGTATGAATCCAGTATGTAACAGTGTTTCCGTGCGTGTGCCAGCAACTAGTGCAAATCTCGGTTCTGGGTTTGATACAGCAGGTATTGCGCTTGATTATGCGGATTCTTTAGTTTTTACTCTGGATGATAATCATTCTAAAAATTCGCTTGATTCGCTCGATTATGCTGGAAACGTGCGTGTAATTATTCACGGCGAAGGCGAGGATACGCTTCCAAAAGATGAAACGCATCTAGTTGTAGCGACTTTTCGCAAAGCTTGCAAAATATTTGGTCTGCCAAACTTACGATTTACGTTAGAAGTGCATAATCGGATTCCGCAAGCGCGCGGTATGGGCTCTTCTGCAGAAGCGATTGTGGCTGCTGTTGCTGCTGCTTGGGCTTTTGCGCACGAAGGTGAGCTTAATCGCGAAGCAATTTTCGAAATCGCGGCTGCAATTGAAGGTCATCCAGACAATGTTGCTCCTGCAGTTTTTGGCGGTTTGACGATGAGCTGGAAGCTTGATGCTGGAGAAGGAAAAGGCTCTGTGCGCGTGGCTGGAGATTGCGAAGCTCCTCTTTCTACTGGTTTTCATACTGTACGATACAAAGTTTCACAAGATATTTCCGTGTCTGTATTCGTTCCTGATTTCGAGCTTTCTACAGAGCTTGCTAGGCGCGCGCTTCCAGCAAAAGTGCCGTATGGTGATGCAATATTTAACGTGTCGCGAGCTGCAATGCTTCCGGTTGCTTTTGGTGAGTTAAATAGTGATTCGGAAAATGAATTAGGCACAGTAAAATCTGATATTTCGCGAAATGCGTTACTTTTTGCAGCAACTCAAGATGCTCTTCATCAACCGTATCGCGCAAATCTTATGAAGGATTCGTGGAAGCTGGTGGAAACGTTGCGCGAGAATGGTTTTGCGGCAGCGATTTCTGGAGCAGGATCGTGCGTTGCTGTATTTTATGCAGGAGATGCTGAGTATAAAAAGAGTGCGGCTCAAAAAATCGACGCAATTGCCGAGCCGTGGCTTTCGCGTACTGGCTGGCGCGTTTTGCACGTGCCTGTTGATTCTACTGGCGTTGCAATAAGTCGCGAATGATTTGTGCGAAGTTGTAAAGGCGTAAAAGGAAGAGTAAGGTATGACAGTTTCGTTGATTTTGGCCTCGCAGTCTCCGGCGCGTAGAGCGGTTTTGGCGGCAGCTGGAGTGATTCCGGTAATTCACGTAAGCGAAGTGGATGAGCCGGTTGCTTTGCGTGATGCTGCTAGTGAGCGAGGTACAAGCGTTGAGCAGTTGAGTGCATGTGAGCGCGTGTCGATTTTGGCTCGCGCAAAAGCTCAAGCTGTGTACAATGCGTGGAAACTTGTGGCGGATGCAGCGGCGAGTGCTAGTGGCGATTTAGTTGTGGGGTATCCGCTGGAAGCTGAACCTGCAGAATCTGCTGAATCTGCGGAATCTGCTGAATCTGCTGGTAACGCTTTAGCAAGCGATTCGCAATCAGATGTAACGCATAACGTAGATACGGCGCAAACTCGCGATTTTTCAGGCGTTACTGTTCCTACAAAAACTTTCGATATTCACGATTTTGCGTATACAAATAAATCTTCTCATGATTGTAGCGGTGTGCTGATTGTTGGCTGCGATTCCATGTTCCTGCTCGATGGCGAGTGCTACGGGAAGCCGCATACCCCCGAAGTGGCATTTGAGCGAATCAAGCAAATGAGCGGAAAAACAGGACAATTGTGGACTGGTCACTGTTTAATCGACGCAAAAACCGGCAAAATCGTGTGCAAAACAAGCCACGCAAGCGTAACTTTTGCGCAAATGAGTGACGCGGAAATTCGCGCGTATGTAGCAACTGGAGAGCCGCTGGAAGTTGCAGGATCCTTTACGCTAGAAGGTTTTGGCGGAGCTTTTATTGAAAGTATTAATGGAGATCCGCACGGTGTTCTTGGAATCAGCTTGCCGCTTCTTCGCAGTATGGTCACCGAGCTTGGGTACGCATTGCCGGATTTGTGGAATAAGGAAAGCTTGGAAGAAGTTGGCGAAAAGAACGATCCGACTTCCACGGAGGTGCCTAAAGAAAATGTGCATCAGCCGGGAGATGGATGGGTGCATTGCGATTGTGGTCGAAGGCATTGGGGTCATAACGGCGCTGCCGGAGTGCTGCTTGCTAGGCGAGATGCTGAAACTGGTCGCGTGACGCACGTTGTGATGCAACATCGCGCGCTTTGGAGCGCTGAAGGTGGCACTTGGGGAATTCCGGGCGGCGCAATTTCCGATGGCGAAAGCGCGATTGAGGGCGCATTGCGTGAGTCTTTCGAGGAAGCAAATATTACTTCGGGAGATATTGAGGTTGTTGGAGCTTACCGCGAAGATCACGGAAACTGGCGTTATACAACGGTTTTTGCGTTTGAAAAGCCAGGGCATAGTGTGGATCCTTGTGCGCACGATGACGAGAGTATGGAAATTAAGTGGGTGCCGATTGACGACGTGCCTAAGCTGAAGCTGCTTACGGCAATGCGCACGGATTGGCCGTCATTCCGCGCTCGCCTTGATTCGCTCTCCTCGATTCGCTAGCAGCGTGACTGTAAAGTTTCTGCCGTTTTTTCGCGCGTAGCCGACCGTTTCTTTACGCTACTGTAAAGTTTCTGCCGGGATTGCACGTGTAGGCGGCATAAATTTTACACAGCTGTAAAGTTTTTGCCGTTTTTTGCCGGTTTCCCGACTGAAACTTTACGTCGCTGCGCAGTTTCTGCCGGATTGAGGTGGGAAACGACTTTTCCTTTACAACGCTGTAAAGTTTCTGTCGGATTAAGGCGCGAAAACTGCTTCTTGCTCAGCAAGCATTGTGATTGAATAGTGTGAGTTTGTTTTATAGCATCGATTAAGTCCACAATCACTGGGTAATGTGCCTGTGTTTGCGGACTTTTTAATAGGGAAGTGTTGAGTTTTTTTTTTAATGTTACTGTTTGTGGGGTTAATTTGTTGATGGAGGTATAATAAGCTGACAGTTTTGTTGGATTGTTTTATCGTCTGACTGTTTTATTTGGGAGAAATTTTTTTAACAGTGAGTGTTAGATTTGGAGGTTTGCTATGAGTGATGTCAATAATGGTGTTGATGATTATCGTGGCAAAAATCAGATGAATGGTGCTTCTGATAGTGCTGGTTATTCTCAAAATGGTCAGTCGTATGGTCAGCCTTATGGTCAGTCGTATGGCCAATCATATTCTCAGCAGTATGGTCAGTCGGCGCAGAATCATAATCAACCGATGCAGCAGCAGCCTCAGTCTGCCCAGTTGTATTATCAGCAATACGAGCAGTCTTCAATGAGCCAGCAGTATGTTCAGTCAAGTCAGCAGCCAGATCAGCAGTACGCTCAGCAATCAAATCAGCAGTATACTCAGCAGTACAATCAGTTCCCTGTTGGTCAACAGTCTCAGTACTTCCAGTCTCAATACAGTCAATTGCAATATGGTGGTCAATACAGTGGTCAATATGTAGGTGGGTCTTTTACTAATCAATATGGTGCTTATCAAGCTGGTGCTGCTCAAGCTTTTGGTTATCAAACTGGTTATGCTAATGGCATGTTTAATCCTGCTTATATTGAAGAGCAGGCTCGTAAGTTTTCTTTTAGGTGGAATGCTAAAGAAATTATTTCTGCAATCATAGTTGTTGCTGTAGTAGCGATTCTTGAATCTCTTTTTATTATATATGGCATTGATTTATGTGTTAATTTATGGATAAATATTAAAGAAGTTTTTAAATATAATGATGAACACCAGGTTTTGTTTGGAATTCTAGCTTATGCAGGATGGATGTTTCCGCTTGCAATAATACTTAGCTTTGCTCAAGTATTACGTAAAAGATTCTTTACTGCAGCAAGTGGTGTATTTGTTTTTATTATTATGACTGCTTCGATGATGTATTGTTACTTCAAACTTTATCCTATATCTGGAAATTCATATAATTCTATAATTCAGAGCTTAGTATGGTTACCTGTTGTTATTTTCTTTGTTTCCGTAGAAATATTGCAATGGGTTATAGTCAAATATAAGCCTGAAAACAATTTAAAATATATGCTTGTTAATTTAATATCAGTTATAATTTCCTGCATTGCCAATACTCTTTGTGATATTTATATTATTGGTTGGTTTACTCTTGGATCATCAACCTTTGAATTATTGTTAGATGCAGCAGAATTTTTTGTTGTTTCGATTCTTCTATTGGTTATTTTGCCATGTCTTGTAGCTTTGCTGTTAAAGGCTGTAAAGTTCACGAAGTTCCTTAATCCAGAGCGTGAGATGATGTATTTATAAAAGTTTGCTTATAGCAAGCATTTATAAAGCTACATCAGTGGTATGTGTCCAGAAATGGGCACATACCACATGCTTTAAGTAAACATTTTCAGGCAAGCGCTAGTTAGTTAGCTTTTTAAATCGTGCGCGAAGGTGGTTGAGCAAAAGTAGCTGCACGAAGGTAATTGCGCAAAGATAGTTGCGCGAAGAGATTTGCAATCTGGAAGTAGACTTCCAACTTTTGTCATTTTGCACTAAACTTGGAAGTAGGCTTCCAACTTGCGAAAGGCAAACGTATGTATCCTAGGACTGAGTATCTTAATAAGCTTCTTGCTTTTAGAGACACTGATTTTGTAAAAGTGATAACAGGTGTACGCCGCTGCGGAAAATCGGTAATCCTTAAACAATACATGGATTCTCTTCGCGAGCTTGGAGTGCCAGACTCGCACATAATGTACATAAATCTTGAAAGTTTTGAATATCGCGATGTGCTTACAGATTCCAATCTTATGGATGTTATCTGTTCAAAAATGCACAGTGGCGAAAATTCGAACAGTGGCAAAAGTCAACAAACAAATGTAGATCAACCAAAAACATACATTTTAATAGACGAAATACAGTTTGTAGATGGTTGGCAAAAAGCCATTAACGCACTTAGAGTTAGTTTTAATTGCGATATTGTTATAACAGGATCTAACGCGAAACTTCTTTCTGGCGAGCTTGCCACTAACTTAAGTGGAAGGTACGTTGAAATACCAGTGTACCCGTTCTCTTTCAAGGAATTTTTGGGAGCGAAGCAAATCGACGTTAATTCTAGGGAAGTAGATCTGGCGTATAAAGAATATGAACAATATGGCGGATTTCCTAGTGTTGTTCTTGCAGATGAGCCGCTTAGATACACTATTCTTTCCGGCATATATGATTCTATTATTCTTAACGATATTGCTGCTCGCGCGCAAATAAAAGACAGTTTTACGCTTAAAAGAATAGTCGCATTTTTGGCTGATAATGTTGGTCAGCTAGTTAATGCTTCCAAAGTTACGAGTCTTTTAAAAAACGAGCGTATAGAAGTTTCAAATCATACTATTTCTAGGTATTTAGAGCTTTTGCAAAATGCTTATCTGTTTTTTGAAGTTCGCCCGTACGATATTCGAGGTAAAGCATACTTAAGGCAGAATGCAAAGTATTTTATTGTTGACAGTGGTTTGAGGAATCAGGCTGTTAGTCATAGGCCTGGGAATATGGGTAATCGCTTAGAAAATATTGTATTTTTGGAGTTGCTAAGAAGAGGATATGATGTCGATGTTGCTAGGGTTGAGGGTAGTGAAGTAGATTTTATTGCGCGCAAAGGTGATGTAGTTGAATATTATCAGGTTACTCAGCAGTTGCCGGAGAATACGCATGAAACTGATAATTTGCTTAAAATACGCGATAATTACGCGAAATTCCTTATTACTGGCAGATATGCTGGTGTTGATTTAATAGATGGGATTCGCGTGAAGTATGTAGTTGATTGGCTGATTGAAAAGTCTTAAAGTTTTTTAAAGTCTTAATGAATTACCGCTACGACCTGTTTGAGTACTGCTATGTAGTGCGTTCGCCACGATTTTTTGCAGCTTACTAAAATGTCGAAAATGCCAAATCGTTTGGTGAAATAAACAAAGCGTAAGCCAAAACTGTCGAAAATACCAAATCGCAAGATGTTTTCGACATTTTCTATTGACTGCAAAAATATTTAACGCGTGTATCGATTCGCTAGCAGCGCGATTGTAAAGTTTTTGCCGGATTGAAGCGTGGAAACGACCGTTTCTTTACGCTACTGTAAAGTTTTTGCCGTTTTTTCGCGCGTAACCGGCTTTTTCTTTACAGTGCTGTAAAGTTTCTGCCGGGTTGAGGCGCGGAAACGACCTTTCCTTTACGCGACTGTAAAGTTTCTGTCGGGATTGCGTGCGCAGGCGGCATAAACGCGTACGAAATCACCCTAAAACGGCTGCAATTACGGCTATGCAAATTGGGCTAGTGACAGTAGAAAACAGTATGCCGTCGCGCGCAAAACTTAAGCCGACGTTGTAGCGCGCAGCATAATTGTAAACGTTTTGACCGGTTGGAAGCGCAGCTAACACAACGCACGCATACAAAGTCGCACCGCGAAAACCCATCACAAAGTAAGCCAGCAAAAACGCAATTGCAGGCATAATAAGATTTTTTAGCACAGCAACCGTGGCAATAGCAGCTCGATTAGAATCTTTTTGCAAAGGCTTGCTGCCGTAAAGCGACATTCCAAAAGCCATTAAAATCATTGGAACTGCAGAATCGCCAATCATCTTAATTGGATCGTAAAGAAAATTCGGAACAGGGAAGTAGCCAACTTTTGCGGAAATTGCTGAAATAATAATTCCACCAAGCGAACCAATTAAAAGTGGCTGTTTTAAAGGCTGCTGAGCTATGCGCTTAAGCGAACATTTTCCAGTAGTTGTAATGTCGAGAACCGTCAAACCAACAGGAGTAAACACAGCTTGTTGCATAACTAAAATCGGAGCAACAAGCGCAGGATTTCCCAAAATATAAGTCGCAACTGGCAAGCCAATATTGTTTGAATTTAAATAAAGAGAATTGAGAGCGCCTATAGTGCAATCAGATGCAGGGAGATGGAAACAAATGCGATTAAGCAGTACGAACGCAATTCCAACAATCATCGCAGAAAAGAATGCAACAAAAATCGAAGAGTGAAAAATCTCAAAAATAGGTTCTTTAGAAAGGATCGCAAACATTAAGCAAGGGCTGGAAACGAAAAAACTTACGCGATTTAGCACCATTTGAGCTTGTGAACCGCCAACGCGCATGCGAGCAGTAACGTAGCCTGCAGCAATAACAATGCCAATTACGCAAAAGCCTTGCATTGCGCTGATTAAGCCCATTTCTTGCCTCCAAAGGGTATCCAAAATAGTATTTCCAAATAGTAAGTAGTGCGCAAATATATTCGCACAAACCTCTGCTGCAACTATAGGAGCGATACGCAACTTTTATGCGTGCGCAACGATTTTCATTAGTGCAGATAGTAGCGCGCGTGTAGTTTTGCTGCTTTTGACTTAAAAGTAACGTTGTAAATTTTAATATTCAGTAAATTGGATATTTGACTCGGCAATATGGCATACTAGAGAGCGGTGGCACTGCAAGCCGCCAGGCAATCGATGGCGTCGATCCCCTCGTGAGCGTTTTCCGAGGCTGGCGTCCGCTGTCGCGCAGCTAGACTTTGTAGAGAGCTTTGGGGTGGCTCGCGCACGTGCGTGCTCAACTTAAAGCCAGGGATGCGAGGCGATGCAGCGTCTCGTGAGGAGCATAGTGCCCAGAATAATAAGAGAACGCTTCAATGAATCTGAAGCTGAAAATAGTAGAACTGTGTTTAAAACTGCTACTTCTGCGGATATGTCCGAAACAATGCAATCTGCAGATTCTTCGGAAAGTAACATAGCTGCCGGTGATACTTTGCAGCAAAGCTCTGGTATTACGCGTCGCCGTCGCGGTCGACGAGTTACGCGTGGTGCAGGTGCTGCTGGAGAAGCAATGGAACTAAAAGTTGAGGATTCTAGTGCGAAGAATTCTGAGCCGCATGTTGTTAAATCGCGCCCGATAACTTCGCTACTATTCCAGGAGCCAGTTCTTCCTAAGGTAGTGAACGATCGTAGTGAAGAAAGCAGCGGTTCTCGCAATGATTCGCGCGACGATTTGCGTGACGATTTGCGCGACGGTTTGAATGATGACTTGCGCGATGACTTGCGCGATATTTCTCGCGGAAGGCACACTGGACGCAATAGTCGCGATAGCCGTGATGCTCGTGATGCTCGTGATGCTCGTGATAGTCGTGATAGTCGTGATAGTCGCGATAGTAGAGAACGCAAGTCGCGTTCTGAAAGACGCGAGAATTCGAGCGAAATGAAGCGTGATAGCGGCAGAGGAAATAGCCGTGAAACATCGCGTGAAACAAGTCGTTCTATGTATTCTCAAGATTCTGAGTACGCTAAGGATTTTCAGGATTCGCAAGATGGTCGCGATGAAAAAACTCGCAAAAACCAGCGTTCTCGCCGTTCTCGCAGGTTGAATGCTGTTGAGCGACGTGCTGCAGCTGAAGTCGAGCAAATTGAAGAAGATCTTACATACGACAATATTGTTTACGCTCCTATTGATACGCGCATCGATGAAACTCTTGACGTTAGCGATATTTTATCTGCAGAAAATACTTCAAATAGGCGTTCTAATCGTCGCAATATGTCAAATAACATTTCTGATGATGATGACGCTCGAAATGAAAGCGATGCAGTAGACAGCAGAAGTGGCAGCGATAGCAGAGATAACAGAGGTAATCGCAATAACAGAGACGGTCGCGATAGAAGAGATAGCCGCGATAGCAGTGACGAAAGCGATAACAGAAGCGCAAACGACGACTATAATGCAAATAATGACAATGATGACGACGAAATAATGATTACGCGCCGCCGTCGTCGCCGCCGTAACTCTCGCGCTGATCGCAACGAAAGCCGCAACGAAAGCCGCGATTTCGACATCGATATTTCTAACGATCTTGACGATGACGCAAATTCTCGCACAAAACGCGCAAGAATAGATGAAGTCTCTCAAGAAGATCGCGATTTAATTCCAGATCCAGAAGAGCTTCGTGAGCAAGATGAGGAAGAAACTCTTTATACGCGTCGCCGTCGTCGCCGCCGTTCTAAATCCTCCGATGACGCAAATTCCGCATCTTCTCAGGAAGAGTCGTCCGACTACACTAATGCGAACGATGACGACTTAACTTCTCGCCGCTCGCGCAAGCAGCAGTATATAGACGAAATTACGGATATTGAAGGCTCTACGCGACTTGAAGCAAAGCGCCAACGCCGTAGGGATAATAGACGTGAGCGTAGCCGTCAGAACCTTCTTATGGAGCAAGATTTCCTTGCTCGTCGCGAAAATGTTGAACGATTAATGGTTGTTCGTGAGCGCGATCGTCACACGCAAATTTCCGTTATTGAAGACAATATTCTTGTTGAACACTACGTTTCTGATATTCAAGAAGTTGCTACTGTTGGAAATATTTATCTTGGGCGCATTCAAAACGTGCTTCCAAGCATGGAAGCGGCATTCGTAGATATTGGTCAAGCCAGGAATGGCGTGCTTTATGCAGGCGAAGTTAACTGGGATATGGCTCGTCTTGAAGGTCAGCCTCGTAGAATTGAGCTTGCGTTTAAGTCTGGCGATCCTGTGCTTGTGCAGGTTACTAAGGATCCAATTGGACATAAGGGTGCTCGATTGACTTCGCAAGTAACTCTTGCAGGGCGTTTCTTAGTGCTTGTGCCATCTGGCGGCATGACAGGTGTGAGCCGCAAGCTTTCGGATCGAGAGCGCTCGCGTTTGCGCGCTATTGTGTCGAAGATTGCACCAAAAGATATGGGCGTTATTATTCGTACTGCCGCTGACGGTGCAAGCGAGGAGTCGATTGAAAAAGACTTAGATTCGCTTGTTAAGCAGTGGGAGCGCATTGAAGCTAAGCGCGAAGAATACTTGCATGGAAAGCGCCCTAAGCTGTTACAGGGTGAGCCTGATGTGGCAATTCGTGTTGTACGCGATATTTTCAACGATGACTTCCAAAAGCTTATTGTTGAAGGTGAGGGAGTGCGTCAGCGAATTGATGAATATCTTGAGATGATGGCTCCAGATTTGCGCAGCAAGGTTGAATATTGGGATCCTGCTGAGCATGAAGGCAAAGACGTTTTCGATAAGTGGCAGATTGATAGTCAGCTTCGTAAGGGCATGGAGCGTCAGGTTTATTTGCCGGCTGGCGGCTCTATTGTGATTGATCGTACGGAAGCAATGACTACGATCGATGTTAATACTGGACGATTCATCGGGCGTGGTAAGTCTTTGGAAGAAACGGTTACTCGTTGTAATTTGGAGGCTTCTGAAGAGATTGCGCGCCAGCTTCGTTTGCGTGATATTGGTGGCATGGTCATGATCGATTATGTCGATATGGTTATGCCAGCGAACCGCGATTTGGTTTTGCGTAGGCTTTTGGAATGCTTGGCTAGGGACCGCACGAAGCATCAAGTTGCTGAAGTTACGTCTCTTGGTCTTGTGCAAATGACACGTAAACGCGTTGGTCAAGGCTTAGTTGAAGCGTTCTCTGAAGAGTGTCCAACGTGCAAGGGACGTGGATTTATTTTGCACGATGAGCCTACTGTTTCTTCAGAATATGCTGATCCTTACGCGCTTAAGGGTGGAGATCCTTTTGTTAAAACAAACAAGTATGGTCATGGAAGCGCAACGGAACAGCCTGCTCCCGTTAAGCAGCAGGGTTCTAGCGCGGAAGTGAGAGCTAAGTTAGCGCGTATAGCTGCCGCGTCTGTAATTACTGACACAGCTCATAAATCTGAAGAAGAAACGCAGTATAGTAATTTTTTGAATTCTGAAGAAGATTCTGTATCTTCTAATGCGGATGAAACTGGCGAAGTTGCTGAAACTGGCGAAGTTGTGGAAACTAGTGAAGTTGCGGATGCTGGCGAAGTTGTGGAAACTAGTGAAGTTGCTGAAACTAGTGAAGCGTATAAAACTTCTGAAGAATTAGTTGAAAATAATTTAGAGGATACTACGCAAGAGATTACTGAGTATACTGCGGAACAACCTACGCAGGAAACTGCGCAAGAACCTGCGCAAGATACTACGCAGGAGACTACGCAAGAACCTACAGAAAGTGATGATTGCGCCTCTGAATAGTGACTAAGTATATGCCTTGAGTACAATATTGAATATTGTCTGCATTGACTCATGAATCTAGCGACTTGACGTTAGTACATGGGTAGGTGTATTTTTGATAGTCGGTGTCTTGCCGCGCGCGTTTTGCTGTGCGCAAGGCAAAAGTAAGCTTTCAATTGAGCTAAGGAACGAATTATGTACGCGATTGTGAAGGCCGGTGGCCATCAAGAGAAGGTCGAGGTTGGCGACGCCATTCTCGTGAACCGTCTCGATGCAAAGAAGGGCGATACCGTGGAATTCCCGGTCGCGCTCGTTGTTGACGGTGCTAAGGTGACCTTGAGCGCCAAGGATCTTGCTAAGATCACGGTGAAGGCAGAAGTCTTGAACGACGAAGCCAAGGGTCCAAAGATTAGCATTATGAAGTATAAGAACAAGACTGGTGTGGCTCGTCGCAAGGGTCATCGTCAGAAGTTGACTCTCGTCAAGATCACGGCCATCGCCTGATTGACGGTGTTATAAACCTGAAAGGACAGTGAGATGGCACATAAGAAGGGTGCGTCTAGCTCGCGCAACGGTCGCGACTCACAAGCGCAATATCTTGGTGTTAAGAAGTTTGGCGGTGAAGCTGTAGTGGCTGGCAACATTATCGTTCGTCAGCGCGGCACTAAGTTCCACGCAGGTCAGAACGTTGCTTTGGGCAAGGATCACACGCTGTACGCTTTGGTGGACGGCAATGTGAAGTTCGGTATTCGTCGCGACCGCAAGGTTGTTGACGTTGTTACCGCCTGAATCTTAGCTAAGCCTAAGCGCTTCAACAATAAGTCGGCGACAATAAGTCGACGATAAAACGTTTAAGCCGCACCCAGTTCGGTGCGGCTTTTTTGTTCTCGCATGTTCCCGAGAATTTAAGTGTTTATCTTCGAGTAAGGTAGCAGTATGAGTGATTTTGTAGACCGCGTAACAGTGCATGTAAAAGGCGGAGATGGTGGAAACGGATCTGCCGGAGTTCGTCGCGAAAAGTACAAGCCATTAGCAGGCCCAAATGGCGGTAATGGCGGTGACGGCGGCTCCGTTATTTTTGTAGCTGATCGCAACGCAAATAGCTTACTTGACTACCGCTTCATGCCTCACCGCACTGCAGAAAACGGTACGATGGGCTTAGGTGACACTAAAGACGGTTCAAAAGGTGCAGACTTAGTACTTCCTGTGCCTGTTGGAACTGTTGTTTTTACAGCACGCGGTGCCGCAGGCTCTCAAAAGCGACCGGGCGAAGTTTTGGCGGATTTGCAACATGTTGGAGACAAATTCGTTGTAGCGCAGGGAGGTGCTGGCGGTCTTGGCAATGCAGCACTTGCAAACAAAACTCGTCGTGCCCCAGGATTCGCGCTTTTAGGCGAGCCTGGCGAAGAGCGCGACGTAATTTTGGAACTCAAATCTATCGCAGACGTAGCTTTAGTTGGATTCCCTTCTGCAGGAAAATCAAGCTTAGTTGCCTCAATTAGCGCAGCTAAGCCGAAAATTGCTGATTACCCGTTTACTACTTTGGTGCCAAACCTAGGCGTTGTAAGCTTTGGCAACTATCGCTACACAATTGCAGACGTTCCAGGCTTAATTCCAGGTGCTTCCGAGGGAAAAGGCTTAGGTCTTGAGTTTTTGCGTCATATTGAGCGCACAGAAATTATTGCGCACGTAATCGATTGCGCAACGCTGGAGCCAAATCGCGATCCAATTAGCGATTACCACGCTCTTGAGCATGAGCTTGCGCAATACGCTGATAAACTTGAGCTTCCGTTGGGTGCGATTCCAATTCCAGAGCGTCCGCGCATTATTGTGCTAAATAAAGTTGATGTGCCTGAAGCTAAAGAATTGGCTGATTTTGTACGCGGCGAATTTGAGAAAATGGGATTAACTGTATTCGAGATTTCTACCGCGTCTCACGAAGGCTTGAAAGAGCTCGGTTTTGCGCTTGGACGAATGGTTGAAGAAATGCGCGAGAAGCTCGCTGCCGAGGAAGCAGCGCGTGAAGAAGAGCGTGTTGTCATCCAGCCTCTTGAGCAGCAGACTTCAGCTTTGCGTCGCCGTCGCGATGATGGACGTGGAAATAGTGCAGACTTTGAAATTAAGCGCGAAGAAGACAGGAATGGTGATTTTTGGTTCACTGTTACTGGCACGAAACCTGAGCGCTGGGTTGTACAAACGAATTTCGACAACGACGAAGCCGTTGGTTATTTGGCGGATCGCTTAGCAAAGCTTGGTGTTGAGGATGAATTGCGCAAGAAGGGCGCGCGTCCAGGAGACGAAATTCGTATTGGCACTGGGAACCATATGGTTTGCTTCGACTGGGATCCAAGTATTGCTGCTGGTGCAGAAGGATTGGACGGCGCTAACTTGGGTGCGCGTGGCAAGGATTTGCGAATCGAAGCGAACGATCCTCGCGGAGCAAGACGCACGAATGCTGAGCGTAGACGAGATTATCACAGCATGATGGATGCAAAGAGCGCAGTTCGAGACGCGATGATGGCTGAACGAAAGTCGGGTCACTGGGCGGATCCTTCTGTGGATGACGATCGCCATGACGAAAATAGCTTGTTTGGCCGTGGCGAAGAGTAAGAAAACTAGAAGAATCAATGTCAAAAGGAATCTTATGAATAATCCAGAAATTGAGCTTACCGAAGATGGGGTTCGGTGTTCAATTCGTGAGGCGCGCACAATCGTTGTAAAAGTTGGCTCAAGCTCACTTACGAGCGCGTCCGGGCAGCTGGATTTGCAAAAGTTGCGCGCTCTTGTGACTGCAATAAGTCACGCGCAAATGCAAGGCGCTCGCATTGTGCTTGTGTCTTCTGGAGCAATTGCAGCTGGATTTGGTTTGCTCGGCTTTAATGAGCGTCCTAAAGATGTGCCGACTCAGCAGGCAACAGCTTCAGTTGGTCAAGGATTGCTTATGGCTCAATACGAAGCTGCATTTTCGCAATTTGGTTTCAGAGTCGGGCAAATGCTTCTTACTGCGGACGTTACTATTTCGCCGTCGCGCTACCGCAATGCACAGCGCACAATGCTACGTTTGCTTGAGCTTGGCGTAATCCCAATAGTAAACGAAAATGATGCACTTTCTAGCAACGAAATTCGATTTGGTGACAACGACCGTTTGGCGGCTCTTGTAGCAAATATTGTGCGAGCGGAAGCTCTTGTGTTGCTTACGGATGTGGATTCTCTTTATACTGCGCCTCCTAGTGAGCCGGGTGCTAAGCGTGTGAGTTTTGTGCCAGATGTGACGCGCGCGATTGAAGAAGTGAAAGTTGGCGCAAGTGTTTCAGGCGTAGGTACCGGTGGTATGGTGACGAAGATGGAAGCTGCGCATGTTGCTGCAGTTTCTGGAATTCCAACTGTGCTAACTTGCGCTGGAAATGCTGGTCCGGCACTGGCTGGAGATGCTGTTGGCACTGTGTTTGCGCCGGTGCATACGCGCGATTCTTCAAGGCGACTTTGGATTGGTTTTGCTTCGCATCCGCACGGAGCTTTGGTGGTTGATGATGGTGCTGCGAAGGCGGTTCGCGGAGGTCGTGCGAGCTTGCTTGCTGCTGGTATTGTTGGCGTGCGCGGCGAGTTTTCGGCGACGGATCCTGTGTGGATTGACGATGAGCAGGGTAATCACTTGGCTAAGGGCTTGGTGGCTTTCGACGCGGAGGAAATTCCGGAGATTATGGGGCGTACGAGCGATGAGCTTGAAGAATCACTCGGCCGTCAGTATGCGCATCCGGTGGTTCATCGCGATAATCTCGTGCTTGTGTAATTTATGCGTTTTGTCTCTTGTTTCTGAGTTTGTGTTTTTAAAAGGGCGACTTGAGACTGAAACGCGGTCTGTGTTATGCGCGGCGGTCTTTTGCTTTTAGTGGCGCGAGTTTTGGGAGATTTCTCTCCTCGTACGTCCCGTCCTTCACTCCGCTTTCGTGTAAAATTCTTTTACGTTATTTAACTTTATTTATCTTGTGTTGCGTTCGCTCAGTCCTCTTTTAGTACTCGTAGAGAAATCTCCCAAACTCTGCTTACCAATCGTTAATAACCTCATCCTATCGCCGAGATTTTCGATTTTTCTTCTTCGCTTGGCGAATCAGCAGCCTGCGGCTCTGACGTTCGCCGCGCTCAGTGCGAAAAATCTCAAATCTCTACCTCATTAATCTCCCTCACTAAAGTAGCTATATCACCTCCGTTGTTTTGTTTGGTAGTGGTTTTGTTTGGTGTGGTGTGTGCGGCAGATTTGTCGTTTCGCGGCTTAAGGTTACACTGTAAATCATGGCAGAGAATATTGCAGAAACTTCATCCTCAGAAAATTGGCGCGTATTAAGCGAGCGTATAAACCGAGTCGCTCCGAGCGCAACTTTGGCAGTAGACGGCAAGGCAAAAGCTATGAAAGCTGACGGCATTGATGTTGTAAGCTTTGGCGCGGGCGAGCCAGATTTTCCTACTCCTTCTTACATTGTTGATGCTGCAACGCAAGCTTGCAAAGATCCGCGCAACTATCGTTATACTGCTACGGCAGGTTTGCCAGAGCTTAGGGAGGCGATTGCGCGCAAAGTGCAGCGAGATTCCGGCTACGAAGTTTCCCCAAATCAAGTCGTAGTTACAAACGGCGGAAAGCAAGCTGTGTACGAAGCTTGCCAAATTCTTTTAAATGATGGCGACGAAGTTATTATTCCAGCTCCGTATTGGACGAGTTATCCGGAAGCAGTAAAGCTTGCAGGCGGCGTGCCTGTGCCGGTTTTGGCAGGTGCGGATCGCGGTTTTGAGCCAGATATTGAGGCAATTGAGTCCGCTCGCACTTCACGCACGCGCGCAATTATCGTAACTTCGCCTTCGAATCCTACGGGTGCTATTTGGAGCGCGCAAACTATTCGCGCAATCGGCGAGTGGGCTGTAAAACACAATATTTGGGTTATTTCTGACGAGATTTACGAGCACTTGCATTACGACGGCATTTCGACTTCGTATATTGGTGTCGAGGTGCCGGAAATTCGCGAGCAGCTGTTGATTTTGAATGGTGTTGCGAAAACTTACGCCATGCCTGGCTGGCGTGTTGGCTGGATGGTGGCACCAGAAGATGTTGCTAAAGCTGCAATTAAGCTTCAAAGCCATATGACTTCTAATGTTTCTAATATTTCGCAACGTGCAGCAATTGCTGCAGTCGGCGGTTCGCTGGACGTGGTTGCCACTATGCGTGAGGCTTTTGATGCTCGACGCAAAGCGATTGTGGAAGCGTTGAACAATATTGACGGCGTTACTTGCCCTCTTCCTCACGGCGCTTTTTACGCGTTTGCTAACGTTGAAGCGCTGCTTGAGCGTCCGCTTGGCGAGAAGCGCGAAGTGCCGCATACTTCTTCTCGATTTGCTGAAATGTTGCTTGACGAAGCGCATGTTGCTGCGGTTCCGGGAGAAGCTTTTGGTGCTCCTGGCTATTTGCGATTCTCTTGCGCTCTTGCTGACGACCAGCTTGCTGAGGGCATGCGTCGCATGAAGAAGTGGGTTGAAGCTTAAGCAAGTATTTATTGCAAAATAAGAACTTGCTTGCCGTTGCAAAATAAGAACTTGCTTGCCATCGCAAAATGCGACACTCGCTTTTGTGTGATGATATAACGAAATCATGCCCATGAGATAGTATATCTATCTGGCGGTTTGCTATTTCATCCCTTTTGGGGTATGATGAGCAAGTTCACCTTAGGGATGTGGCGCAATTGGTAGCGCAACGGTCTCCAAAACCGTAGGTTGTGGGTTCGAGTCCCGCCGTCCCTGCCAGTTTTTTGTTCAATTTTTTACACGAAGGATTCAAGCATGGCGCAGGCACGCAGTACTAAGAAAGCAGTAAAGCATAACTTGTTCGTGCGTATTGGCATGTTCGTTAAGCAAACTATTGACGAGACGCGCAAGGTTATTGCACCTCATGGCAAGGAGTTGTTTGCTTGGTCGTCTGCGGTTTTCATATTTGTTGTATTTTTGATGGCTTTCGTCACCTGCATGGACTTCGGTTTGGGTAAGTCCGTAATGTGGCTGTTCGGCTGAGTTGAAATTGGCTGAGTTGAAATTTTGAAGGTGTATGCAAGATGACTGATGAATTCAATCTCGAAGAAGCAAGTGAAGCTGATGAGGCTTTTGCTTCTCATGATGCTGACGAAGCAAACGAATCAGCTGTGAATAATGAGGATACTGCTTCTAGCGAGTCTGTTGAAGCTGATGTAGCTGAGGAAGCTGCTGCTGACGGTGCTGCTGATACTTCTAGCGATGATGGCGAAACTAGCGATACTGACGATGCAAACGAAGCCGACCCAACTGATGCCGGCGCAATCGCTGTAGCAGAATTTTCTAAGAAACTTCGCACTTTGGAAGGCAAGTGGTACGTTCTTCATACGTATTCTGGTTACGAAAAGCGCGTAAAAACTAACGTTGAATCTCGCGTGCAGAGCTTTGGTTTGGAAGATAAGATTTTCCAGATTGAAGTTCCTATGGAAGAAGTCGAGAAGCATACGGAAAAGGGTAAGAAGGTTATTACTCGCGTACGTGTGCCAGGCTATGTGTTGATTCGCATGTGGCCGGATGAGAACGCTCGTCGCATTGTGCGCGAAACCGAGGGCGTGACTGGTTTCGTTGGTCCTTCTAGAGAGCCTGCACCATTGAGCCGCAAGGAAGTTGTGGCAATGATGGCTCCGATGATTGCTTCCGAAGCTTTGAAGAATGCTGGCGATAAGCCGGCTGCGGCACGCAAGCGTAAGGTTGAGGTTGCTTACAAGGTTGGCGATCAGGTAACAGTTACCGACGGTCCATTCTCAACGATGGCAGCTGTGGTTTCGGATGTGGAGCCTACAACTCAGAAGCTTACAGTGTTGGTTTCCATCTTTGGTCGTGAAACTCCTGTGGAGCTTGGATTTAACCAAGTGGAGCCGATTGTTTGAGTTGAAAGCCTAGGCTTTTGTAGCTAGCTTTTGTAGATTTTACAAACCGGGGTGCGTATTGCACTCCGGTTTTTTGTTTAGTTTTTTGGTTTTGCTTGGTTTTTCGTTTTAGTTAGTTCGCTTATTTACGACGACACGCCGTAAAATTTGGAAATAATCCTAAATTTTCTTGCAATTATCGTGCTTTTATCAATCTAAATAATAAATATTTCCAAATATCTAGTTTTGCTTGCAAATAGGCATGGGGGGGGGGTATAGTGCTGAGTGTTTGAGAAGAGCGTTTTTAGCAGAGAATTTTAGCGAGAATTTTAGCAGAGTGTTTTGCAGGGAATTCGAGTTTTTAGTGCCGTTGTAATAACGACATTATGATATAAGAGGGCGAATTAGGTGGTAGGTGTATATGTTTAATTTGCATATATTTAGCCGTTTCTTTCGACTAGTGCGCTCAATTCGCCGTTCGTTATTTGCTTTTTTCGTGGCGATTGCAATGTTGCTTGCTACTTTTGTGATTGCTCCAACTTATGCTTTAAGCGCTGGTGAAAATGCTGGCGGAAGTGCTACTTCTACTGAGAAGGTTGAGGGCGCGAAGGCTGGTTCTACTAAGAGTGATGTTGAGCAGCAGCAGCCTGATCAGAGTGAATCTAATAATAATACTGAGCCTAATAAGAAAAATACTGGCTCTTCAAGCACTTTAACTAATAATAAGGAATCGAAGTCTGTTGAAAAGCAGAACTCTGATAGTAACAAGGTTGATGATAAGGCTAAGTCGACTGATTCTGATGTAAAGAAAAACGCTAAAGATGCCCAAAAGAAAGACGCCTCTGCGAAAGCTGCTAACGGCACTGGCAGAAGTGTGACTGAAGAGCCTCAGCTTCCGGAAGAGTGCAGGAAAGCTGGCATGGATAAACTCGCAAAATGCTATGTAGCAAAGTATGAGTTTAAATATAAGAACAAATATGTATCGTATGCCAATATAACCAAACCAGATGAGTCTTATACTGGAGAACCAAAGTTTTATCGTGTTACTAAACTTAGTAATAATGGTGATCCGTCAAAATTAATAAATGTTTCGTACGATGAAGTTAAAGGCTTTGTAAAAAGTTTCTCTTTAGAGGGAATTGTAGTTGATGAAAAGTTACTTGATTCGAAAGAGGAAACTAATAAGTTTGTTGAAGTAGATTCTACTTCTGGCGCGGTTACAATACGTCCTAATAATTGGTTGAAGAAGGGTTACTATGACGTATATGTAAAAGTAGAATATAAGGACGGGTCTGCCTTAACTCATCTGGAATCCTGCACTGAGCAGAGTAAATGTAAAGTTAAAGCTAAAGGTTATGAGGAATACTTACAATTTCGTGTCAAGATTAGATACAATGATACTAAAAATAATAATGTTTTATCGTTAAAGGTTTACAATCACCAGAAAGCTGAGGGTCGTACCGAAGTTGATGATGTTCCTTTTACTTTAAATAAAGATGGAAAATTTAACCCAAGTACAATTTTTATTGACAGCCAGTCTTCTGGAAAGTTTAACCGTATTTACCATCGCATGATTTGCCATAAAGACAGTGATAGTGATTACTATCTTAATTCAATTAATAATGACTTAACTCTTAGCGATAGTGATGTGTCTGGTTCAGCTAAGTCGTCCACGCAAAAGCAGTGGGAACATCGTTTAGGGAATCGCACAAGTGGCAGTGTGCTTAACGATTTTACTAGCGGTGAGCTGTACGAAAACGACGGTGACAGCATTGGCGAGCGTTCCCAAAGCTGGATTACTGGAACTCCAAAAGTTGGCAGTGAAGGTAAATATACTTGCAGAGTGTTTGCTATTAATGATGCTAATTTTTCTGCAGGTAAAGTTGTATCTGAAAGCTATGTAGATTTATTTGATTCGAACGCTAAAGATAAAAGTAAACTAAAGTCTGCCTTCGATAATCCGATGGATGCTTTTGGTAACAATAAAGAATCGCTTTCTAAGAAGAAAGGCATTGACTGGGATTATAAGACTATAACAATCCAGTTTGGAGATGAGCTGCCAAAAATTGGCGATAATGATCTTACGCTGAAAGTGTATCCGTTTAAGGATTCTACAACAGCGTTGACTAGCGACAATAACAAGATTTCTGCGATACTCGGTATGAGTCTTAAGCCGTTTGTTGATGCTACTTCTGCGGCGGATAGCGCGAATAAGATTACATTGCGCGTGCTGTGCTCGAAGGGCGAGAAGAAGGATTCTGGCTCGCGATCTGAGCAACCCTCTGAACCGTCGCAACCGTCTCAAACTGCTGGATCGCCGCAAGCTGAGGAGTCTCTTGTATACAAAACTTGGAGCAGTAATCTTGCCGAGCTTGGATTGAGTGTGCCTGCGGATGATAATCAAAATACGTGCCACTCTAATAAAGAAGGCGAGAAGACTTGTGTGTCGGCTGATCCTAAGACGAATGTGGCTGCGCGAACTGATATGGAAGTGAGCATAAAGCCGACTGAGGTTGGCAATTACCAGTGCGTTGTGTTTGCTCTGAAACCTAAAGCACTCGAAACGTTTGATGGTCTAAAAGGCAGTTTAACCCCTACGTCGATAAAATCTTCGCTAACTGCTGCTCCAGCATCTTTTAAAGAACATAAGGATTTTGCTGCTTTTACGCTCAATATTCACTTGGTGAGTAATTTTACTTTGCCGCACACGGGCGGTCAGAGTTGTAATTTGCAGCTGGGTATTCTTGCCGCATTATTGGTGAATCTGCTTGCTGCTGGCTTCGTGGTAAGTCAAAGTGAGCGCGGTCGCAAATTAATTTTTGGAAGGTGGCGAGGCTTATGCAATTACGTATGAAGCAGTTGTATATGCATTTACTCGCGGTGCTTCGCATAAGGCGACTACGTACGCATTTGCGCAT
This sequence comes from Gardnerella phocaeensis, assembly GCF_048545075.1. Lineage (NCBI taxonomy): Bacteria > Bacillati > Actinomycetota > Actinomycetes > Bifidobacteriales > Bifidobacteriaceae > Gardnerella > Gardnerella phocaeensis. Next base: position 387,034 of record NZ_JBKQXS010000002.1, on the reverse strand, counting down.
AAAGCCTTCCTGTTTCGCGCATTGTTTTATTGTGCATTGTTTTATTGCGCAGTCTTTCGGGATTCGGGAGCGTGATAACACAAGGTAAATGCTAAAAATTTTAAAACTTTACTCGTATGAGCATTATTAATGCAAACTAATTCTCTAGTTGCCGTAAAACGGCAAATGAAAGGAGTGAACATGAAAAAGTTCACTAATAAATTCGTGGCGGCGGTGGTGTCGCTTGCGATGGCTGGCACGCTGTGCGTCGCCGGCGCTGTAACAATGGCTGGCGTTGCGTGGGGTAATGGTTTGATTGGAGAACCGGATATACCTCCGGCTCCGTGGAAGGCTGGTGCTACAAGTAAGGGTACTATAACCATCCTTAAGTGCGTGAAGAAGGCGAAGGGCGAAGAAGATACTCCTTCTGGTTCTTCTAATCCGCAAGGTGGGAAGGTTATTCCTCAGGGATCAACGGTTTCTTGCCCTACTGGTTATAAGGCACTTCAAGGCGCTGAGTTCAAATTGACTAAGGTTACTTCTATTAAGGAAGGCGAAAAGTATGTTGACTTAGATCTTAGCAAGTTTGATTCTTGGCAGAAGATTGCGAAACTTGTTACTAAGCTGAACGATCACACTATTAAAGACAGTGGTGATGATGCAGAAGTCAAGTTTGATACTACTAACACCATTGATCCGAAGACCACTAGCGATAAAGGTATAGCCAAGTTTGGTAGTAAAGAGACTCCTCTTGCTCTTGGCTTGTACAAGGTTGAGGAAACTAGCGCGCCTAAGGGCTATGGTGTTTCTGATTTGCAATCCTTCTATATGACGCTTCCTTTGCCAGAGTACACTACAACAGAGCATGGTGGTAAGACTACTACGACTGTTTCGTATAACTACAATCCTGTTGTGAAGCCGAAGAACAAGGATCTCTCGACTACTATTCAGAAGGTTTACGATAAGACTAAGTTCGCTAGCGTTAAGGATAAAGTGCCTTTCACGATTACTGCAGAAGTGAACAAAGCTAAGCCTAAAGATGGTAAGTTGACTGCTGCTAATCTTCAGGGTTATAAGGTCTTCGATGATGCTCCAACAGCTGCTTTGACAGTACAAAAGCCTGCTGGATCAACAACTAATCCAACTCTTGCTGATGCTGTGAAGACTGTGAAGATTGGCACAACAACTCTTGAAAAGGGTACTTCTGCTACTGACACTAAGGATTACAATGTCACTTTAGTGACTGATAATTCTAAACCTGAAGGTAAGGATCTTGCTGCTGATCATACTCGTATTCTTGTAACGTTTACCGATGCTGGCTTAGGTAAGATTGCTGATGCTTTGAATAACGTTACTGAAGGTCAAGAAGCACCTAAGGTTACGGTTAATCTCGAGTTTGAGCTTGCTCCTGATTATCAGACTGGCACCGCTCCTGCGGATGGTCAGACTGCATCTGACACTAGCAAGGATCAGATTATAAATAAGTCCGGCTTCTTCCAGGCTCACGAGAGTAATGAGAGTGACTTGCCACCAATCATTCCTGATAATGATCATTCTCAAGCAACTATCGACTTTGGTTTCCTTGATGTGCATAAGTACTACATGAAGGACGGCGAGAAGACTGATCTTTCTGGTGCTGAGTTCAGGATTTTTGCTGATAAAGATAAGGCTGATGCTTGTGCTAAAAGATTAACAGATCCTACCAAGAAAGCAGACAATGTTAAAGAGTGCAAGGCTGCTTCAACTATTGGTGGTACTGCTGCAGCTGGTGCACAACCTGCTGATGGCGCTGCTACTACTGACGTACAGACTGCCACAACAAATGATAGCGGTAACTTCGCGACTCCGTACAAGACTCGCGCTGGTGAGCCGGTTTATCTTGTTGAGGTTAAAGCTCCTACGGGTTATGCGCTTTCTCCTGTAGTCCACGCTGTGACTGTTGAGAAAGATAAGACTACGACTGAGCCGTTTGAGGACTTCCCACTTAAGGGTGGCGACAACGGCAAGAGCTTCTGGTTCAATCTTCCTGCAACTGGTGCTTACGGAATACTGATTTTCGCTGTTGTGGGCATGGTTCTTATTGTTGCGAGCGTGATTATGTACGTGCGCAATCGTAAGGAAGAAGAACAGCAGCAGAACGCTTGATCCGCTTTTTAAAGCTGGTCTTGTAGTCTAATAGCAAAGTGTGAGTCTAGGGTTTACTTAACTAAATCCTAGACTCATATTTGTGTGGCAGAGATTCGAGATTTTTCGCCCTGAATAGAACTTGACTTCAAGTAAACAAAATCAAGAACACTTCCCCGATTTTGTTTACTTATCTGGCGTGTTGGTAAACAAAACCAAGAACAGAATGCCAGTGAGGGCTGGGTGATTCTTGGTCGAACAGTATAAGAGCGGCAGCCGATACCAAATAATCCAAATGATCAACCACTACAAACAAACTTCAACCAAAAAACAAAATCAAAGCCAAATCGGAACAACCGCAACACCATGCAAGACGCAAGAGGCAGAGCGTTGTAAGACAAGAAACACCCAGCCCTCAGCAACGCTAAATAGGAAAATCGCGCGCGTTATATTTGCATTATGAGTGAGACAAATCTAACGAAATTAAGCTAAAAAACGTTACAAATGTCTCATCTATGATGCAAATATAACGAATTTGGGTCAAAAAACGTTACATATGTCTCACGCGAAAGACATATGTAACAAATCTTGGGAAAAGCTCGAATGCAGGTCATGTCGTTCGCGCAACAACAAGTAAGGGAAGTGCGCAACACTTGATAGTAGTGAAGCGTGAAAATATGTTGGAGTAGGAATGAAGGCTAAGAAAAAGGAAAAGCAAGTAAAACGCAAGAAATCGCATTTGCGCCGTATTTTAGAGCCAATTGCCCTCGCTCTTGCTGCAATTCTGTGCTTCACATACCCGGTTGCGTCAACATTGTGGAATAACAAGGTGTCGAAGGAGATTTCTGCTGCGTATGATCGTTTGAGTCGTAAGCAGACTGCGAGTGCTCGCGAGAAGATTTTGAACGCGGCTCGTCGTTATAATGCGCGCCACAAGTCGATTATTACGGCTGATCCTTACGATGGCACGACGGATTACATGAAGACGCCGGAGTATAAGGAGTACGCTAAGCAGCTGGATGAGCCGATGGGGATTATGGGTATCGTAAAAATCCCGAAGATTGGCGTTAAACTGCCGATTTATCACGGTAGTTCGCAGGAGGTTTTGGCGTATGGCGCTGGGCACTTGTATGGCACGGATTTGCCAGTTGGTGGCAAAACGCGTCATGTGGTCGTGACGGCGCATACGGGTTTGCCGAATGCGACCATGTTTGATGATTTGGTGGAGTTGAAGAAGGGTGACTATTTCTATTTTGATGTGCAAGGGGAGACGCTGCGTTACAGGGTATTCCGAATTAGCGTGGTCGATCCGCATGATATTAGGTTGCTTCAACGCGAGAATGGGCGCGATTTGGCGACGCTGCTTACGTGTACTCCGTATGGTGTGAATACGCAGAGGCTGTTGGTTACGGGATATCGTGTGCTGCCAGATCCAGTTTTCGCACCTGGCGATAAGTTGCAGTGGCCGCTTTGGATGACGATGTTCATGCTCGCGCTCATCGGTTGTGCGGTGATTCTTGCGACGATGATTATTGCTGCGGTTCGCAAGCGTCGTCGCCGTGCTGCAAACCTTGCCAGCGCTAAGCATGTGGGTAAAAAATATGTTGTTAGTAAATAGTTGATAAGTCTAATTAATATGTGATAGCATTTCGTATACGAAAGTATTGAGAGTTGGAGTGATTATGGCTAATTTTCGTGGTGAAGGTGGCGTTGATGTCACTGATGAAATGCTCGATAAATGGGAAAGTGATGCTGAAAAAGGTATCTATCATGGGAAAGCTGGTAATTTGCGTATTAAAAAGCCGCTTGGTAGACCGCCTCTTTACAAAGAAGCTATGTTGCCTATAACTTTTCGTATATCTGCTGAAGATGCTGATGCTTTAAAAGCTTCTGCGGATAAGCAGGGTGTGAAGATTGGGGATGTTGTGCGCGAAGCATGCAAACTGCTTCTTTCGCAGCAAGTGCGGTGATTGTTAAGCGTTTGCAAACTTCCGCTGTCTGTCTTTCAACTTTTGCTATTTTGCACTCAACTGGAAGTAGACTTCCAACTTTTGCTGTTGCGCAAAGATAACTATGCAAAAATAGCCGCAGCTTTCGTAATAGTGCGTGTCGCGAAGATGTGGCATAATAGGAAGGCTTGTGACTGGAGGAGGAATCCGCTAGCACAGCACAGCAATACAAGATGCGGGAGGAAGCTGCAAAACGGCTTTATAGCAACGTTTCGTAAGTGCTTTACTTCTGTAAGAAGCGACTATAGCAACGTTCGCAGCAACCGTTTGAACCGCTTGTACAAGAAAGAAGAACCATATTATGGCTCCGAAAAAGAAAGTCTCCGCGCTTATTAAGCTCGAGATTCAGGCTGGTAAGGCAAATCCAGCTCCACCACTGGGCCCAGCATTAGGCTCCCACGGCGTGAACATCATGGACTTCTGCAAGGCGTATAACGACCAGACGAAGGACAAGATGGGTCAGATCGTCCCAGTTGAGATCACCGTTTACGAAGATCGTTCCTTCACCTTCATTTTGAAGACCCCACCAGCCGCTGCTTTGTTGCTTAAGGCTGCTGGAATCCAGAAGGGCACCGAGAATCCATTGACTCACAAGGTTGGTTCTGTGACCAAGGCTCAGGTGCGCGAAATCGCCGAAATTAAGATGCCTGACCTCTCCGCACGTGACGTCGAGGCCGGTATGAAGATCATCGCGGGTACTGCTCGCTCGATGGGTATTACCGTTACCGACTGAAAGGGAGTGTAGAAATGGCTAAGCGTTCTAAGAAGTATCGTGAAGCGGCTGAGAAGATCGACCGCAATAACCTGTACACCCCAGCTGAAGCTATCGCTTTGTTGCAAAGCATGCCAAAGCACGCTTTCGACGAGTCCGTTGAGGCTGTTATGCGCCTTAACGTGGATCCTCGCAAGGCTGATCAGTTGGTTCGTGGCGTAGTTAACTTGCCAAACGGCACCGGTAAGACCGCTAAGGTTTTGGTGTTCGCTCGTGGCCCAAAGGCTACTGAGGCTCAGGAAGCTGGCGCCGACATCGTTGGTGATGACGAGCTTATCGAAAAGGTTGCCGGTGGCTTCCTTGACTTCGATGCAGTCGTTGCAACCCCAGATATGATGGGTAAGGTTGGCCGCTTGGGTCGTGTGCTCGGTCCTCGTAGCTTGATGCCAAACCCAAAGACTGGCACCGTGACTATGGATGTAGCCAAGGCTGTTGCTGATATTAAGGGCGGTAAGATTGAGTTCCGTGTGGATCGCCAGGGCAACCTGTCCTTCCTCTTCGGCAAGCTCTCCTTCGATGCTAAGGCTCTTGAAGAGAACTTCAAGGCTGTTGCAGACGAAATCCGCCGCTTGAAGCCAAGCACCATCAAGGGTCGTTACATTACTAAGGTAACTGTGACTTCCACGATGGCTCCTGGTGTTCCAGTTGATATCGCCAGCATCGCTGCCTGATTTATTGCTTGCATAGTTTGTGCGAAAGCATGACTGGTAAGTAGTAAATTAAGTTTAAAACTTATAAACGCTGAAAATGTGCTCTTTTGAGTCATGTTTTCAGCGTTTTTTTGTTACTCGCGTCACTGCGTTTCTGCGTTAATAACGAATAATTGAGGTTTTGCGTTACTGGTGCAGTACGCTATCTGCGTTAGTAACGCGAATAGGTTACGGGAGATGTTTTGGCGCGGGAGAGGTTGCGCCTATAGAGAATTCGCGACGCATGTAGGCTCACTGCGTGTTGTGTTTTGCGCGAAGTTCTAAACATTCTCTTATACTACTAGTAGTTTGTTTATTGCAAAAAATGCCCTTATTTAGGTGTTTTTCTTTAAAATGCTTTCTATTTGTAAAAAAGTGGTGTACCCTGTGTTATTGTAATCTAGATTGGTTTATTCCGAGTTGGTTTATTCCGAGTTGGTTTATTCCAGTTTTAATATTGGTATCTGGCTTCTGCGTTTTAGCACTAACTTTTTTGCAGGGGTTAGATAAAAGAGATTGAAGGTCTAATATGTTAAAGAAGAAGACCATTGCAGCTTTTGCTGCAGCTGCTACTTTGCTTGCAGGTTGTGCTTTTGCTGCTCCAGCAATGGCTCAGGATGAAGATCATACTGTACTTACTGAGTACGGTACTCCAGATCCATTGAATGGACAAAATTTGTATCCAGAGACTCATGAGGCTCCTGCTAATCCTGAGGGCTATACTGATCCTACCCAGGTTCCTGATAGGAATCACTGCTACAAGAACTCCTTGGGCACTGTAGTTTGCGAGCCTGCTACATATACTTTGTACAACAAAGCTACTACTAGCGACTTCCATGAGAACGATAAGAAGCCAGCTCCAGCTCCAGCTAAGCCAGCTCCAGCTAAGCCAGCTCATAAGCTTCCTCCTACCGGTGCTGCAGTAGCTATGGTTGCTGTAGTTGCTTCTGCTCTTGCCGGCATGGGCGCTGCTCTTCGCAAGATTCGTCACTAAATTAGTGTTGTAAGCACAAGCCAATATATTCTTATTCCTTGTGCTTACTTTTTCTTGCACTTTAGCGTGTGGTGTGAAACCTTTGGTTTTGCGCCGCACGTTTTTTTTGTTTGTAAAATTAGAGTTATTGTGAATCGCGAATTTAGACTTAGTGTGAATCGCGAATTCTGCCAATTGTTATAGCTGTTTGCAGCACATAAGCGGCGCGCGGATCCGTAGCATCCCATCCTGTAGTTTGCGCAACTTTACGTAAACGATAACGCACAGTATTTGGATGCACATTAAGTTCGTGTGCTGTTTGGTCGAGAGCTCCACCAAAGCGCAAGAACATATCAATAGTTTCCAAAGTCGGATCGTCGTGGCTGTAAGGAGCCAAGCTTTGATAAACCTTGTTGTAAAGAGTATCAAAAGCTGTGGCATCGCCAATAAGCGCTCGCTCTGGAAGCAAATCATCCGTGTGAATTATTTGCTGCAAATGTTTTACTGCTGGAGCAACAGCAATCGCGGCAAGCGTAGCAGTAAGAGCGGAAGAAATCTGCTCAACTCCTTCAACCATGCTGCTGACACAAATCGGTTTATTAGAATTTTCAAAAACTTTGCACAGCTTCTCTAAAGCCTGATCGCTAGGATTTTCGCGCACAGCAAGCAGAATAATGTGAGAAGGTGCTGCAAAATTAGAAGAATTTTTTGTAGATGCCGATATCAGTGCTTGCGTTTTTTGCCAAGCTCCCGTAATGCGTTGCAAAGCACTACTTTGTGCGCGCTCAACTATCGCATCGTAAGCATTGCAACTGCCGAGCTGCGGCCAAATATTTCGGCGCAAAGTGTCAGTGTTATCAGGTGGAATATCTGGTGCTGGCTTGCGATTTGGCCCGTCATCTGGCTTAATTGCAGTGCCGAAAGTTCCTGCAATAACAATAACTTTTGGCGAATCTGACCATTGAAGCAAATGCATGAAAGCGTCAATGCGAGCATCTGCAATACCATTCATTAAGCACGTTGCAATAATCGAATGTAATTGCAAACGCATCGCAGCGTCAAAAACTTGACCATCACGATTGTCGAAAATTCTAAGCGGCTCCGAGCTAGTTGATTTTTGCGCGCTGGGCAATGGAGTAAAACTCGGTGAATTATTGCCTCTACTATTTTCAGAAGATTGACTTGAACGACTAGAGCGACTTTGATTTGATGAAAGACGATGCCACAAGTGGTGCTTGTGCTTTTCTTCGTTTTCTTGCTCTGATTTAGAAGAGCTCTCTTGATCATTTGATACAGCGTTTACTTGCGTTTTGTTTAACTGTTCATTTTCAAGAGAATTGGCAATATTAGAATCTTCCGCATGATTTTCTGCTGCCTGTACGCTTGCTAGTATCGAAAGAAAATCGCTACTAAGTAAGTTGTTTTCCTCAAGTTTATCTTCATGATTCTCTTCGGACATAACAGAAGAAGCAGCGCTGCTATCTTGCGCAAACTGAGGTGTATTCTTCTCGTCCATCTTATGCCTTTGATCCTAACATTCTTTACTATTATAGCGCGCTTGAGTAAAAGTATCTCGCCAAAAAGTAAGCGCTACAAAGCAGAAAACAAAAGCTAACGGTAGCATATGCCGATCAAAATTATTAGCTGGAGCAAGAATCATAACTCCAACTAGCAAGGCAAGTGGAATATGCCATAACAATGTACGCCAACGGCGAAGAATAATTTCTGCAACACCAATAAGTAGTGTAAAAATAACGAAAGTATTTCCGTGAATTGGCCAACTTAAAACAGGAATATCGCTAAACGTGCTAATATCTTCTGCAAATTTAGCTCTCCACTTAGGATTCCAATATTTAATCCAATCAGATTTCTGTATGCTGTCAGTGTCTATGTAATATTCTGGTCCAACATACGGGCGGTCAAAAATATCAAAGTATCCGTAAGTCTTCGCAAGAAAAGCGTCAGTTGCAACGAGGGGACTATGCGTAATCATTTGCCACCAAGCGAAATCTAATTTACGGATATTATCTTTAGTAACGTATCTCCAACGATAACTCACTTTTTTAGACTGCAATCCGGAAGATTTCACAGGGTCTGCGTCATAAGGTTTGTATGCTTCTGCAGTTTGATCCAGATTAAAAATTGGTGCAATAATGCGCTTTGCGCTACGTGGTATGCTATGCGGATCGAGCTTAGCTATACGTGCAATTTGTTGTAACTGAATGCCACGACTCTCAATAGGATCGCCGCTAATAATAGCACCGCTCGAAATAAGCATAATTAACGAGCCGTGAATCACAACGATTGGAAGCAAAATTCCGCAAACCCACAAACGCCAGCGTTTGCGCTCAAAAATAACTAAAAGCACGAATTGAAAAACCAGAATATACCAAGCGTATTTTGCAGCAATAAGCATTACGCACACTGAAATAATTAATTCCAAAACAGTGTGAAGTCTAGGCTTTTGCGCACTCGGCTTTGTGCCAGGTGTATTTTCAGTGTCGTTCGCATGATAGCAATTAGTTAACTCGTAATTTATGCCAAACCACCAAACAAAAGCGAACGCAAAAAGCGGAGATTTTGTAAGCGCAATAGTTGAGCACAACACAAGCGGATTAAGCAAAAACATAAGCAGAATAACAAATCTTGCAAAAGTTGTTGTGTTGCAATTCGTTGAGCTAGATTCTGCGTTAAGCCAAGGTTTGTTTAAGAAGCGGTGTGCTGTTGCGCAAACGCACCATGCTGCAAATGCAAATTGCATGAAAGCAAGAAGTACAATTCCAGCGTCATTTGAGTCGGTAAAGTATCTGGAGACTGCTGTTGTTGCGCCATAAATAACAGTTAGAACAATGTTGTGCTGATCTGTTAAATAAGTTGGGTGAGGTGGCCACAAGTAGTGCGCAGTTGGGTAAATATCCATTGGGACAAAGCTAAAGAAGCCGATATAAGGCTGATCTAAGCCTGTAACTTTATTCCAAGTCCAACTGTACTCGCGAATTTGCGAGCATATGTCTGCTCCGTATGCGGCAAGTAACGTAGCTGGAACCCAAATCCAACCCACGAAAAAAGTAAGAAATAGGTTTCTTCTGTTGCGAGTGGAGTGGTTAATAAACCATTTAGCGCAATTAAAAAATAGTTTTGCAGATTTTAAAAGAAAATGCGAAATATTGCGGAAAATAGTGTGTTTAGTAATAAATTTTTGTAATTTTGACTGTTTTTTATTTTCGCTATTTTTTCTTAACGCAATTGACTTTATTAATTTCGTAAAAGGTTGATATTTAGGCAAAAACTTTTTATTTTTACCGTAGTAAATAAGCGCAGCCAATATTAGTGCGTATATTATGAAGGCAGCAACGAAAATAAAAGCATTAACTGACGAAAAATCAGCGATTGACCCTAAATGAACTTTAATATTTTGACTGCGGAAAATTGGCCCCAAGCTAGTGCAAAAAGCAAGTATAAAACATAACAAAGCAGCAAGAGTGTAATCTAAAAAACGTGCTGCAATAGCACGCAATTTGCGCGGCTTTTCGTACTGCGTTTTGCGACGTATGCGCTCCATGTGTTAACACCTGCTTAATTGATGCCTAGCTACTTTGTTTGTTATTGCGCGCAAAACATGCAATGACGCGCGCAAAAATATGATCTGATGTAAATTATACATATGACTATTTTTTCTTCGCAAAGTGTGGCATTGATGCCGCAGACCTCAGAAGTAGCAGATTTGGTAAAATATTTCGCAATTACAGATTCTACGCAAAATATTGCGCGAGAAATGATACAAAAAGGCGAAATAATCGCGCGAGATGACGGAAAGCCAGCAATAGTTGCGATTGTGGCAGACGAGCAAACAGCAGGTCGCGGCAGGCTTGGACGCGCGTGGGTAAGCCGACCGGGAGAAAGCTTTTTAGTTTCATTCGTAACTTTGCTGCCGAAGTCAATTGTTATGGACGCAAGTCACAATGGGTGGCTGCCTATTATTGCAGGGCTTGCAGCGCGTGACGCACTTCTAGAAACGTTTAAAGAGTGCGGAAGCTCGCCAATGCACGGTGATGCTTGCGCGATAAAACTTAAATGGCCTAACGACGTGTTTTTGCACGATTGCAAAGAAGGCGGAATATTAACAGAAATCGTAGCTGATCCAAGCAAGGATGATGTTATTGGAGTAATTTTTGGAATTGGATTGAATTTGCACGTGCCGCAAGAAGTATTGCCAATTAAAATGGCAACTTCGCTGCAAATGCATATGACTGATTTGCCGGAAGCTAAAGAATTGCGCGATGAGATTGCTGCGAAAATCGTTACTGGATTGCGTTCTAGACTTGCTGATTTTATGCGCGATTATCCAAGTAACGCTGCAGATTTGCTTCAAGAAGTAAATGGTGTGTGTTGGACTCTTGGGCGCGAAGTTAACGTGCATCCAGTTGACGGAAGTGTGGTGACAGGAACTGCTGTGCGGCTTGGAGAAGATGCATCGCTTACGATTCGTGAGGCATCTGGCGAGGAGATCGTGGTAAAAAGCGGCGATGTGCACGCAGTTGCGTATGAAAAATGAGATTAAGTAAAAACGCTCCAAACGCGAGGAACTATGCGCACATTTGTGGACTTATGCACCACCCAAGTCCACAAAACCGAGACAACATTCGCGCATTTGTGGACATACTCCCACTGCAAGTCCACAAACGCGAGACAACATGCGCGCATTTGTGGACATACACCCACTGCAAGTCCACAAACGCGAGTTTCGTAAGCGAGCGCATAGCGCGCGAGCATGGCAGTTTTATGGAAACATTTGCCGGAGATTTTCCGACAAATGTTCCCGTTTAGAGCATTTAGATTTATTCGTTACGCGCGCTTTTTATTAAGTGCGTTGTACAAGCCGGAGCAAGCTGCGCTCGCAACAAAAGCCTTAATCAAATCGCCAATCATGAAGATAATCAAGGTTGCAGCAGCAGTTGAAAGTGGCATGCCAGTTAAGTAGCTTTGACCGAAAATGCCGAATGCGTAAATCACAATCGTGCCGATTATAGAAGCTACAGAGTAAGTGCAGAAGCGTGCGAAAGTCTTCTTGAAGGAGTTTTCTGGCATCATTGCGTCAAGAGCTACGTCAAATACGCGCTTCAAAGCAGCGGTTGCAGCAACGCCAAAAATGAAACCGGCTAAGAATCCTGCAGTAGGGCCGACGAAAACAGCCCAGCCGCCCTTAAAGCCAGCAAACACAGGCAAACCTGCTGCGCCAACAGCAAGATACATAACTACAGAAGCTACGCCTTCGCGCCAGCTCAAAGTTAAACCAATAATGCACAAAACAAGAGTTTGCAACGTAATAGGCACAGGAGTAATAGGAAGATAAATTGCGCCTGCCATAGTAGAAAGAGCCAAAAGCACAGTGAGAAGTGCTGGCTTTGCAAGCCATGCTGCAGCTACTTTCAACTTATTTGCAACGTTTAAATTTGCTGATGCTGTTGCTGCATTATTTTGATTTATGTTAGTCATGAAAACCTTCTTTTGGTTATTTCCGGTTTGCCGTTTGCAGCTAATAGGTTGTCAATTAAACGGTTTTGCCGGTTGTTTTCCGTTTCGCTAATCACATTACGTGCCTAAAAAATCATGTGCATTGGAGAAGTGTACAAAATTTTGCTCTAGCTTTTGTGTATGTCGACTCATCCGTAAACGCAACTTTTCTAATATCTTGTAACGTATGGTTACGAATATCAAAAAAATTCTCATCGCAAACCGCGGTGAAATCGCCTTGCGAGTTATTCGCACGGCTCACGAAATGGGCATTTCTACCGTTGCTATTTACGCACCGACTGATCGCAATGCGCAGTTTGTAGAAATGGCAGACGAAGCGTACGCACTTTCCGGAGACACGTATCGCGATACTTATTTAAACGAAGATGCGATTCTTGACATTATTAAAAGAAGCGGCACGGATGCTGTGCACCCGGGTTACGGTTTCCTTTCGGAAGTTGCATCTTTTGCGAAAAAAGTTAACGATGCTGGGGTTATTTGGATTGGTCCGCGCCCGGAAGCTCTTATTGATTTGGGAGATAAAATTACGGCTCGTCGCGTGGCAGTTCGCGCGAAAGTGCCGCCAGTTCCAGGCATTTCGGAGCCTGTAAAAGATATTCGAGAACTTTTAACTTTTGCGCAAACGCACGGCTATCCTGTGATGATGAAGCGCACGGATGGCGGCGGCGGACGCGGCATTACAGTCGTTCGTAACGACGACGAGTTGCGCGGTTTTTACATGAATCATGACGCTCTTCAGGGCGGCGACTTAGACGAATATTTTATTGAGCGTTTTATTGACAAAGCTCGCCACGTTGAAACGCAGTGTGGCCGCGACGCTCACGGAAATTTCACCGTATATTCCACGCGCGATTGCTCGGTGCAGCGCCGAAACCAAAAGCTGGTTGAGGAAGCTCCTGCACCGTTCTTGACTGACGATGAAAAAGATCAGCTTTACCGATATTCTCGTAACCTATTTGAAGCTGTTGACTACGTTGGTCTTGGCACGTGCGAATATATGGTGACTTCTCAGCATAAAGTCTACTTCTTGGAAGTTAATCCGCGATTGCAAGTTGAGCACACGGTTAGTGAGGAAGTTAGCGGACTTGATTTAGTGCGAGAACAGCTCAATATTGCTGACGGCGGCGAGTTGATTAAGGATCCAGAGCCTCGCGGACACAGCTTCGAGCTTCGCATTACTTCGGAAGATCCTGCTACGAATTTGACTCCAAGTTCCGGCACTTTGACGAAGATTAAGTGGCCTTCCGGCCCTGGTATTCGAGTCGATTTTGGTGTTGAAGTTGGCGATAATATTTCGCCAAAATTCGATTCGATGATGGGCAAGCTTATTATTACTGCGCAAAGTCGCGAAACTGCTGTTGCTCGCGTGCGTCGCGCTTTGAAGGAACTTTGCATTGAGGGCGTGCCAACTCCAGCGAAACTTTTTGAGCAGATTTTTAACGACCCTGAGTTTACTGCGGAAAATCACAGTTTTGACGTGTCTACTAAGTGGATGGAACGCAAGTATTTGAACCGCGTTCCTGCAGCTTCCTTGGGTGGGCAGCCGGCTTCGCTTGTTTCTGGAAAGTCTGCTGATGAGTCCGAAAATAAGCAGCCTGCAATGGAATCCTTCATTATTGAGGTTGATAATAAGCGCGTAAAGCTTACGATTCCGCAAGATATTGTTGACAATTTGACTGGTTCTGCGCGCGTTCGTAGCGTTTCTAGAGCTTCGCAGCCGCTTCGTGGACGTTCGCTTCGCGGCAGTACTCACAAATCTGAAGAACAAAAGCAGATTCCTGGCGTAATCGCAGCGCCTATGCAAGCTGTTATTACGCGCGTGAATGTTGCTGAAGGCCAGCAGGTTGCCAAGGGTGATTTGCTTGTGGTGCTTGAGTCTATGAAAATGGAAAATTACGTTTACGCTCCTGCAGCTGGTACTGTTACTGGAATTTTTGTGGGGCCTGGTGACGGCGTGGAATCGGGTGCAAAGCTTGTGACGATTGACATTTCTGGTTCAAATAAGGGAGATTCGTCTGAAGGTGAGAAGTCTTCCGAAAAGTCTTCCGAAAAGTCTTCCGAGAAGTCTTCCGAAAAGCCGGAAGGAGAGCAGAAATGAGCACTTTAGTAAAAGAAAAGTCTGAAATTTCGGAGAAAAGTGTGAATAATTCTGACGAAACAAACTTGCAGCCTCGTCGCGGAAAAGCTGCAGTTCAGCACGCAGCACAACTTGCTCGTGACGCAGAACAAAAAGCTTTAGAACGTCAGCACGCAAAAGGCAAAAGCACTGCTCGCGAGCGTCTCGACCTGCTTTTTGACACAGGCTCATTCGTGGAAATCGGACGCTTTAACGGCGGTGACATAAATAACGATGTTGCCGGATGCGCTGTAATCACCGGTTTTGGCGAAGTTTACGGACGCAAAGTTGCTGTGTACGCACAAGACTTTTCTGTGCGCGGCGGAACTTTAGGCAAAGCTGAAGGCGAGAAAATCTGCCATCTTTTAGATATGGCTGTTGAACTTCGCGTGCCAGTTGTTGCTGTAATTGATTCCGGCGGCGCTCGCATTCAGGAAGGCGTGAGCGCGCTTATGCAATACGGTCGCATCTTCAAAAAAACTTGCGAAGCGAGCGGCTTGATTCCGCAAATCTCAATTATTTTGGGTCCTTGCGCTGGTGGTGCAGTTTATTGCCCTGCATTGACGGATTTGATTATTATGACTCGCGAGCACTCAAATATGTTCGTAACTGGCCCGGATGTTGTTAAAGCTGCAACCGGCGAGGCTATTAGCATGGACGATTTGGGCGGCGGTCTTGTGCATAACGCAACTTCCGGTGTCGCTCACTATTTGGGTGAAGATGAAGCGGATGCAATTGACTACGCGCGCACAGTTTTGGCTTATTTGCCATCTAGCTGCGAGGCAGAGCCTCCAACTTTTGCATACGCTGCAACGCGCGCGGATCGCGAAACTGCGCGCGAGTTGGCAAGTATTGTGCCGGATAACGACCGTCAGCCTTACGATGTGCTCGACGTGATTCGCAGAATAGTTGACTACGGTGAGTTCGTGCAAGTGCAAGAATTGTATGCTGCTTCTGCAGTGGTTGGTTTCGCTTGCATTGAGGGTCATCCTGTTGGAATCGTAGCAAATCAACCGAAGGTGAACGCTGGTATTTTGGATGTAAATTCTTCTGAAAAAGTTGCGCGATTTGTGCGATTGTGCGATGCGTTTAATTTGCCTGTGGTGACTTTGGTTGATACTCCTGGCTACAAGCCTGGTTCGGATCAAGAGCACGCAGGAATTATTCGCAGAGGTGCAAAAGTGATTTATGCGTACGCGAATGCGCAAGTTCCGCTTGTTACAGTTATTTTGCGCAAGGCTTTCGGTGGAGCTTATATCGTTATGGGTTCCAAGTCGATGGGTGCGGACGTAAATTACGCGTGGCCAACCAGCCAGATTGCGGTTTTGGGTGCGCAAGGCGCTGTGAATATTATTCACCGCAAGGATTTGCAAAAAGCTAAAGAGCGTGGGCAAGACGTTGCTGCTCTTAGAAAGCAGCTGGTTGACGAGTATGAGGCGACTACTGTTAATGCAAATCTTTCGTTGGAAACTGGTCAGATTGACGCAATGATTGACCCGGAGCAGACTCGCGATATGATTGCCGGCTCATTGAAGCTTTTGCGCAGTAAAAAGCGGGTTTTCAGAACTGGAAAGCATCACGGAAATCAGCCAATGTAAGCAGATTTATAAAAATTATAGGAATTATCAAACGTATAACTAAAAACTATAGGGATGATAAGTACATATAACTAAAAACTATAGAACTTACAAAACTTATAAACCTTACAAAACTTACAGAATTTATAAAACTTATACAAATCGACGAGAAGGAAACATCATGACAACATACTTTTTCGACCAACTCGCTAATAATCCGCATGCACTCGTGTTTGCAGGTCAGTCAACTCCGTGGGTTGACTCTTTGCGCGAGCTTAGTTCAGACGAAGAATTAAACGCGGAACTTCACGAGTATGAAGCAGGCGCAAAAGCTTTGCTGTCGCCAATTTATTCTGAGCTTTTAGCAAATGCAGGCGGCGACATAAACGTGTTTGATGCGCTAGAAAATAAGCATATTAACGCTGCAAACGCGCTTCTTAGCGTGCCTGGAATTACGCTTGCACAGTTCGGTGCAGTGCGCGACTTAACAAATCTTGGATACAACTTTGAAGTAAACAAGCCGTGCGCAGTTTTGGGTCATTCTCAAGGCGTAATCGCAGCAGAAATGGTAAAAGCTCGCATAAAAGCAAAGTCTTGGCAGAAGGCTCGCGCTCAAATCGAAGAATTACTTGCAATTGCCTACTTAATTGGAGCTGCAGGAGATCGCGAATCTCGCATGCTTGAAATTACTGGTGACGGCGAGCACACGCCAATGCTGTCACTTAAAGGAGTTACTAAAAAGCAGGCAGAAGCGTTAATTTCACGCGTAGAGCGCACGCGCGGTGAAGTGTCAATTGCTGTTAAAAACGCTTACAATCACGTGGTTATTGCAGGATACCCGGAAGATATGGAAGCTGTTGCAAACGAAGCGCAAAAAGAAACAAAGCGTTCGAAAAAATTGCGCGAAATGAAAGTTCGCGGTGGAGCTGTATTTGCGCCAGTTGCTGAATATTTGGATGTTACAGTGCCATTCCATTCTCCAATGCTTCAATCTGCAGTTGAGCAGGTAGTAGAGTGGGCAAATGAGGCCGGCTTGAACACTACAGTTGCTCGCGAATTGGCTGATGCAGTGCTTGTAACTCCTGTTGATTGGGCTGCGCAAATTGGCGAAGTTTTGGAGCAGAACGACGCGCGCTCGCTTTGGATTTTAGACATGGGTCCTAGCGAAGTGCTCGGAAAGCTTACTGGAGTGCTTGTGCAAGGAACAGGCGCTGGAATAGTAGAGGCTGCTACATTGCGCTCGCGTGCAGAGCTTTCAACAGCTGACTCTGCTTCTGAGCCAGAGCGTACGGGCTGCTGGGCTGATTTTGCGCCTAGAGTCATCAACACGCCTGCAGGACGCAAAGTACTTACTAAATTTAGCAAGCTTACAGGCAAAGCTCCTGTGCTTCTTGCAGGAATGACACCAACGACAGTAGAGCCGGAAATCGTTGCTGCAGCAGCAAATGCTGGTTACTGGGCTGAGCTTGCTGGAGGCGGTCAAGTAACTGCAGAAGTTTTCGATCGTCATATGAAGTCTCTTGAAAATCAGCTTCGCGAAGGCGCAACTATTGAATTTAACGCCATGTTTATGGATCGTTACCTGTGGAATTTGCAATTTGGTTCGAAGCGAATCGTGCCAAAAAAGAGGCAGTCGGGAGCTCCTATTGATGGCGTGGTTATTTCTGCAGGCATTCCAGAACTTGACGAAGCTAAGGAATTAGTAGCATCTTTGCAAGCTGATGGATTCCCTTACGTAACGTTTAAGCCAGGAACAGTTGACCAAATTCGTCAAGTTGTGCGAATTGCTAAGGCTGTTGCTCCAGCCACGATTATTGTGCAGGTTGAGGGCGGTGCTGCAGGCGGTCACCATTCGTGGGAATCTCTTGACGATTTGCTTATGACAACTTACGCGCAAGTGCGCGAGTGCGAAAATTTGGTGCTTGTTGCAGGCGGCGGTATTGGCACTCCTGAGCGTGCTGCAGACTACATTTCTGGCGAATGGGCGAATGAATACGGTTTGCCAAATATGCCAGTTGATGCTGTAATGATTGGCACAGCTGCAATGACAGCAAAAGAAGCGCATACAAGCCCTGAAGTAAAGCGTATGCTTGTGGAAACTCCGGGTATTGCGATGCCGAAATCTTCTAGCATTGAAGGTTTTGATGAGGATCCGTTCGCGCCAATGGGTGAGCGTTGGGTGCCTTCTGGCAAAGTTATTGGTGGTGTGACGAGTGGTTTAAGCCATTTGCATGCAGATATTTACGAGTTAGAAAACGCTTCTGCTCGCTGCGGTAGATTGCTCGTTCATATGATGAAACATCCTGAAGAGCTTGAATCACGTCGCGATGAAGTAATCGAAGCACTTAACTCTACTGCAAAGCCATATTTTGGTGACGTAGAAAGCATGACTTACTTGCAATTTGCTCAACGTTTCCTAGATTTGGCATACCCTTGGGTGGATCCGACTTACGCAGATCGCTACATGCATTTGTTGCAGCGTATTGAAGCGCGTTTAATTAATCAAGATTCAGGCGAATTTACTTCTATTCTGCCTTCTATTGAAGAAGTTTCTAAGCACCCTCAAGCTGCTTTATATACGCTGATTGATGCGTTGCCTCAAGCTCGCGAGATGAACGTTGTGCCAATGGATGCCGCATGGTTCCCAACTTTAGTGCGCGAATACCCGAAGCCAATGCCATTCGTGCCAGTTATTGACAACGATTTGTTGCGTTGGTGGGGTCAAGATCAGCTTTGGCAGTCAGAAGATTCGCGCTACTCGGCAGACGCTGTGCGCGTAATTCCAGGACCGATTTCCGTGGCTGGAATTACGACTATGGATGAGCCGATTGCGGATATTCTAGGACGTTTTGAAGCAGCTATGCTCAATCGTGCAGAATCTGGAGCGGAAACTGGAGTAGAAGCAGAAAATAAGGAAAACGCTGCAAGCAAGTCTTCAAAATCTGCTTTTAGTCAGATTGCTGATGCTAAAAACGTTGAAGCTTACGTGCGTGCATGCCCGAATATTTCTTGGGTTGGTCATGTAACTGCAAACCCTGCTTACGGAACGTCTTTAGGAGACGAAAATTACGTAATTACAGTAACTTCTACTAATAATGACGTAATTTCGCTTGATTTAGATATTAAGTTAGATACATTCTGGGATAATCAAGAAAATCAGGAAGCACAGAATGCTGCTAAACACTCTACAAAAAACGCTGCAAACTCGCCAAAACGCAAGCATGCAGTACGAGATATTGTAATTCCGCTAACTGTTGACGCAAGTCAAGCTGGAAGCATACCAGTAGTAGACCGCGAGCGCTTGCCAAAGCACGTGTACGAAATGCTTGCAGCAACCGCAGGTATTGGAAATACTGCGATTACTGGCGATGTGCTTGACGCTATGCCTAAGGTTGAAACAGTAAAAGAAGATGGCAGTTTGGCGAAATTGCCGGAAGATTTGCTGGAAGAGGGATATAGAGATTTCCCATTTGGATTGGTTCATTCTTCCTATACTTTCTCGAGAAATCTTGGAATTGATCACGAGTCTGCTACTGCTGGAAGACTTCCAGATGGATTGCTTGCTTCTCGCATTGTGCCAGACGCGTTAGTAGGTCCTGCTTGGCCAACTATTTACTCGGCTTTGGGTTCCGTAATGGTTGATGGCTACCCGATTATTGAGGGTCTGCTTAACGCTGTTCACCTAGACCATTTAGTAGAGCTTGACGTCGATGCCGAAGATTTCCGCAAGTATGTTGATAAGCGAATTAATTTACTAGGCTGGGCTGAGCCGTATGCAGAATCCGCTTCCGGACGCGTGGTAACTATTCACGTAGTGCATACTGCGGCTGACGGCACGCGACTTGCACACGAAACCGAGCGTTTTGCTATTCGTGGACGAAGCTTCAGCAATGCGCTTCCTGCTCCAGCTGCGCAATATGGCGAAGCTGCAGGATTGCACGGATACGAAATTGAAGATACGCCTCGCAGAGCTTTGCGCAGAGTAGTAGTTCGCGCTCCTCACGATATGACCGCTTTCGCGCGTACTTCTGGAGATTTCAACCCAATCCACACTTCTAAGCGAGGTGCTGCAATTTCCGGGCTTTCTGCGCCTCTTGTACACGGTATGTGGCTTTCCGCAACAGCTCAACATGTTGCTCAAGCAGTTGATGAAAAAGGTGCTCGCTACGAGCTCATTGGCTGGTCATACAACATGTACGGCATGGTTCAGCTTGACGACGAAGTAGAAATCACAGTTGAACGCGTTGGAAAAGTTCGTCGCGGCGGACTTGCTTTGGAAGTTACGTGCAGAGTTGATGGGCAAATCGTGTCTAAAGCAAGCGCGCTTACTCGCGCTCCACGCGCAGCATTCGTATACCCAGGTCAGGGTATTCAAAAGCAAGGAATGTCGCTGGATGAGCGTGCAAAGTCGCCTGCAGTGCGCGATACTTGGGAGCGAGCAGACAAGCTTACTCGCGAAAAGCTTGGATTCTCAATCCTCGCAGTCGTGCGCGATAATCCGAAGGAACTTACTGCTCACGGCGTAACTTATCACCATCCTGAAGGATTGCTTAACTTAACGCAATTTACGCAAGTTGCGCTCGCAACAGTTGCCTTTGCACAAACCGCGCGTTTGCGTGAAGCAGGATGCGATATTTGGCCTGCTTACTTTGCAGGACACTCGCTTGGTGAGTACAATGCTTTGAGCTCCTTCGCGCAAATTATTCCGCTCGAAACTGTGCTTGAATTGGTGTTCCACCGCGGATCTACAATGCATCACTTGATTGAGCGCGATGCACAAGGTCGCTCGAACTACCGCATGGGTGCTCTTCGACCAAACCAGTTTGGAGTATCAGACGAAGGCGTAAACGCTTACGTTGATGGTATTTCCAAGGCTACTGGCGAATTCTTGCAAATTGTAAACTACAACTTGGCAGGTCAGCAGTACGCAATTGCTGGAACTATTAAGGGCTTGAAGGCATTGGCTGCAGACGCTTCTAAGCGCGCTAAGGAGTATGGTGGCAAGCCTCCATTCATGTTTGTTCCAGGAATTGACGTGCCGTTCCACTCTCGAATTCTTCGAAAGGGCGTGCCGGAATTCCGCGACAAGCTCGATTCGCTTCTGCCAAAGTATATTGACTACTCTGTGCTTGTGGACCGCTATATTCCAAACCTTGTGGCTTGCCCGTTTGAGCTTACGCGAGAATTTGCGCAAAAGATTTTGGATGTTGTGCCATCTGAGCGCATTGAAGCAGCTTTGGAAGATGAAACTACATGGCAGTCTTACGCTGCTGATGAGCAAAAGCTCGGTCGTTTGTTGCTTACCGAATTGCTTTCATGGCAATTTGCTTCTCCAGTTCGCTGGATTGAAACGCAGGCTCTTATGTTTGCCGATCGCGCTCGCGGTGGTCTTGGCGTTGAAGAGTATGTTGAAGTTGGTTTAGGAAACGCGCCAACTTTGGCAAATCTTGGTGCTAAAACTCTTGCTTTGCCGGAGTTTAGTGGCGAAAAAGTGACTGTTTACAACGTTGGTCGTGATGAAGGCCGCGTTTATATGACTGACACGGATTCGCTTGTGCCTGAAGTGTTTACTGAGGAAGATAGTCAAGAAGCAAGTAGCACTGCTGATGTGACTGCTGCTCCTGCAGCTCCTGCCGCAAATGTTGCCTCTGCTGCTCCTGCGGCTTCTGCTCCTGCAGCTAATGCAGCAGCAAGCGGACCTGTAGCAGACTTGCCATTCAAAGCATCTGACGCAATCTCAATGCTTATTGCGTATAGTGCAAAAATCCGTCTTGACCA
The DNA here is from genome assembly GCF_048545075.1 of Gardnerella phocaeensis. Lineage (NCBI taxonomy): Bacteria > Bacillati > Actinomycetota > Actinomycetes > Bifidobacteriales > Bifidobacteriaceae > Gardnerella > Gardnerella phocaeensis. The sequence goes on along the minus strand of NZ_JBKQXS010000002.1, from coordinate 365,482 downwards.
AATCGGCGACACTGATACAACTGATACGCTCACAAACGGCGTATCTTCGCGCAGAAACCAGCTTCTTATGGATATTAGTTCCGAGCTTGGCGTGGCTAGCGTGGACGGTGCTGCAGAAGCTCCAATGAGTGCGTTGCGAAAGCTTGTGGATTCGGTTGCTCCTCGCTACAAGGCTTTTGGTGCAGTGCTTTCCGATATTGTGCGCGAACGTTTGCGTGCGCTTTTCGGTGCTGCAGGTGTGAAGCCAGCGCAAATCGACAAGCGTATTTCGGAAGTCTGGCAGCTTGGCGAAGGCTGGCGTGCGCACGTGCTTGCGGCTCTGGTTTTGCAAACGCGTGAAGGTGCTAGCGTGCGCGGTGAAAATCTTGCGCAACTTTCAACTGATCCTGCAAAGAATACTGCTGCAGCCGACGCTTTAATCGACTCGGCTATACAGCAAGTTGCACAAGCTCACGGCGTTAGCGTTTCTCAGCCTGGCGCTGCTGGCGCAGCCGGTGGTGCTGTTGTTGATTCTGCAGCTCTTGACGCTTTTGCGCAGCAAGTTGTTGGCGCAGACGGCGTACTTGCTGCAACAGCTAAGTTTGTGTTAGCAAAGCTTGGTGTTGAAGCTCCTAAAGCAGAAACTGAAAGTGACGAAAATGCTGCTGTTGTAGCTGCTGTTGAAGCAGAATTAGGTGCGGATTGGCCAAAGCAAGTGGCTCCTCGATTTGATGAGCGAAAGGCGATTCTTTTCGACGACCGCTGGGCTTCTGCTCGCGAAGACGTTGCTCGCTTGTACTACAAGTATGCCGGAAAGAATGTTGATATTCAGGTAAATGAAGTTTCTGAAATCTTAAATGATTTTGGTAGTTTCCTCGGTGCCGGGGAAGCAGTAGCTTCGGAAGCTGAGTGGTTTGCAAGTCTTTCTAAATCTCGCGAATTAAACAATCTTGCAACAATATTTAATAGTATTGCTCGCGATTCTCGCACTAAACTTGCGCAAAACAACGCTGATACTGCTCAAGCAACTCGTTTTGCAGGAGAAGTTGCAGTAGTTACAGGCGTTGCTCCTAACTCGATTGCTGCTCGCGTAGTAACGGGCTTGCTTAAGGGTGGAGCTACGGTTATTGCAACTTCGCACAGTTTCAAGCCGAGCGTTAAGTCTTGGGCAAAGAAAGCGTATCGCGAAAACGCTCAAATGGGCGCAAAGTTGTGGCTTGTTCCAGCAAACTTGTCTAGCTACCGCGATGTCGACGCGCTTGTAAAGTGGGTTGGCACAGTTTCGAAGAAAGTTAGCGGCGCAACAACTACGATTTTGAAGCCTGCGTACGAGCCGAGTATGTTCTTCCCGTTTGCAGCGCCTCCAGTTCACGGTACTTTGGCTGATTCTGGTTCGCTTTTTGAATCGCAATCTCGCTTAATGCTGTGGGGAGTGGAGCGTGCAATCGCTGGATTTGCGCAAATTGGAGCAGATACGGATGTGCAACATCGTATGCACGTTGTGTTACCTGGATCTCCAAATCGCGGTATGTTCGGCGGCGACGGTGCCTATGGCGAAGTCAAGAGCGCTTTCGATGCGATTGTGAACCGTGCGCATGCGGAAAGTGTGTGGTCGGATCGCGTGACTTTCGCGCATCCTAAGATTGGATGGGTGCGTGGAACTGGCTTAATGGGCGGAAATGATCCGCTTGTGGCTGTAGTTGAGCGTCACGGATTAACTACCTACTCTACGCAAGAAATGGCAGATCGTTTGCTTGATTTGTGCACTCGCGAGGCGCGCGAACAGGCAGCAATTGCACCTTTGGATGTTGATTTTACGGGCGGATTAGGCAAGGAGCCTCTTGATTTGAATGCTCTTCGTGCAGAAGCGTTGGAAGATCAAAAGCGTGCGGAAGAAGCAGAAGAAGCTGCGGAAGCTGCAGAATCTGGCGAGTCTGCTGCTAAATCAACCGCTAAATCAACTGCTAAATCAACCAACAAAGCACTCCCAACGCCTTACGTTCCAACTCAGCCACGAGTCAACTTGGCTGATTGGAAGAATGTGACAGCGCGTCCAGAAGACGAAATTGTAATCGTCTCCGTTGGCGAGCTTGGGCCATGGGGTTCCGGGCGTACTCGTTTCGAAGCAGAACTTGGAATTCGCGAAGACGGATCCGTGGAGCTTTCTGCAGGAGCAGTACTGGAATTGGCTTGGAATATGGGCTTGCTTACTTGGCAAGACTCTCCAAAGCCAGGCTGGTACGATGCTGAAGGCACGCTTGTTCCAGAAGAAGATATTGCAGAGAAATATCGCGATGAAGTAGTGGCACGTTCCGGTATTCGACCATTCGAAACCGGCATGGGCGGCGACTACAAGGATGGAGCAAACGAAGAAGAAGCAGAAATCTTCCTCGATCACGATGTGAGTTTCAGCGTTCCAACAGAAACAATTGCGCGCGAATACGTGGCACTTGACGAATCGCATACTGAGATTGCTCGCGATGCAGAATCAGGCGAATGGACTGTTACGCGCAAGGCAGGTTCTATGATTCGCGTGCCGCGTAGGGCTGCAATGACCAGAACTGTCGGTGGACAATTCCCTAAGGGCTTCGATCCGCTAAAGTGGGGCATTCCAGCTTCGATGGTTGGAAGCGTTGACACGATTGCGTTGTGGAATATCGTCACAACAGTGGATGCTTACATTTCCGCCGGTTTCACACCTTCGGAGATTTTGCAATCTGTGCATCCGTCAATGGTTGCTTCCACGCAAGGAACCGGTTTCGGTGGCATGAGCTCAATGCGAAAACTGTACTTGGATCGCTTCCTTAACCACGAAATTCCTACGGACGTACTGCAAGAAGCGCTACCAAACGTTGTTGCAGCTCACGTAATGCAAACCTATATCGGCGGCTATGGAAATATGGTTCAGCCGGTGTCTGCATGCGCAACTGCAGCGGTTTCGCTCGAGGAAGGCGTCGATAAGATTGCTCTTGGCAAAGCTGACTTCGTAGTAACTGGCGCAATTGACGATATCGGTGTGGAATCCGTGGTTGGCTTCGGCAACATGAACGCAACTGCCAATAGCGAAGAAATGTATGCGAAGGGCATCGATCCACGATTCTTCTCTCGCGCAAACGATCGCAGACGTGGAGGCTTCCTTGAAGCACAAGGCGGCGGTACGATTTTGGTTACGCGCGGCGATATTGCTTTGAAGCTTGGTTTGCCTGTTGCTGGCGTAGTCGGGTTCATTCATTCGTATGCTGACGGCATTCATACTTCTATACCTGCTCCGGGCTTGGGTGCTTTGGCTGCAGGCATGGGTGGAGCTAAGTCTAAGCTCGTGCGCGATTTGGCAGCTCTCGGCGTTACTCCGGACGATATTGCTGTGGTTTCTAAGCACGATACGTCTACGAATGCAAACGATCCAAACGAATCCGAGTTGCACAATACTCTTGCGCACGCAATCGGGCGCACGGACGGCAATCCACTGTTCGTAATCAGCCAAAAGACGCTGACCGGACACGCAAAGGGCGGCGCGTGCATCTTCCAAATCAACGGTTTGACGCAACTGTTTAGAAGTGGCGTAATTCCTGGAAACGCATCGCTTGACTGCGTGGATCCTAAGCTTGCGCGCGACGACCACATGGTTTGGTTGCGTGAGCCGATGCGCATTGGCGATGGTGCAGGCTCTTGTGCAGTGAAGGCTGCTCTTGCAACTTCGCTCGGTTTCGGTCACGTTAGCGGATTTGTGGCATTGGTTCATCCTGGTGCTTTTGAAGCTGCTGTTGCTGCTAGCGCCGGTTCTGATGCTCTTAAGAATTGGCGTAACAAGGCAAATGCGCGTTTGGCTGCAGGCCAGAGGCGATTTGAGGAAGGCATGATGGGTCGATCTGCTTTGTTCGAGCCTGTTGAGAATCGTCACTTGCTGAAGGATGGCACGCGCCTTCCGGATGGCACTCGCTACGACGGTCACGAAGCGGAAAAGGCGATGCTGCTTAATCCTGAAGCTCGCCTTAACGCGAACGGATACTACTGCTAGGTATAAGTAGTCGCAAATGTAAAGAAAAGGTCGGATTTTATCTTAAATCCGACCTAAATTTTACGCGCGTGTAAAATAAAGGTCGTTTTATCGCCTTAATACGGCAGAAACTTTACAGTTGTGTAAAATAAAGGTCGTTTCCGCGCCAAAAAACGGCAGAAACTTTACAGGCGCGTATAAAGTAGGTGTATATGATTGCAGGAATAGGGCACGACTTAGTAAACGTTGCGCAGTTTGCTGAGCAGATGCAGGATGGCAACGGTTGGCGTGCTCTGTTTTCTGTGCGAGAGCTTCGGCAATGTGATCTTCGTGCGCAAGCTAAGAATGATGAAAAAGCTTTACATATTGCAGCACGTTGGGCTGGTAAAGAAGCTGTGATTAAAGCGTGGTCTGAGGCGTTGTCTACAGCAAATATCTCTTACCCGTATACTTTAGATAACATGCCGTGGGCGAGTATTGAGATTCTTAACGATTCCCATGGTTGCCCACGAGTTATTCTCAGCGCAGATGTGCATTCGCAACTTGTAAAATCGCTTTTAAGTGCGCACAGCGAGTGCGTGGATAGTAGCGAGCATATAGCTAATAGCTATCGCGTAGCTAATATCCGTTGGCATATTTCGCTCAGCCATGACGGATTATTAGACGATAATTCAGCTTTCGCATCATCTGTTGTAATGCTTGAAGTCTTATAGAAGAATTGAATTAAAAGAAAAATATGTTTGGCGCTCTTGTGTCAATGTCACAAGCATCTGTATACTTGAACGAGTCGATATTTGTGCGTGAATATTTCGTGCGAATATAGTGCGTAATTGCGGACGTAGCTCAATGGTAGAGTCTCAGTCTTCCAAACTGATTACGCGGGTCCGATTCCCGTCGTCCGCTCCATTTTTTATTTTTGCTTTGTGCGTTGTAATTTGTTTTTGCTTTGTTTTTTGTAATTTCTTTATTGCAATTTGTTTTTTGCATTTCTTTTATTTCAATTTTTTATAAAAATCGCATATTTTACATATTATTTTCACATTTTCATTGAATTTATGCTTGTTATTAGGGTGCTATTGCTATGGTAGTAGCGAAGAAACACGTAAAAAACATGTCTGGAGGACTCGTGGGACAGATTATCGTACGTGTATTAGTTGGATTAGTGTCGGCTGCTACTGCTTTCACTATGAATGTCGTTGCGCCGCAAAAATCTTCATCGGTTGAACATATGCGTACTAATGTGCATGCAAATGTGCATTCTAATGTGCATACCAAAAATGTCATTATGCCTATTATTCAATCGCATTCTGGCACTGTGTATCAGAGCTCGTTTGTCGATAATGAGTATGGTGCACACTGGAGCGATGGCGATGGTACTTCGGCTTTTATCGATGGAAATGATGATGTGTTTGTCAATAACGCTAAGGCGGTTATTGATGTTTCTGAGCATCAAAAAGAAATTGATTGGGATGCTGTAAAAGCTTCTGGAGTAGATGGTGCGATTATTCGTATTAGCTATGGCTGGGATAATGGCTATGACAAGCAAGCTTTGCGCAATATTAGCGAATGCAAGCGTCTTGGTATTCCATTTGGCATTTACATGTATTCTTATGCTGAAAAAGCTGAAGATGGTGCTGCTGAAGGTGCAGACATTGTAAATCTTTTAAGGGGTGCTGGAGTAAGCCCTCAAGATCTAACGTATCCTGTTTATTACGATTTGGAAAGGTGGAGCTGGAGTGGTCATAAACCACCAACATCCCCATACGTTTACCAGGATATTGTTGCTTCATGGTGGAATCAGTTAGTTTCTGCAGGCTACAATAAGCTCGGCGTTTACTCTTATGCAAATTATTTGAGAGGACCATTAAATTCTCAGTATATTCACGAACGTACAAGCTGGGTTGCTAGCTACGGTTCTCGCGTAGGATTCCCTATTTCTACAGCGTTGCGCGGATGGCAGTACACTTCCGACGGCAGCGTTGACGGAATTGATGGTCGCGTTGATTTGAACGCATTCGGCATGGCTGATGGCGGCGAAATTAACGGTGTATCTGAGTTTGGTAACGTTATTACTAATGTTAATCCTTCTGGAGAAACGCGAAACTATGGTAGCTGGACTGTAAAGAGTTCTGGTCGTCGTGAAACATGGACTAATGGAGGCGAGAAGTTTGTGCTCCAGTACGAGCTTCGCGATTCATATTATGCTCATGGCGGTCCTGGTCGTCTTGGTGCTCCTGTTGCGCAAGAGGAGAATATAGGTGGCGGCTGGTGGCGTCAGCGTTGCCAGAATGGTGATGTTTGGACGCATGGTAAGGATAAGAAGTTTGTGATTCAGTTTGAGCTTCGTGATTCTTACTATGATCATGGTGG